>DADR01000058.1 GCA_002495055.1 Methanoregula sp. UBA247 | reverse complement strand
GTTTTCCGTATCCCTTGGACTTGTTACTCGGGATCTTCTCGAGGTAGTCCTTGATCTCGGGTGCATTCATCGTGAGATTTATCCTGCCATGATAGATGGTGGCATCATTGGTGACACCCATAGCGAGCTTTGCGCCCCTGACCGGCGGGACCGGTGCGGTTCCCATCGCGGCTATGACCTTTCGTGTATCAAACCCGAGCTCGTTGAGTTTATAGATTGCGGTTTCGACACAGCGTCCGGAAACTTGGATCGAGCCGACTATTGAAGAAGTGGGAGCAACGACTGCACAGACATTGGCGACATCTACATTGCAGTCTTCTGCAATTTTTGACATGACCTCTGCGTTTGGAAGGTGATCACTCTCAAGGCAGATAACAGCCCAGTCAAAATCATCCTCGTATTCAATCACTTCAAAAGTATGTTTTGGTTTGAGAGAAAGTGCCCGCGCCGGGCCGCTGCCCATCGCAAAATAGTTGCCGGTTTTGACCGTCCATCCTGCTTTCTGTGATCCCAGGCATGAGATGGAGGGGAAATCCGTCATAACGTCAATAAACGGCATGGGGAATTCCTTGATGTGCCCCATCCGGAAGTTCACCTCTCCCAGTCCACCCATGCAAATTTCAGTAAAGGCGCGGCCAGCTGCGTAACCCCCACGCGTGCTTACACCGCAGTCTACTATGCGTGCCCCGTTATCCAGTTCATGGTAGGTACAATTGAATTCTTCGGGAATTTCGGCTAAATTCTCGAATATTTCCAGTGCCAGTTCATTAACACTCAACATTTACAAAAACCCCTGCATCATAAAAGAGGGTCTGGGAACAGATAATATTTTTCAAACTGATCCGGCGTTATACGAGATATTCGAGAACTTTTGCCGGGTCATACCGAAGGGTTATGATACGGGTTCTGCCTTTCCCGTCACGGTACTGCAGGTTAATCAACCGCATCGCATCCATTTTTTTTACAATTTCATAGAACCGGGTGTAGCCGATTGACAGCGATTCCTTGATGGATTTGTATACATCACCTGCGTTCATCTCATGTTCTTTTTCACTTCTTTTGGCAAATGATTTCAGAATCAGCCGCTCTTCATCCTTAAGTGTTTTTATGGTATAGGAAAGGTGAAGATACTTTGAAACCTTATACGCACCACAGATATCCTCCCGCTCAATGCTGCGCTTTGCTGCACGTTCCGCACTGAGCGTAGCTCGTTTTAACAGATCGATTCCCACCCGCAGATCTCCCGTCTTTAATGTCTGTTCAACGACGAGATTGAGAAGTTCTTCACTCAAAACACCCTGAAACAGACCCTGCATTACCCGGGCTTTCATTATTTCCTGGATTTCTGTGTTATCATACGGGGGAAAATAGATCTCGGTGGGGAGGAAAACCGAGGCGACACGGGCATCGACTGCACGGGTAAGATCCACATCAAGGTCGCTGACAATCACAATTACCCCGATCCGTGTTCCCTCGTACGTTTCATGGGACCGAAGCAGGGTATAGAGCACCTTGTTTATCTCATTTTCATAGAGGAGATAATTCGCGTCATCGAGCGCAACAAGCAGCACAATCTCATCTTTTATCAGGATGCGGGCGACGGCATCGAAGACCTGTTTGAACGATGTTCCGGATGATGGCGGGAGATGCCCGGAGAGCTTTTTGTAGATCTGTGAAATTATTGCAAATTTGGTGTTATCGATCTGGCAGTTGATGTAGACAGGGACTAGTTTCTTTGTCGTTTCTTCTATCTCTGCAAAGAGTTTCCGGACACTCGTGGTCTTTCCCGTCCCGGGTAGTCCCTTACAAACGGTATTGAGAGGCCTGCCCCCGCGGAGTCCCGGACGGATCTGAAATGCCAGTTCGCGCATCTGGGCATCCCGGAATTCAAACTGCCCGGGAACGTAATCAATCTCCAGTACTTCGGGGTCCCGGAAGAGTGTTTCATCCCACATCAGCAGGTTCTTTTTCATCTCACTACACCTCTACGCCATCGGTATTAACTGCATTGGATTATTTCTCAATAAAAAGATAGGCTTTCCCATTCCATCATAGCAGGGGGACAAATCTATATCTTCAAACAAAGAAAAAAGAACGAGTCAGGTACGGCAGATGATGAAAGTTACCCCCACTGAAATGCATGATGAAGCAGGGGTCTGATGCCGCACAACTCATGAAAACAGGAAATCCAGGAACTCGACGGCATTCTGTGTCCCGAGTCCCCCGGTCATCGCTGTTTGTTCCGAATATCGTTCCGTATTATCCTTTCCCTTACCAACAACAACGAAGGGGACCGGATCTCTCGTATGTGTCTTAACCCTGACAGGAGTCGGATGATCAGGAAGCACAGCAAGGACACCGTCAAACTCGTCGAGGATCATACCAACAACAGCATCAACCCGTTCGATCGCGAGAACCTTCTCTTCAACATTCCCCAGATGTCCGGCTTCATCCGGCGCCTCGATATGAAGATAGAGGAAGTCAAGGTGCTTGATTGCTTCGAGAGCATAGTGTCCCTTCGCGTCATAATCCGTGTCGAGGTAACCGGTAGCGCCCGGGACATTAATCACTTCCATACCGGCACACTTCGCAATCCCGCTTAAAAGATCCACGGCTGATATCACCCCACCTTTCTTACCGTACTTTTTCTCAAATGAAGGAAATGCGGGTTTATTCCCACCACTCCACGGCCATATCTGGGTCGCAAGGGGTTTTCCGGCTTTTTGTCGTTCATAATTAACCGGATGTTCGAAAAAGAGCTCTATACTTTTCTCCATGCACCGCAGGAGCAGGCCGGCATCGGCACCTTTGGGCAGATAATCGGTAATACTTTTTCCGACAATATCATGGGGCGGGGTGGAAACGGCCCCCTTACCGTCATGCACAACGAGCAGGTTGCGATAACTGACTCCCGGTCTGAACATCACCCCCGGGATCCTGTGTCCAAGCGAAGCAAAGAGTTCTGCTCCCTCCGGACTGGAGATATGCCCGGCCGAGAAATCTGCCATAATTCCGTTTTCCACGGTTACAAGGTTACAGCGGTACGCAACATCTTGTTCGTCAAGGTCAATCCCCATACTCAAGGCTTCAAGCGGTCCCCTGCCGGTATAATACAACGAAGGAGCATAACCAAGGATGGACATGTTGGCGATATCGCTTCCCGCTTCAAAACCGTCAGGGATTGTCCGAAGCATCCCACACGCGCCGTTTTGTGCCATACGATCCATATTCGGCGTTTTTGCATAGTCCAGAGGAGTTTTTCCCCCGAGCTGCACAAGCGGTTCATCCGCCATGCCATCCCCGAGAATCACGATATACTTCATGGGAATCACTGGTGTTTTTGTATCTTATCGTACGATCAGGATTATTGGGACGACTGCCGTTCTGCGAGCATAGCTCTGACCGCAATTCTTACGCTTTCTCTTGAACCGAGCTGTGGCTTCCAGCGCAGCTTTTTAATCTTGTCAACGGCAAGCTGCATCTTTGGTACATCGCCGACCCAACCACGTTTACCGCCAGTGAACCTGAGCTTCGTATCAGGCAGGTGCATCTCTTCTGTGACAATCTCCGCGATACTCTTCACATCAATCCAGTCCTCTGAACCAATATTGAACGTATTGACGGTATCCCGGGCATGCCCGACTGCAAAGAGCATCGCAGCCACACATTCGTGCACCTCCAGGTAAGATTTAGTCTGTTTTCCGTCGCCGAGGATCTCCAGTTCGGCTGGATTCTCCTCAAGTTTATGAATAAAATCGTTGATCACGCCATGGCCACTCCGCGAACCGATGATATTGGCAAACCGGAATACCCATGCCTTCATGCCAAACGAGTGGCAGTATGCGGAGATAAGTGCTTCACAGGCAAGCTTGCTCGCGCCGTACACTGAAATGGGCTCAAGCGGGGTATACCTTTCCGGTGTCGGGATGAGATCTGCATCACCATAGACCGTTGACGTCGATGTGAACACAAGTTCGGGAACGTCGTTCCGGCGCATGGCTTCGAGGACCCGGTATGTGACCATTATATTGTTCTGCATTGTCGGTTCGGGATTTATGGCACTCTGACGCACATCAGGATCCGCTGCGAGATGGAAAAGCCGGTCCGCTCCCTGAATGGCATCCTGCCACCCATCGTCAAGAAGGTCTTTTTTCACGAACCTGACCTTGCAGGAGTCAATATGCCGTGCAATCATCTCCCTGCGCCCGGAGCAGAGCGAGTCAATCACGAGAACTTCATTACCCTGTGCAACAAGCGTATCTACGAGGTGTGAACCAATGAAACCGGCGCCACCTGTCACGATATCGAACATCAATACCTAATATGTTATCCATGCTATAGGATTACTGTTATGTTCATTGGGATCGATCACGGCACAACTGCCATGCGTTTTGCCGGAGAACCAGGACAGTTTAAGGTATCACGGGAAGCTGCAAAAGGGTTCACTATACAGGATCTCTCAAGGATATGTCCGGTCGATGAAATTGAAGGGATTGCACTCTGCTATTCGATGGGCGACAATATTTCTTCCATCACACCGGTCAACAAAGTAAAAAACCGGGGACTCATCAGCCAGGATGGGGCAGGTCTGCACATCGGTGGTGGAACAAGGGTTTTTGATGAAGTTGCCAGGAGCGGGATCCCAGCCATCGTCATCCCGGGCCTTCATCGCGGTTCTCCAACTGATCCCCGATTTAAAGTATATTCACATCAGTCGAGTCCTGAAAAGATCGGTATTGCATACGAAGTCGGGAACACTCTCGGCGGTGATTTTATCGTGTCCGATGTGAGCTCAAACACGGTCACGCTGCTTGTTACTTCAGGAAAACTGGTTGGTGCGTTTGATGCCTGCATCTTTGCCCCGGGTATGCTTCACGGCGCACTTGATGTGGACGCGATACGCCGGATTGATGCGGGGAAATGCACGGCAAATGAGGCGTTCCAGCACGCGGGAGTAACCTTTTCTCTTCCGGAACATGAACGCATGCGTTCTGTTGCGCTGTTTGCTGCGATGGAATGTGCTGCGCTTCTGGTGTTGAATAACCGCGCTCATGTAGCACTTGCCGGTAGTCTCGCACCGCTCATCGCTCCCGAAGTTGAAGCACTTCTTGGCCGAAAAGTGGCTGTTTTCGATGAATGGTGCGCTTCAAGGGGGCTGGCCAGGATTGCCCGTGATGTTTTCAGGGGAAGAACTGATATTCTCGGACTCGATGTAGATCTGTAGATTTATATCGATTAATCATGTAAGATTATTGGGGATTTTACTTGAGAGAGTTACGCATCCACGGCAGGGGCGGTCAAGGATCCGTTACCGCTGCCGAATTAATTGCGATCGCCGCATTCGAGGGGGGCGTCTTTGCCCAGGCCTTCCCGGCATTTGGTGTCGAGCGGCGGGGGGCACCTGTCCAGGCATTTGTACGGTTCGATGATAAAATAATCCGGAAGCGAAGTCAGGTCTATGAACCGGACTATATCATTGTCCAGGACAGCACCCTCATCAAGGATGTGAATGTATTCCAGGGTGTAAAGAAGGGGGGCATTGTGATCGTGAACACAGAAAGGGTACCTGACTTTAAGGTGCCGGAAGGGGTAAAATTGATCACTATCGATGCAACTTCAATCGCGTTGAAGGCAATCGGGCTCCCCATTACCAATACCTCACTTATGGGAGCTTTTGCTGCAGCAACGGGAGAGATAAAATTTTCTGCGCTGGAACATGCACTCAACCACCGGTTCCCAAAAGAACTTGCAATTAATAATATCGAAGCTGCCCGGCAGGCATATGACAGGGTAAAGGGGGCTGCATAATGGCACTTGCCGTAGGATGCAGGGCCCGACCGGGTAAGTCACGTGACAACAAAACCGGATCGTGGCGCGTCTTCAAACCGGTTTTTGACAGGGAGAAGTGTACTCAATGCGGGTTGTGTATGACCCTTTGTCCCGAGGGTTGTGTCCATGAAACTGAAGAGGGATTCGTAGCTCCTGATTACACGTACTGTAAGGGGTGCGGGATCTGTGCCGAAGAATGCCCGGGTACAGCGATTGCAATGAAACAGGAGGAGAAGTAGATGATGGAAATAACCGAAGGATCGCATGCAGTGGCAGAAGCAGTAAAATTCTGCCGCCCGCAGGTGATTGCTGCCTATCCAATCACCCCCCAGACACATATCGTCGAAGCACTCGCTGAATATGTTGCGAACTGCGAGCTCGATGCTGAATATATTACCGTAGAAAATGAGTTTTCCGCACTGTCTGCATGTATCGGGGCAAGCGCTGCAGGTTCACGCACCTACTCTGCGACGACATCACAGGGACTTGCTCTTATGTTTGAAGTCTGCTTTAATGTTGCGGGAATGCGTCTCCCGATTGTGATGTCAATTGCCAACAGGGCACTTGGTGCGCCGCTCTCGATCTGGAATGACCAGCAGGACTCCATATCACTGCGTGATTCCGGCTGGCTGCAGTTCTACGCAGAGGACAACCAGGAAGCCACAGATCTGCACTATATCGCGTACCGGGTAGCCGAGGAGTCATCCGTCCTCCTGCCTGCATTCGTCTGCTTTGATGGCTTCATCCTCTCGCATACCTACGAACCTATTGATATGCTCACGCAGGACGATATTGACCGATTCCTCCCGAAATATACACCCTCCGAACGGCTTGACGCAGCCGATCCGATCAGTTTCGGCATGTATGCAACACCGGAGTATTATCACGAATTCAGGTATGAGATGGATCGCGCCCTCAAGGAATCAAAAGCAATTATCCATAAAGCAGGAAAAGAATTTGGACAGATGTTCGGGAGGGATTATAGTGCCATGGTCGAAGGGTACCGGCTTGAAGATGCCGAAACGGCGATTGTTGCACTGGGCTCAATCTGCGGTACTACCAAGGACGCAATTGATGAGATGCGTGATGAAGGCAAAAAAGTTGGCCTCCTTAAGATCCGTGTCTTCCGCCCGTTCCCCACGGAAGATGTGGCTAAGGCTCTTCTCCATGTAAAGAGAGTTGCCGTGCTCGACAAGAACATTTCACTGGGTGCGAAGGGGGCAGTGACCCTGGAAGTTAAGGATGCACTCTATAATTCCGGCATCCCGGTAAAAGGTTATATCATCGGTCTGGGCGGAAGAGACGTCAGGAAGAAAGACATCAAGGAGATTGTCGCACTTGTTGAAAAAGGGCAGGGAGATATGTTCTACGGGCTGCGCACGGAGGTGCTGTGAGATGATCGATAAAAACCTTGAGCTATTTGATTGCGGACACCGGGCATGTGGCGGGTGTGGAGCGGCGCTGGCGGCAAGACTGGTAACAAAAGCCGCTGGTAAGGATACCATCGTTGTTTCCGCCACGGGCTGCATGGAAGTGTTCTCCACCCCTTACCCGGAAACCGCCTGGAAGGTGCCATGGATCCACTCACTCTTTGAAAATGCCTCGGCAGTTGCATCCGGTATTGAAGCGTCACTCAAAAAACAAGGCAGGACCGAGAAGGTTGTAATCATGGCAGGTGACGGTGCCACCTTCGATATTGGTATGATCTGTATCAGTGGTGCCTTTGAACGCGGTCATGATTTAACCTATATATGCTACGATAATGAGGCCTACATGAACACCGGTATACAGCGTTCCGGTGCCACGCCATACGATGCCAGCACAACAACAAGCCCGGCTGGTAAATGCTCGTTTGGCAACAAACGTCCAAAAAAGGACATGCCGCAGATCCTGGCAGCCCATGGTGCACCTTACGTTGCAACTGCTTCGATTGCCTATCCTGCTGATTTCATGCAGAAAGTTGAGAAGGCGATCAATACCAAAGGCCCGTGCTATGTCCAGGTCCATGCACCCTGTTGTACCGGCTGGGGCTTTGAGGGAAACCAGACGGTAGCAATTGCAAAACTGGCGATAGAGACGGGACTCTGGGTCAATTTTGAAATGGTCGACGGCAAGGTTGTAAAAGCTAAAAAGGTTGTCCGCAAGCCAGTCGAAGAATATTTAAAAACCCAGAAACGTTTCCGTCACCTATTCAAGCCAAAACGCCAGGATGCCGAGATCGCCGCTATCCAGGCCATGGCAGACAAGAACGCAGAAAAATATGCCATCGACATCAAACTGAAGAAAGAATAACAATTCTGTTCTTTTTTATGTCATTTTTCATTCTGTATTCCTGATACCTGTTCCGTTTATCATTCTTTATGAATGATCAATGGGCATCGTTTCAGAGGACATCAACAACGTTAATAGGGTGCAGGGAAACATTAATAGGAGCACGGGCTCGTGGTCTAGTCGGTTATGACGTCGCCCTTACACGGCGGAGGTCGCCGGTTCGAATCCGGCCGGGCCCATGTTAATTTTTTAAGGGAAAAATCTGTTTATAAAAAGATTTCAAAAAATAAAATCTCTTTTATCGCTATTAGTGTAAGTAATGCATTTTAATGGTTCAACGGAGGAAATATGGCAGAATGTGATCAAAAGAACGGAAGTGTTTGGTGATCACTTCACACGAGCTTGGAACAATAATGCAAACAACATGAACCCCAAACCGCCAATTATCAGGCTTCCGTATGTAAAATTCGTTAAAAAAATACCCCGCTCTCAAATATGATCCATTAAAGGTTAATATTGAACTATAATCATATATCGAATTTTTATATAAAGAATATTCAATTTTTGAAATGATCTCAATGAGGGAGGAAAGCGTACAATATTTTACCGAAAAGGAAGAAGAGTTCGCCAACCTGCTGATCGAGATTGGAATGAAAAGACATGTTGCAAAAGTGCTGGTGTTCCTTGCGAGTACACCGGAAGCAACCTCCCGGGTTATCGAGCGCGGGACTGACATGCGCCAGCCAGAGATCAGCCTGGCAATGAACTTCATGAAAGATCGGGGTTGGATCAGAAGTCGTGAGAAAACCGCCGAGAATAAGGGCCGGCCAACAAAAGTCTATGAACTGGAAATTCCCGTAACCGTGATCATTGACAGCATCGAGGAAAAAAAGAAAAACAAAATCAATAATCAACTAGCTCTCATCTGGAAATTACGTGATTGCCTCCGATGACCGCTTTTTAAAAAATGTTATCCGGCTCACCCCTCCATTTCCATGACCGTTCGGGCATTGCTTGGGACGGGTTTTCATTTTATTAAATACCGGGTATTTTTATCTAAAATAATTAGGCACATCTGAAAGTGCATGATACAGGTAAGATTATTATTTTCTTTCTCGACATTTCGAGAGGGGTTTAAAAAAACCCGGCTGCATCTCTTAAGGTGACAAGTGGGACAAGACGCTAATGAATATTGAGGAAGCGATTGCCGGATATATCGAAACCCTGAAGATCCTTAAAAGCCCGTACCGGTTGAAGTTAAAGTTCCACTCTATCCCCCAGTGGAACGAGGCGGTGAACCGGAGATGTGAGTGGTTGACGTACGGGGTCCCCCTACACATAACCCCCAACCCTGATTTCACGTCGATATCCGAAGAGAGATTTCACCCGTCCAACCCCAAAAACAACCCTTCCTTTCACTTTCCACCACTTTAGCCCATCCGGCGAGCGATCGGCCATCCAAAAGCGTCCATTTGCGTACATTTTCCCGCCAGAATATTGCGTATTTTGACATAAAATCTATGAATTACGCTCTGTTTGAAAACATGTGCCGGATTTTGAGGTTTTGTGCAACCTGAACAATTCAGTCAGATCCAAAAAGGCTTCTTTTGCCAATCAGAGCCTGAATAGGGCGATTTCACGTCTACTTGCTGTAAGCCGGAGTCTTCCTGCACAAGCCATCCCCCGCCCAATTTCACGTCGACATCCGACGTTAAAATTCATTCCTCCAACCCCCAAAACTGGTGTTCCTTTCATGCTGACCGTGCTACCCATCCAGCGAAAAAAAGGGGCTGCTGTACGACCGCTAAATTGACAGGTCAAAATCCTTTCAAATCAGTCCAATAATGAAAATAATCGTTTTAATCCATATTTTTTGTCAATGTTGACATTGAATTTACTGACCCGAAAACACGTTCGTCCGTTTGCCAAAAGGAGCAGTTTGCGGGCTTATTTGAGATACAGTCTAGCCTTGCACCTTCATCACGCTCAAGAAGCCTACCTTATGCCAAACCCGGCCAGATGAGGCACGATCCCCCAGCTCCTTCCCAAACATGAGGAGTTTGTCCACCAAGCTTCCACGCGTCCGGAGTGCGGATGCGATCGAACATGAGGTAGCAGCGGTGAGGAAGCAACAGGAGGTGTTGACCCTATTTGATTCAGGGATGTGAAAAACCATTTAGGAATGTATATAAAATCGGATAGATGATTTTCTGACATTGGGGTATGTATGAAACCGTGGATTTTTTGGAATTGTGGTCGATCCGTAATAAGTACCCGGAATAAAACCAGAATTTTTCTTTTATTGTTCGTCTTTCTCTTATTTGCAGCATTCACAACAGTATCTGCATCCAGTACACAGCTCATGGAAAGCAATCCGAATATGAGTACGGGAAAGAACCTGGATCTACACTCAAATCTTCTCAACCCGGCACAATCGCTCGGCCTGGCGAGTAAGTCCACAGATTATCTGGCTGAGATAATGGACCAGTACCATAAGACCGTTGATGTCTATTCTGATGCAGACGCCGCCGGAAACCATTTTTCCGCCCGAGGTGCAATGGTGGCAGATGGCGGTGATGTTAATAAAGTCCCGTACATGAAAGAAGATATTTCTCTGAATTCGCATTCCGGAATTACCACCATTGAATGCACTTTTTCTCCTGCTGCAGGGGCATGGAGCGGATGGTATTTTCTCAACGGGAACCTAACGGGAACCGAGAAGGAACCCGGTTCGAATTGGGGGACATTGCCAAACGCCGGAGTGAATCTTTCCGGGGCTACAACTCTTTCATTCTGGGCAAGGGGTGCAACCGGGGGGGAGATTGTGGAATTTCTTGTGTGTGGTGTTGGGCACAATGCGACGTACAAAATGCCATTCGGTGATTCGTCGCGAGATGTGAGAACGGGAAAATTGACCCTGTCGACAACATGGACAAAATATTCTATTGATCTCCGGGGGAAAGACCTGAGTTATGTACTTGGCGGATTCGGATGGGCGGCAACTGCTGCAGATAACGGAAATCAGAATATTACATTCTATCTTGACGATATCCAGTACGACAAGGCACAACTGGATGAACCACGGTTCCTCGTGAGTTACAAAACGATAAACTCATCAAATGACTTTGATAAAGTACTCCGGAACACGGCATTCACCTATGATAATGCTATTGCATTACTCGCGTTTATTGCAGAAAATAATCTGACAAGGGCAAGGCTGGTCGCCGATGCGCTGGTATATGCACAAAACCATGACCGGTATTTCGATGATGGCCGTATCAGGAATGGATATATGGGTGGCGATCTCGTCCTCCCGGATGGCTGGACCCCCAACGGCAGGAGCAATACGGTCCGTATGTCGGGGTTCTACAATTCCAGCACAGGAAAATGGTACGAGGATAAGTTCCAGGTCAGCACCCATACCGGCAATGTTGCATGGACCATGATCGCACTCCTGTCCATGTATGAAAAAGGAGGGAATGATAAATACTTACTGGCTTCGGAACGAATGGGGGACTGGGTGGAGTTCAACTGTTATAATTCAACCGGAATACCCGGATATACCGGGGGTTTCGAAGGATGGGAACGCGACCAGACGCCCCTTACCTACAAATCAACTGAACATAATATCGATCTTTACGTAGCATTCACGAAGCTCTATCAAATTACCAATAACAGTACGTGGAATACCCGGGCAGGGAAGGCACGGGTATTTCTGGATGCGATGTGGGATTCCTCTGATGGTAAATTCTGGATTGGAACGCTTCCGGACGGTTCAACACTGAACACAAACCCGATTGTCCTTGATGTGCAGGCATGGAGCAATCTCGCATTTGACGACACTGAAACCCAGTATCAGCGAGCGATCACCTATTCTGAACAATATCTTTCATATGGAGATGGATTTGGCTTTAAAAATAATACAGATGGTGTCTGGAACGAAGGCACAGCACAGATGGCTGTTGCTTATCAAAAAATCGGCAGAATTACACGATGGAATGACGTTGTTGCTTTCCTGAAATTAAACCGGACTAGTGATGGGGGAATATTTGCAACCGACAGCGAACAGTTATCAACCGGTCTGGATGTGACAGATGGGATCCCGTGGATCTATTATCATCGTCTTCATGTCGGTGCAACAGGATGGATGATTTTTGCAGAAAAGGGGCTTAATCCGTACTGGCTGGGAACCAACAACGAAGGGATTGCTATCTTCCGGCCTTCTACCGGTTACTGGTATTTTGATTGCAACCTCGACGGGATTGTCAATAAATCCTTCAGATACGGAGGAAGTACTGACCAGATTATCGCCGGTGACTGGGACGGTGACGGAAAAGATGGAATTGCTATCTTCCGGCCTTCTACCGGTTACTGGTATTTTGACTACAACCTCGACGGGATTGTCAATAAATCCTTCAGATACGGAGGAAGTACTGACCATATCGTCACCGGTGACTGGGACGGTCACGGTAAAGACGGAATTGCTATCTTCCGGCCTTCTACCGGTTACTGGTATTTTGACTACAACCTCGACGGGATTGTCAATAAATCCTTCAGGTATGGAGGAAGTACCGATAGGATTATTGTGGCAAAATGGGCTTGATATATAAATCATGATAATTAAAAGCGCTTTTTTTCGGTTCAACTTCGTTATTAATAATTTTTGTTTATCTTACATCCAGGCGTGTATGGCTCGGTCGTGATCAAATTACCGGTTTTATAGGGATTTGGATAGGAATGCGGGATCAGGCAAGGTAGTGTGCAGTACTAAAGGACTTTCGGTTCCGCCGCTTCGGTATTTGTGAGTGCATTCGTAGACGCCATGAGAATTTATTGTATATGAATAGGAGTCATTATTATAGGAGGAAAATTCTTATGTATCGTTCAGGTTTTTATTGGTTGTCTCTCCCAAGCCAAAAAAATTTTATTTCGGATTAATAGCAGCGAGTCTGATCGAGAACGTCAGGTTTTGTCCCGCCAGCGCATGATTCGCATCCAGAGTAATCGTGGACGCCGTAACGTTGATCACTTGTACTGAACTTTCTGAACCATCAATGGTGCTCCGGACAGAGTAATATTGTCCGACAACGGGTGTCAGGTTTGAGGGAAATGCCGTGCGGTTTATGACATGGACAAAAGAAGCATTATACAATCCATACGCTTTTTCAGGTAAGATCCTGACTGTTTTTTCATTGTTTACGGCCATACCAACGACTGCTTCTTCAAAACCCGGAATTACCATGCCTTTTCCAACCGTAAATGTCAATGGAGTGCCATTTACATTTGAATCAAAAACGGTACCATCATCCAGTGTTCCGGTGTAAAATACATTGACCGTATCTCCGGACTTAACGACAAACGGGTTGAAAACCATGAGTAACAGGATAGCAACAATTACAACTCCGGCTCCCGCTAACAATCCGTACTGTAGCTGCGTTTTTTTCTTTAAGGCAACCGCTTGTTTACCCTTCAATTTTTCAGATTTTTTCATAATACCCGTGTACAGAATAATCCTGTATGCCATATACAATTGACTCAGTGATACATCAAAAAGTCAAAACTGATATATTTCATCTCTGCCTGATCAAATGATCTGGAGAGCACAAGGTTCCTGAAGGGGTATTGATTCTGCTGATTTGCAGGGTTAAAGTCAATGATCTGATCTGCGCTATCACGATTGCACTTTATTTATACATTCACAACGCACGTAGTGGTGTTGAATATGTCTGATGAAATAAGAGTTGCAGATGTTGCTGGTAAGAAAGTCCAGTGGGACCCGGCACAGATGCGCAAGATCCAGGAACACCCCTGTTTTTCCGAAAAGGCATGCCACACATTCGGGCGGTGTCATATTCCGGTAGCACCCAAATGCAACATCCAGTGTAATTACTGTATTCGTGACTTTGATTGTGTGAACGAGAGCCGCCCGGGTGTGACGACAAGGGTGCTCAATCCTGATGAATCCATGGACATGGTCAAAAAAGTTGTGGATAAGTACGATTATATCAAGGTTGTCGGGATAGCCGGGCCGGGAGAGCCGCTGGCAAATGAAGAGACTTTTGAAACGCTCCACCGCCTTCATGAGCAGTACCCCAACGTTATCAAGTGCATCAGTACAAACGGTCTGATGCTCCCGGAAAAGATCGACCTGCTCCAGAAATACGATGTTGGCAATATTACTGTCACCCTGAACGCCATTGACCCCGAGATCGGTGCTAAAATCTATCAGTTTATTGATTACAAGGGCAAGCGCTATACGGGAATAGAAGGTGCAAAAATTCTCCTCTCCCAGCAGTTAAAAGGTATCGAAGAAGCGGTAAAACGACACATGATTGTAAAAATCAACACGGTTTATATCCCGGGCATCAACGAAGATCATATCCCGGAGATTGCAAAAAAGGTTGGCGAGATGGGTGTGTATACTTTTAATGTCATTCCTCTTATTGCACAATACAAGTTTGCTGATATTACACCCCCAACACCGGAAATGAAGCGAAAAATGCAGGATGTATGCGGGAAATATGTCAAACAGATGCGTCACTGCCAGCGGTGCCGGGCAGATGCAATCGGAAAACTTGGACATGATATACAGTCGTGTATGTATGAAAATAAATAGTCCTGTTTTTAATCATTTTTCCCTTTGCTAACAAAGAGACCGGTTAAAAAATATATCCTGTAATATTCAATTCTTTCCAGATCCGTTCACTCCATACATTTTTCATGGAGGGAAAAAATGGAAAATGCGGACGACACGAAGGGGGAGATGTATCAGTTAAGGATAGTTGTGAATGAAGGGGGTGTTTGTTCCACCGACCTGCCTAAGAGTAAAAACCGGTTTAACTCATCGATAACCAATTGCAATGCGGGAGGAATTGCAGAGTCCTCAGCGTTTACGGTCTTGCTATGGTAGCGTATGGAGTATCTGATTAAATCGGCACTGCCATGTCGTGCCGAATAATTCCCTTCAAGCATCGAAAACTGCGAGTTATTAAAGATCAGGTTAATTCTATCAATATCTGACTTGTTCAGCTCAATTTCGTGATTATTGTTCTTACCTGATACAACAGCAACACCGTTATCAAAGATGACCAGGCGATCATTCAAGCCGACAAAACCACCGGTCCGGTAATAATCAACCAGCACAGCAGGTGTAAAAGGGCGTGATACGGGAGGTGTTTTCGAACCAAGACAACCGGAGACCATTATTAAGGCAATAATTAAAAGTCCGAAAAATCCCAGCCATTTCTTCATACAATCCCTTTGCCGCAAAATTTATCACGTTATATCTGGACAACATCAACTTTTGATGTTTTTGCAGCTGCCTTTCGTTCCGGAAGGACCTCTTCAAGTGCTCTGATAAGGCTATCGACTTTTTCATTCTCGAAAACCGTTTTGAATGCTGCGAGCTCAGCGGCATTCATGATCATGATGCCTTTTTTCTTCATAGGAAGACCGTGATCACCTATCGGGTTGATATCAATGGCAAGTGATGCAGCCCGGTTCTTTGTTGCCGGGAGCCGGATAATGGAAACACCTTTTACTGACGTGTTTTTACGCTCCCAGTCCTGTCCTTCTTCAATAAATGTTTTAAGTGTTTGTGTCAATTCCATGAAAAGAACTATTGATTTATATATTAAAAGCCTATCCGTTGTGATTCGTAAGTGCTTTTTAATTCATCCGCATCCCCATAACAAAAAACGTCCGATTGCTTGCGCTTAAACGCCAGTCTTGATTACAAGATATACCCAACATGAATTAACACAACAGATGTTCACTGACAGCAGGTTGGATCATGCCATCGATAATCCTCTTACCTAACCAGCAATTTTCGCTCGATCAGACACTTGGTTGCGGGCAGGTATTCCGATGGGATCGAACCGATGACGGATGGTGGTATGGTATAGTGGGGGAAAGGGTTATCAGGATACTGCAGGAGGGTAACCGGCTTACTTTTAAAGGCGCGCCATCGTCATTTATTATTGAGTATTTTTCACTTGACATGGATCTCCATCCCATCCTGAAATCCATCGATAAGGATCCCCTCATCCATACCGCGATTCGTCAATGTACCGGGCTCCGTTTAATCCGGCAGCCGAAATGGGAGTGCCTTATCTCCTATATCTGTTCAACCAATTCCAATATTCCCATGATCCGTCGCCGGATTGCCACTATTGCTGAACAGTTCGGTGAAGAAATTACGTTTGAAAAAAAGACCTATTTCTCCTTTCCCGATCCTTCCTCTATTTCATGTTCCGGAGGACATGCAATCACCGACTGCAAACTGGGCTACCGGACTCCTTATGTCCTTAATACTGCCTGCAGGATTATTGATGTCAGACAGTGGGAGGATACCACCAGTGCTTTGCCGTATGAGGATGCACGCAAACAACTGATGAAACTCCCCGGGGTTGGACCCAAGGCTGCCGATTGCATACTTCTTTTTGCATTCCAGAAGTACGAGGCATTCCCGGTGGATGTCTGGATTCGCCGGATAATGCAACTCAACTACCTGAAAACCCTGAAGACAGGTTCGGGTATTACGGGAAAGGAATATGACACAATACGGAGATTTGCAAAAAGTCACTTCGGGGAGTATTGCGGGTATGCACAGGAATACCTCTACGCTGCACGTGAAGGGTAACAGGTAAAAGTTATGAAAAAAAGGATTATGTTCCAATATCCCAGCTGCAGAGGTATTTCTTCTGTTTTTCTGTTACCGCATCTATCGAGAGACCCAGCGATGAGAGTTTGAGGTAGGCAACCTTTTCATCAATCTCCTGCGGGACATCATAGACACCACCCTTCATCTTCCTGCCATTTTTTGCGATGTGAAGGGTACAAAGCGCCTGAAGTGCGAAGCTTAAGTCCATGACCTCAATCGGGTGCCCCATCCCTTTGGGAGTGGCGAGATTGACTAGCCGGCCCTCGGCAAGAACGTGGATCGCTTTACCTTTAAGCATGAAGGTCTCGATGCCGTCCCGCTGGATGACCTTGTCGGCATTTTTATGGAGCCATTCGATGTCGATCTCTACATTGAAGTGGCCAGCATTCGAGAGGATAGCCCCGTTTTTCAGGGTCTTGAAGTGCCGGGCAGCAATGACTGCGATGTTGCCGGTAGTAGTAACAAAGATATCGCCGATTGTTGCTGCCTCATCCATGGACATGACCATAAATCCATCCATGTGTGCCTCTAGTGCCCGCCGCGGGTCAATCTCGGTGACAATGACTTTTGCGCCGAGCCCATGGGCCTTCTTCGCAAGCCCCCGCCCACAGAAACCGTAACCAGCGACCACGAAGAATTTCCCGGCAATAAGGGTGTTTGTCGTGATCATGATCGACGAGAGGGCACTTTCCCCGGTTCCATGGACATTATCGAAGAACCGTTTCATTGGTGTGTCGTTCACGGCAATAACCGGGAATTCGAGCTTGCCTTCGTTAGACATTGCGCGGAGACGGTGGATACCGGTTGTTGTCTCTTCACAGCCACCGATTACCTTTTTTATGAGGTCACGGCGCTTCGTGTGGATGTAATGGATAAGGTCCATTCCGTCATCGATAGTGATGACCGGGCTGGCATCGAGCACCTGGTCAATAGCGGAATAATACTCATCGACCGAGCATGCACGTTTCGCATAGCAGTGGACATTCTTAAAGTCGTTGAGGGCTTCGGCCACATCGTCCTGCGTGGAAAGTGGATTACAGCCGGTTATGTGTACCTCGGCGCCGCCCGCTGCGAGCGTTGAGACGAGGTTAGCAGTCTTGGCCTCAACATGCAGCGCCATGCCAATCGTCATGCCAGCGAACGGTTTTTCCTTGACAAACTGTTTTTTTATTGCAGCGAGTACCGGCATGTACTGCGCAGCCCATTCAATCTTCAGTTTTCCTGAGCTCATGAACATCCTCGTATTGTGGGGGGCTCGAAACCAGCCGCCCGGATACTGACTACCCTATCAATAGGCACGGCAAGTTACATAAAAACTCCGTGAATCATGACAATGGGAAACGTAGATAGGGGGTGCACACCAAGTTTTACTTATGGTACTCACTCGACGTATAATTCCCTGTCTTGACCTCAAGGATGGCAGGGTTGTCAAAGGCACTCATTTTATTTCGCTCCGCGATGCCGGAGATCCTGTGGAACTTGCACAACGCTACAACGAACAAGGTGCGGATGAAGTAGTCTTTCTGGATATCACCGCATCCCAACAGAAACGAGATACCATCATCGAACTGATTAAGCGGGCAGCCGACGAGCTTTTCCTGCCGCTGACCGTTGGCGGTGGTATCCGCTCACTTGACAATATTCAGCAGGTCCTGCGTGCGGGTGCGGATAAGGTGAGTATTAACACAAGTGCGGTACACGATCCTGCACTTATCACCCGATCCGCTGAGTCGTTTGGTACTCAATGCATCGTTGTTGCCATAGATGTGCGCAGGAATCTGTCACATAATCCTGATGCAATACAAGTCCGGCTTCCGGATGGGAATACCTGTTGGTACGAAGTGGTTATTTATGGAGGGAGTAAGCCCACCGGTATTGATGCGATTGCCTGGGCAAAAGAGGCAGAAGCGAGGGGGGCGGGAGAAATCCTGCTCACCAGTATGGAGACCGATGGCACGAAAAATGGCTTTGACATCCCCATCACAGCGGCGATATCCGATGCCACGGGAATTCCCATCGTCGCAAGCGGTGGTGTCGGTTCTCTGGAACACTTTTATGAAGGTTTTACAGCAGGAAAAGCAGATGCCTGTCTTGCTGCGAGTATCTTCCATTACGGGGAGTTCACAATCAGGGATGTAAAAGAGTATCTCAGAGGGCGGGGTATCCCGGTACGGCTCTGAGATCGAACTCGAACGCGGCAACTGAGTGTTCGAGCTCGAACGCGACGAGAACGGCGGGATGGATCTCACCAAATACACCAACATTTTTTCCGGCAACGATGATGTCGCCACGCCGCCCTTCAATAAATGCCGGGTCTGCCGATTCTTTCACGGTATAGTCAATGGAGAGCTCGTGGAGTACAGCATCCGCTGAAGCGTAGGCTTCCGAGAAGTCTGCGTCGGGATGCGTGCTGACCCCGGCCGCCTGCTGGTGGGTGCGGCNNAATTCGAGGAGAAGGGGAAGGAGCTCTGTCCGTACCACCGTGTTTTCGATGTTGATCGGATGCATTACGTGGAGGACACCTTTCTTTTCCTCCCGCTGCATCTTCTTGTAGAGCACGTCTTCGCTTGTCAGCGTGAACGGCATTACCTCAAGATAACCTAGTCCGCAAAACGCCTCGCGGGCAAGAGCGGCATAGACCTGTACCGGGTGGGATTTTCCTACAGTGAAGGTCTTTGGCGGCAGGGATTCGAGTTTGTCGTACCCGTACGCGATTGCCAC
>DADR01000053.1:60937-61462 GCA_002495055.1 Methanoregula sp. UBA247 | reverse complement strand
GAACCGGCAGGGACGGCATAGCGATCTTCCGCCCTTCGACCGGGTACTGGTATTTTGATTACAACCTTGATGGTGGAGTCGATAAATCCTTCAGGTTCGGTGGCAGTACTGACCGGATCATCAAAGGAAACTGGATGGGAACCGGTGACAGTATCGCGATTTTCCGCCCTTCGACCGGATACTGGTATTTTGATTACCATACAACCGGAATAGTGGATAAAGCACTCCAATTCGGAAAATCCGGTGATTTGCCCATTGCAGGTAAATGGAGTCCCGACAATCCCAAAAGTGGTCCTGTCTCAGCATTTGTCGCAAATACCCTCTCAGGCAGATCACCACTTATTGTTCAGTTTACTGACCAGTCAACAGGAAGTCCGACTTCGTGGAGATGGTCCTTTGGGGACGGAAAAACCTCGACACAGCAGAACCCGCAACATACCTATACGAGCAATAAAAAGACTCAGTCGTATACCGTTGTACTGACCGTAACCAATGAGTTTGGCAGCAATTCCGGGGTAAAAACCG
>DADR01000053.1:17931-60889 GCA_002495055.1 Methanoregula sp. UBA247 | reverse complement strand
CCGAGTTTGATACATTAATCAAGTGGGAACGGTTTCGACCGCTTCTGGGGGATTTGTATACCAATACCACCGATCAGGGAGGGCGACCGAACTTCGATGAGATCCTGATGGCCAAGTTACTCGTTCTGCAATCAATGTATGGTTTATCCAATCCCGAACTAGAACGACAGGCAAACGACAAGATCTCGTTTCTGAAATTTCTGTGAAGCCTGCCGCAGAGAACAGGATTCAGGCTATCAGGGTTCAGGAAAGAGTCCACGAAGAAGACTATCAGGAAATGATAAAAAGCCTGTTGGATCTGTTAAAAAACCGATATTTCAGAAAGACAGGCTCATATAGTAACTTTGCATATAAAGATTCTGGAGTAAGGGAAAATAATGACGACGACAGAAACCCGGGAACTGACACGCGATGAGTTTTATCTGGCTGAGAAATTATGGGAACAGTACCGTGGCCAGAAGGCAGACCCCCTGCATGAAAGGATATTTGGCGTTTTTGTTGATGGCACCCTTGCTGCAACGGCACGCTGCACAAAGCATCCTGACGGTATTGAGATGGACTGCGTCTTTGTACCTGAAACGTACCGCGGGAAAGGATATGCCCGTGATGCAGTAGCAGAACTCATAAAGCACTGTGGTGAAGAAACGATCCATATTCATTCAACCATTGTCCTGATCTCATTTTACAAGACTTTCGGCTTCACCCCTATCCCTGAAGACCAGCTCCCACGGAGTATCAAGGAACGGTTCTTATTCTGCTTTGGTGAGATGCTCGGCTGTAATGTCTGCCCGATGGTCCGGATGGGGGGAGCAGTACGCTAAAGCCATGCAGAGGGACTTGTTCCTGATAATACTACCCCTTGCTCTTGGGCGATTTTCAACCCGGTAAAAACAAAAAACATTTTCCCTGCACTTTTTCTTGATTAACAAAACCGTGCCCCGTAACCTTCATTATTGCACTTTGCCATATACCTTTTAATGATACCCTCAATGGACCCTCCCGACCCGTTCTTTGAAAAAGATGCCTGGGCACAGGAAGCTGGTATCGAGCTTATGGAAGTCTCGGCCGGCAGGGCAAAAGTGCGGATGCGGATTGCCGGCTGGCACAAGAACAGTCATGGAACCGTCCACGGCGGAGCTATCTTTACACTTGCCGACACCGCGTTTGCACTTGCCTCCAACTCCCACGGGACACCTGCAGCTGCCATCAACGCCAACATCTCGTATGTAAAAGCAGCGACCGGTGGCACCTTGTATGCAGAGGCCGCGGAGTTCTCGTTAAATCCGAAAATTGCCACGTACACGGTCACAGTTACCGACGATGCCGGGGAGAAGATCGCCCTTTTCCAGGGCATGGTATACCGGAAAACACTGAAAAAGTAAAGCGACATTTTCTACCGCAAAATGGCGATCCGTCATAATAAAAAAATAGCTAATAAGCTTTTTTTGGACCATTTTCCAACTGCCTGCCAAATCAATTGCACAACCTGAAAAAATTTTATATAACATAACCACAGAGTGGTTAAGAAAGATACCTTTGTTGGGGGATTCAAAGTACAATGCAAGTTTGTATTGAACAAAAACCGGTAGAGATCGAACGGAATGGGATAAGCAGATCACCCGGGATGTTCTGTGTATGCAAAGATCTCGGGATGGATTGTTCATTTGAAGTGACAGGAACAACTGATAACGAAGTTATGAGAAACTTTTTAGATCATGCCGAATCTGCACACAATATTGATGTACTGACTGCGGATGTCATTTACCGAGTTCAAAAAGCGATAAAGAAAACCTCTCATTTTTAAATTTTTTTACCCGGTTCTACGTTTTAAGCCGGATCATTGCAAGATCTTTCACCATGTCTTCCGGTTCTCTTAATTTTCGCTTAAAGACTAAAAAGTGCATTTTTTTTAATTGTTGCACAATTTTCACGATGACCGGAATGGATAAAAAGAAAAGGATACACCCTGCACCCCGGGTTATTGCTCCTCTTCTTTTGATACCCGGTGAAGGCAGGGACAGAGGAACCGGGAAATTATTTCCGGTGACTACGGCAGGTTCCCCATTCGCATGCAGGTATACTGCGGTGAACCAAGGCCGGTGGGATTATGTCGTCTGGAGGAAAGGGAATTGGATTTAGAGGATCTGGGGAGAAGGGGATGTGAAGAATTTTATGTGTTGTTCCATCGTGGTTTTTTAAGGTTAGGGGAAAAACCTGTAAATCCAATTCTAACAATCAGAGGAAGTGCAGGGATATAAAATACTCAATCGTTCGTGGTTCAATGGTTAAACCAGCCGGTTTAACCATGTATTCTCCCGGATACACTAAAGATCTTGATTCTGATAACCGACAAATGCTGCAGCCTGACCCCCGGAGTGATATTTTTTTACAATCAATAAGGTTTGTTACAGAATTTGCAACCAGATTTTGCAACATGAGGTATAGTGTATATACTCACCCGCTACAGGGTAACTTGCTCTGGTGCATGTATATACAGACTACACGAATATGACGACAGAGAGTGGCTGCGAATGCTACTTCGGGAAGATTTGCGGAGTATTGGTTATTAGGGTTTATCTTCACCTCTCACCATACTCATTATGAAGACCAACTGCATTTTAAAAACTATAGCCAACCCTGATGAAATAAACAAAGGAAAGATGAAAAAATTAATGGTGACAGATGACGTTTCAACTGCGGTTCGCTCCCCGTATTTGAGCACCCGGAAGAATATGTCGTTACCGTTACACCTCAATTATTGAAACGGATGAAGAACCTGCAAATGCCCTGAATATGTATCCATAAGATGTGAAATGATGAAAATAACCAAGGCGCCTCCTCTACCGGGAAAAAAACCAAACATTGCTAAGATTCTCCAGAAAAAAAAAGGTACAGTAAAGAAAAAAACCCGGAACCTTGCCCGTGAAGTAACCTTCCCCATCATCGGGATCGGTGCCTCTGCCGGGGGTCTTGAAGCATTCGAACTCTTCTTTAAAACAATGCCGGTCGACAGCGGCATGGCATTTGTGCTCATCCCCCATCTCGACCCGGGCCATGCAAGCATGCTGTCCGATATCCTCCAGCGGACCACCACGATACCTGTCCACGAGGCCAAAGACCAGGAATTAATCCAGGTCAACCATGTCTACATTATTCCACCCAACAGGGACATGACACTCTTTCACGGTGCACTCCACCTGAGTGTCCCGGAAAAGGCACGTGGACTGCGTTTGCCCATAGACTCCTTCTTCCGTTCTCTTGCCGAGGACCAGGGTGAACGCGCTATCTGCGTGATCCTCTCGGGCAGTGGGTCGGATGGCACGCTCGGGCTCCGCGCAATCTACGGGGCCGGGGGGGCTTCCTTTGTGCAGGAACCCACCACCGCAAAGTATGACGGTATGCCAACAAGTGCGGTCCAGAGTGGTCTTGCCACCTATGTACTGCCGGTCGATAAGATCACCGAACAGCTGGTCACCTATGTAAAAACGATAGTTAATACCGGTCTTCCCCCGGCCTCCCCTGCTCCTGCTTCATTAAGTGCCATGAAAACAATCATGATGATCCTTCGATCGAAGACCGGGAACGACTTTTCCCAGTACAAACAGAGTACTATCCGGCGCCGGGTAGAACGGCGGATGGGGGTGCATAACCTTGATGATATAGGGGCGTATGCCCGGTATCTCAGGGAGAACCCTGCCGAGGTCCAGGTCCTTTTTAAAGAAATGCTCATCAACGTGACCAGTTTTTTCCGCGACCCGGATGCGTTTGCCAGTCTGTCAAAAGAGACACTTCCCCCTCTGTTTGAGAATAAACCGGATAACTATATCTTCCGGATCTGGGTGCCTGGGTGTGCCTCCGGTGAAGAGGCATACTCGCTTGCCATACTCTTCCGCGAGTACATGGAGGAGATCAAACAGGAGTTCAAGCTCCAGATCTATGCCACTGATATCGATGATGAGGCCATTGCATCTGCACGGGCAGGTACGTACCCGGCAAACATTGCCACCGATGTTTCACCGAAGCGGCTGCAGCGGTTCTTTGTAAAAGAGGATAACGGGTTCCGGATTAAAAAAGAGATCCGGGAGATTGTCGTATTTGCCATCCAGAACGTGATCAAGGACCCGCCATTCACCAAGATGGACCTGATCAGCTGCCGGAACCTGCTNNGGTATCGGGAATTTTACCGATCTCTTCGCTCCGGTCAATAAAAAGTGGAAGATCTACACCACAAAACGCTCTCTTGCATCTGCCCGGTCGCTGATGGAACCACGCTATGCGTGGATCGGTAATAAGACTGAAAAGGAGCCGGGTAAGCCATCGGATATGAAGGAGAAGGAGAACTTTGCCGAACTCATCCGGCGTGTGCTCCTCCAGTCCTATGCACCCCCGTCGGTAATCACAGATGACAAGGGAAACATCGTCTTCGTGCATGGTAATACGGGGAAGTACCTGCAGCCGGCACAGGGGCAGGCAAGCTTAAATGTGATCGAGATGGCTCGCGAAGGGCTCCCGGTGGAACTGCGCTCTGCCATCCTGACCGCCACCATGAAAAAGACGCAGGTTGCCTTAAAAGACCTGCCGGTCAAGACAAACGGCGGTGTTCATGGAGTCGACCTGACCGTGCGTCCTCTTTTAGATCCTGAGGCAACCCGGGACCTGCTGCTCATAAGTTTCCAGGACACCCAATTGCCATTGCCGGAGAAACCTGGGAAAATAACGCGGGTTAACAAAAAAGGATCGACAAAGCGCGTGGAGGAACTGGAGCAGGACCTTGCGTACACAAAAGAGAACCTGCAGGCTACCATCGAGGAAATGCAGGCAACAAACGAGGAACTCACATCTACTAACGAAGAGCTCCAGTCCACCAACGAGGAACTCCAGTCCACCAATGAGGAACTCGAGACGTCAAAAGAGGAACTCCAGTCGGTGAACGAAGAGATCACAACCGTGAATTCAGAACTTCAGGCAAAGATAGAGCAGCTTACTGACATCCAGAATGACATGAAGAACCTGCTCGAAAACGTCAATGTCGGCACGATATTTTTGGATGACCACCTCGCCATCAAACGGTTCACCCACGATGCAACAAAGGTATTCCGGTTTGCCGCATCGGATACGGGACGCCCGCTTGCCGATATCCGGTCACTGATTCCGGATGTGGACCTGATCCCCGATGTCCATGAGGTCCTTGAATCACTCATTCCCCGGGAGAAATATGTACGTACGACCGGTAATGAATGGTACCATGTACGCATTATGCCGTACCGTACTTTTGAGAATATGATCGATGGCGTTGTTCTGACGTTCTCTGATATAACAGCGCTGAAAGCGGTCGAGGCCGAGGCTTTGGCTGCCCGCAACTATGCACAGAACATTGTTGATACGGTCAGGGAGCCATTGCTCGTCTTAAACGGCACATTTGAGGTGGTTTCTGCGAGCCGAACATTCTACCAGACCTTTGGCGTGACCACGGAAGAGACGCAGGGACGGTCGCTCTTTGCTCTGGGTGACCGGCAGTGGGACCTTCCCGGGCTTCGGAAACTGCTGGAGACCGTGCTTCCAAAGGATACGGCCTTTGATAATTTCAGGATTGAGCACGATTTCCCCGGCATCGGGCACCGGATCCTTCTCCTCAATGCCCGCCGGATCCCTGACGAAGAGGGTGTGACACACTTCATTCTCCTTGCGATGGAAGATATCACTCCCCAGGGAAAAGAAGGAGAGAAAGGCAAACCCGGTCGGCGGAACAAGAAGAGGGTTTGATGGCTGCAGGAAAAAAGAAACCGGAAGAGAGGAACACGGACACCATCGGCACCGATCATTCTTTGCGGGATTATGCAGAGCAGCAGCTCGCACACTTCCCGAAGCACCCTCCCGACTTAAAGGTGCAGAAAGCAGAAGAACTCATCCACGAACTCCAGGTACACCAGATCGAGCTCGAAACTCAGGCTGAAGAACTGAGGAGAGTGCAGCACGTGCTTGAGGAGTCGCGGGACAAATACCTGGACCTGTATGACTTTGCCCCCGTCGGCTATCTCACGCTCAGCAAAGAGGCAGTGATTGAGGAGGTGAACCTTACCGGTGCAACTCTTCTTGGCGTGGAGCGGAGCAAACTGGTCCGTGCACGGTTCAGGAAATTCATTGCTCCTGAAGATCTTGACCTGTGGGACCAGTATTTCATGAATGTAGTAAATCGGGGAAAAAAACTATCCCACACTATCATGCTTAAGCGGGGTGATGGATCCACGTTCCCTGCCCGGCTGGAAAGTATCCGTATTACTGACACCCCCGAGGTAAGAGTGGCAGTCAGTGACATCACAGAAATCAGGCAGATGGAGATGGTACTGCGTGTGTCCAATAAAAAACTCAACATGCTCTCCAGCATTACCCGGCATGACATCAACAACCAGCTGACTGTGCTGGAGGGATTTCTCACCCTCCTGGAAAAGAAGCAGCCCGATCCCACACTCCGCGAGTATTTCCTTAAGGCAATAACTGCCGCACAGCGGATCTCCGTCATGATCCGGTTTACCAAAGAATACGAGAAGATCGGTATCCAGGCACCGGTCTGGCAGAATACTCATACGCTCATCGGGACAGCGGCAAAGGAAGCCCCGCTTGGAAAGATCAAGATCCTCGTGGAAAACAACCTGCCCCCCCATACGGAAGTGTTCGCTGATCTGCTGATTGTCAAGGTCTTCTATAACCTGATGGACAATGCGGTACGGTACGGGGGGAAGATCACGACTATCCGGTTCTCTGTCCGGGACCGTGGGGGGGATCAGATTATCGTATGCGAGGATGACGGTGTGGGTGTACCGGCTGAAGAAAAAGAGAAAATCTTCGAGCGGGAATTCGGGAAAAACACCGGCCTTGGATTAGCTCTTTCCCGGGATATCCTCTCCATTACGGGTATCACGATTACCGAGAACGGCGAGCCGGGCAAAGGAGCACGGTTTGAGATGAAGGTGCCGAAAGGGACGTGGCGTATGGCAGGAGCAAACCTGATGAAGGACTGATGACTGCAGCATCGTTTTTAATTCTCCGTATGCCTGCGGGCTGTAAAAATAAAAAGCGTGTGGACAAATGAATACCAGGATTGCCCCTGGTCTGTTTTAATGTATGTATTGTCGCGGTGTCTGTTCCGATTCCCGACACAAACCTGATACGGCAGAAAACAATGATAAGAACCAATGCAGGGACTCCTGTGGACACGATGGCTTTTGTGGTGCCCCCTGGCGCAGTTTCGTTCCAGCAGCTGTTCCTCGTGTGCATTCTCTGCTGACGTGGATACGGCCGGTATCAGTCTCAATTCTTAAAAATGATTATTTTCCTATTGTTGCAGTATTGACAGCTGATACACTGGTATATGCAGGTGGCATAATGTCCAGTCTTTTTTCATACTCAAGCCCCCCGCCATACTGCCAGACGCTATAACCATAGAGTGAAAAGTTCACAACCTGATAAGGAAGAAGATTCGGTGAGTTCAAAGGCACGGGAACAGGAATAACAGTCTTCTCAAGTGTAGTAAAAACCCCGAAATCTCGTGGATAGCTTGGATTGCCGGCTCCCATAGTTGAGGTATTGAAAAAAAATAAATCTCCTGCAATTATCGCAATAAGAAAAAATGCAATAATTATTCCAATTTTTTTTCATAATCTCCTTTCAGTAAATCCATTCTATAAACCGTTTTAAAATACGGCTTTTGTGCATCTGCGGGTGGCATTGCAACTCAGGTGGAGACAGAATCTTATGACGGCCAGAATAATTCCCTCATCCCCGCTCAGCTTTGTCTTGTGCTCCAGTACTTGTAACACTCAAACCAGACAACACTCATTCCTCCCGCTATGCTACAGACGACGAGGTCAACAAATGGTACGGTACCAAACCTGAAGAGATCCTGGAATAATGGGTGGAAGAGGACAAGGATAAGACAACTTATCGTTCCTGCAAATACCCACCGCATCGCCTTGTTGGGGGTGCGTATTGTCGTTACCAGTGTTTCAGACCATGACCGGTTTGTGAGGATCAGGCAGAGGTTCGCAATCACGATAGTCGTGAACGTCAGGGTCCTCACTTCTGCCTCATTAAAGCCCCGGCTCACGGCACTCAGGTGTATGATTAGGGTAACGGCTAATACGACAAATCCCTGCAGGAGACTGAGTGCAAGAATTTTTTGGGTAAAGAGCCCTTCTTCTTTGTGCCGGGGCGGGCGGTTCATGACGTCCGGCTCTTCTTTTTGTGATTCAAATACGATTGAACAGGCTGGATCAATAATCAGTTCGAGAAAAACGATATGGACCGGCAGCAGGACGAGCGGCATGTTGAAGAGCACAGGAATGAGCGACATACCTGCGATGGGGACGTGGACGGAGAAGATATATGCCATTGCTTTTTTCAGGTTATCAAAAATCCTCCGTCCCAGCCGGACCGCAGAAACAATGGACGTGAAGTTGTCATCCAGGAGGACAAGCGACGAAGATTCGCGGGCGACATCGGTTCCCCGGCCCCCCATGGCTATCCCTATATCTGCGGATTTTAAGGCAGGGGCGTCGTTCACCCCATCACCGGTCATGGCAACAACTTCACCGTTAGCCCTGAGAGCATTGACAATACGCAGTTTTTGTTCCGGTACTGCCCTTGCAAAGAGTGTTGCGGTACTGATTCGCTCTCTGAGCTCAGCTTCACTCATCAGATCGAGTTCAGCGCCGGTGATACACTGGTCGGTCCGGTCAAGACCGATCTGTCGTCCGATATTCTGGGCAGTGAGTGGATAATCCCCGGTAATCATGATCACCCGGATCCCTGCTGTATAGCATTCACGTACCGCTTCTGCCACCTGAGGACGGACCGGGTCGGCAAATCCGACGAGCCCAAGGAAGGTAAACGTGAAATCATGCTGTCCGTCTGGCAATTCAGGCTTGGTAAACGAAGCTTTAGCCACTCCAAGCACGCGAAGCCCTTCGGCAGCCATGACATCTACGGGTATCGCGAGATCCTTCTGCTGTTGTGGACTGAAGTGACACAGATCTGCAATTGCTTCCGGTGCTCCTTTTGTTGCAATAACGTAATCGTTACCATCGGGAGATCGCCATACATTTGACATGGCGAGAAGATCTGGTGAAAGCGGGTATTCCTGGACCAGTTCCCAGTTGGTATGAATATGCTCAGTCTTTTTAAAGTCCCCCTCGCCAAGCTGCACCAGGGCTTTTTCCATGGGATCAAAGGGGTCCTTTTTGCATGCAAGAATACTGTACTCTGCAATGTCATGGCAGACTTCAGCAACACAATTAACTCCCATTGAATCATGGTCACACATCTCACCCTGTGAAAAAAATTTCCGTACTGACATCCGGTTCTGGGTGAGGGTGCCGGTCTTGTCCACGCACAGCACGGTTGCCGAACCAAGCGTTTCTATTGCAGGCACCTGACGGGTCAGCACATTTTTCCGGGAGATTCTCCATGCACCAAGCGCCAGGAATATGGTCAGGACGACGGGAAATTCTTCCGGCAGGATTGCCATTGCCAGGGTAATCCCCGCAAGGAACCCCTCGATCCAGTTGCCCCGCGTCATCCCGTATACAACAACAATGATGCCGCACAGGAAAAGACCGACAATGGCAATCGTCCGGACAATTCCTGAAATCTCCTCTTTAAGCCGGGTCTCTCCGCGTTCCACTGTTTGCAGGACAGTGCCAATCCTGCCCATCTCGGTCCGGGCTCCGGTCGATTTGACCTCTGCCAGGCCCTGCCCCTGCACGACCATTGTTCCGGAATAGACAAACGGCTGGTCGTCACCACCCGGCCGTTCCGCTTTCACTCCTTTCGTCCACGAAATTTTCCGGACCGGGACTGATTCTCCCGTAAGGAGCGATTCATCAATGGATACATTATTGGAGGAAAGGAGGATACCATCAGCCGGGACCCTGTCGCCTTCAACAAGGATGAGAATATCGCTGGTTACCACCTCGCGGCCTGCAATCCTTTTCTGTTCACCGTCCCGGATCACCAGCGCACGGGGGCTTGAAAGATTTCGCAGTGCTTCTAATGCCCGTTCGGTCTTCTGCTCCTGGTAAACAGTGATGCCGATGATGACAACCACAAAACTCATCAGCATGAGGCCTTCGGTAACATCACCAAGGACAAAATAGATCAGACCGCTTGCTACCAGCAGGATAAACATCGGCTCTTTGATAACTTCAACGATAATGCCGAAAATGCCGCGTTTCTTTGATTCAGGGAGTTCGTTAAATCCCTCGGTCCTGATTTTTTCCGCTGCTTCCTGATGAGAAAGACCCTTGACCGAATCCAGATCAAGGACTGGCATTATGATGGTCCATCCGGAAGGGGTAATCGCGTATCATGCATCATGTTCATGTGATTTTATCAGCACTGTTGGCAGCTACCATCGATTGCCATACATTTCATGCTTAAGCAGAAACGTTTCCAATTATAATTAGATAAGGACTTCGATGGAAGGAGGATTTCTGTAGGGACTCATATTTCGACAAGAGCAGCAAAAAATGGGAGGGTGGTAAGAAGTGCAGGATACTCCAGGATTCATATTCTGATTTTCTTGTTCTTCAATTCCCTTTCCTGCTCTACCAATAAGTTGATTACCGTTTCAGAAATGTCACCTGCATATTCTCCCGCTCTCCGTATACTTTCAGATATATAGTTTAAAGAAATTGCAATCATCGTATCATGCTTGAGTACTATATTATTAATCTCTCCACAGAGGCTTTCCAGGACATTGATAGATTCAATATTCCGGTTAGCTTCTTTCATATCTGAATTGAAAAAAGATACAATACTCCGGTCAAAAATTTCAAGCGACATTGTGCTTGCTTTTTTGATAATTGTGAGGGTTTTTTTATCAAGGTCTGTCTCAATAATCGGAAGGGTATGTTCCGCAATGCGTACCGCATGGTCGCCCACCCGCTCGATAATCCGGCTGAGAATATAATAATGCATTGCGAGATCCGGTGATATACCCATCTTCCGGGACAGGGATGCATGCAGCATAATCATATTGGTCTGGCGGGCAATCAGCCAGTTTAAACGGTCTGCATCTATGTCACGTTTGATCACATCTTCTGCAAGAATCCTGTTGTGGGTTTCCAGACCAGTAATGGCATCCTTATGCATGTTCTTCACAATTACAAACATGCGTTTGATGGTATTGTCTAATGGCATCTCAGCCGGATTGAGGAGGTCTTTTATTGCAATAAGCGTCTCGGTCTCCTCGACAACTTCCTGGCCAATCGTCATCTGGGTGAAGTTTCGGACAACTGATCGGACATAAGGGGGAAAACCCTGTTTTGAGGTAAGCCGGATTACATTGAAACCCATGATATACGTCCCAATTAAAAGGCGGAATAGAAATGCCGGGTCTGTAACAGTACTGCAGTCAATCTCCTTGATCTGCTGGAGAATTTCATCCGTGGTATTTTTGGTGACCAGGAGTGTCCCGTCAGGTTGAACAGTCATTCCGATCGGATCGTTCTTCTTAATCTTCTGCTCCTCTGCCCATTCTTTGGGGAGTGTTACCACAAAGGAAGCGCCCCCGGTTACCTGAACCCGTCGTATCTCCATTTTTAATCACCATATGACTATAGAAAAATGATTTCCCTATGCTACTCTATTTGTCTATTTCATATATATATATTAGTATAGTTTATGGCGACAAGATGTATATAGCCCCCGGGGAAATGGATGATAGAACACCATGAATGCAAAAAAGGGTTCGTATTTATTAGTCATCCTGAGCATCGTCGCAGTATTCATGCTGGCGTTTGCTGCAGGTTGTACAGGCAACGGAACACAGACTACCCAGGTCCCGACTGCATCCCCCACAGTTGTTGCAACGACACAGGTATTGGCATCAACCACAGCAGCGCCGGTAACAACCACGGCTCCAGTCTCCACCGGCCAGAAGCAGACCATTAAGATCAGTGGTTCGACCACGGTTCTGCCAATTGTCCAGAAAGCAGCTGATGAGTATATGACCGCTCACCTGGACGCAGATATCCAGATATCCGGTGGTGGATCGGGTGTTGGTATCCAGGCGATTGGTGCCAGGACCGTTGACATGGGGATGTCATCACGTGAAGTGACCAAAGATGAAATGAAAAAATATCCCGGCTTAGTAGTTACGTCTGTTGCACAGGATGGCATTGCCGTCGTTGTGAACCCGGTTAACGAGATCCAGTATATCACCCTTGACCAGGTGAAAGGTATCTATCTTGGCACTATTACCAAATGGACCCAGATCACCGGCGCTAATGTTCCAAATACCAACAACCAGATCGTCATCATCGGCCGTGACAGTGCATCCGGTACCCGTACGTATTTCGATGAAACCGTTCTGCTCAAAGCAACGCCGACCAAGACTATGCTGGAAAAGAATTCCAATGGAGCAGTTCTCCAGACCGTTGCCCAGACTCCGGGTTCAATCGGCTATGTTTCGATAGGTTTTGTCAGCAAGGATGTCAAAGCCCTGCCTATCTGGTACAATGCGCAGAAGTTTGTGGCGCCAACGATTGATAATGTAAAAACCAAGACCTATCCGATCTCCCGTGACCTGTATGTGATCACGAATGGTGAGCCCAGCGGACTAACCGGCGACTTCCTCAGGTATATCCTCAGCCCGGAGGGCCAGAAGATTGTTGCTGATGAAGGTTACGTGACCCTCGGTTGAACGTAAAAGACAAAAGGAATAACACATTTTTTCTTTTCCGGAGGCAGAAATGGTAAAATTCATGAAAAAAATGCACGGGGTCATGAATGCCTCCGGAAACACAGCCCGCGTATCATTCCTTAAAGAGCAGGCAATTAAAACCGTATTCTTCTTCACAGCCCTCTTTGCCGTAATTGTCGTATTATTCATCCTCCTGTTCTTATTACGGGACGGGTACGTGATCTTTGAGAAGGTCGGCGTACTCACGTTACTCTCAGGTGCGACCTGGGCCCCGACGGCGGTTGAACCCCTCTATGGTATCTTCCCGCTTATTGTCGGGACACTCCTTGTTACCCTCGGGGCGATGGTCTTTGCTGTCCCGCTTTCTATCGGCTGTGCAATCTACATTTCCGAGCTCGCTTCCCCGCGGGTAAAACAGGTGCTGAAACCGGCAGTTGAACTGCTCGCCGGTATCCCCTCAGTGGTGTATGGGTTCTTCGGGCTCATCGTTCTTACCAGTTTTATCCGGGTGACGTTCGATCTTCCCACGGGTGAGACATGGCTGGCTGCTTCCGTCCTGCTCGGGATCATGGCACTTCCCACGATCATCAGTGTATCAGAGGACGCGATCAGTTCAGTCCCTCATGAGTATAAGGAAGGGTCGCTTGCGATTGGGGCAACCCGTTGGCAGACTATCAGTCTGGTCCTTGTTCCTGCAGCCCTTTCCGGCATCGCCGCTGCAATTATCCTCGGTGTTGGAAGGGCAATTGGTGAAACGATGGCTGTCCTCATGGTAGCGGGTAATGCAGCGATCATTCCGGAACCCTTCTGGAATATTCTTTCCCCCTTAAGGACCCTGACAGCAACCCTGGGTATCGAAATGGGTGAGGTATCTGTTGGTGGTGATCATTACCGTGCCTTGTTTGGTGTGGCCGTCGTCCTGTTGATCATTACCCTTATCATCAACCTTACTGCCGTTGCAATTCTGCGTCATCTCAAGGAGGGACGGAAACGAGGGATTACCAGAAAATCTCTTGTTTCTGCATATACTCAGGAATCTTTCGTGCGGTTTGCAAAGTTTCCTGGTTTTTTGATTGCACTTGTTTTCCTGTTCATTGTTGCTCCCCTGTGGCTTGCAGTACTCCTCCTTCTTGCCGGAGTTATATGGTATTTTGGCCGGGATCGTCTCTCCCAAAAATACATTCAGGCCGTCGCGTTTACTTTTGTTGTTGCAGCGGCTGTAATCGTACTTGCCATCCTCGTCATCATCCTCCAGGATATTATCCTGAATGGTCTACCGGCACTCTCCTGGGAATTTCTGACCCAGCCGCCAAAGGATCTCGGCAGGGCCGGAGGGATTTTTCCGGCAATTATCGGTACGCTCTATCTTGTTATGGGAGCGATTGCAATTGCATTGCCTCTCGGTGTGGGAGCAGCAATATATCTGGTCGAATACACCCGGGAAGGACGCATCACCCGCCTCATCAGGACCGGTGTTGACCTGTTAAACGGCACTCCGTCGATTGTTTTTGGCCTGTTCGGGTTTGCCTTTATCGTGCTGTATCTTAAGATTGGTGTTTCAATGCTTGCCGGGCAGATAACGCTTGCGCTGATGGTGCTGCCAACAGTCATCAGAACCACAGAAGAAGCATTAAAGAATATCCCGCAATCCCTCCGGGAAGGTAGTCTAGCTCTGGGTGCGACCCGATGGCAGACTATCAGCAGGGTAGTCCTGCCGCCGGCAGTACCGGGTATTGTAACCGGGGCGATTCTCTCTATCGGAAGAGCAGCCGGAGAGACCGCACCGATCATGTTCACCGCGGTCGTCTTCTCATCACGGTTCCTGCCGGATTCGGTATTCCAGCCGGTCATGGCGCTGCCCTACCACCTCTTTATTCTGGCAACCAACGTACCCGGGGCATCGACTAACAAATACGGTACTGCACTGGTCCTTTTACTCCTGGTCATCGGGTTTTATGCGGTCGCAATCATCGTACGAAACCATTTCCAGAAAAAATCACGGGGATAAAAAATGTCTGAATCTGCAATTATTACTACAAATGATGTGAATCTCTGGTATAACGGGAAACGGGCACTTGATTCCGTGTCCATGTCGATCCCGAAGAACAAGGTAACTGCCCTTATCGGTCCTTCCGGCTGTGGGAAATCCACCCTGCTACGGTGTTTCAACCGGTTAAATGACCTTATTGATCACGTAAAGATCACTGGTGAGATTACCCTCGATGATGAGAATATCCACGCACTCGGAACCGATGTTGTTATGCTCAGGAAAAAGGTGGGCATGGTTTTCCAGAAACCTAACCCGTTTCCCAAATCCATTTACGAGAATGTGGCATATGGCCCCCGGGTGCATGGGGTGAAAGATAAAGCTGAGCTCGATAAAATTGTTGAACAGAGCCTTCGTCATGCCGCGATATGGGACGAGGTGAAAGACCGTCTGAATGATTCAGCGCTTGGCCTGTCTGGCGGCCAGCAGCAGCGCCTGTGTATCGCCAGAACACTCGCAGTAGAGCCGGAGGTAATCCTGATGGATGAGCCCTGTTCTGCACTTGATCCCATTGCGACCGCTAAGATTGAGAACCTTATCGAGTTACTCAAGCAGGACTACACGGTCATCATCGTCACCCACAATATGCAGCAGGCAGCCAGGGTGAGCGATTATACCGGTTTCATGTATCTCGGAAAATTGATTGAATGCGGAAAAACCGTGCAGATCTTCGAGCATCCAAAAGAGGAGCTGACGGAGAATTATATCACCGGGCGGTTCGGGTAGGTCAGAATATGGCAGAAAAATTTCACACGGAACTCAAAAATTTAAAAGCTGAAACGCTGGAGATGGCTCACCTTGGACGGTTCATGTTGCGGACGGCAGTCGACGCACTTATCCGCCAGGACAATGAACTCGCAGTATCAGTTGTTGCAAAAAAAGAAGAGATTCATACCATGGAAGTCCGGCTTGAAGAACACTGTTACCATCTTATCGCCCTGAATCAGCCAATGGCTAAAGACATGCGGGTTATTGCCTGCACACTCAAAGTGATTACGGCATCACTCCGTATCGGGCGGTACGGCAAAGTAATTGCAAATATCGTGAAAAAAATTTCCGATCAGCCTCACATCGCGAACCTTATGACTATCCCCCACATGGCGGACCTGGTGATCGAAATGATTGATGATGCAATCGAGGCGTACGAAAAAGACTCTATTGAAGAAATTTCAGATTTTTCGGCCCGTGATGATACCATAGATTCACTGCGTGAATCGATCTTCCGCGAAGGTATCACCTACATGATGGAAGACCTCAAGAGCATCACCCGCTGCACCAACTATATCCTTGTCGCCCGGTATCTCGAACGTTGTGCCGACCATGCCTGCAAGATTGCCGAGAATGTGCATTACATGGAGACCGGGGAAAGGATTGAGATCCACTGAATTGTGAGATCTATGGTATCAGATTTGCTACAAACTGTGAGGGATATGATGAGTCTTCCGGAAGAGAAAAAATTTCTTACCCGTATACCCGATATGCAGTCCTCACGGGATCACCCTGGGAAGGTAACTATGCACCCGGATGATTTCGAGGCACACCTTGCCTGGGTGAGGGCAAAGCGGAGTTTCGCTTCCCGATAGGTGCTGTTAACGGGAATTTCCATCTCCCATATAGCCCCCGATTACCGAAAGGACAGAGTTTCGTGAGATCTCCAAAATAAAAGTGCTCGTTTTTCACATGCAAGTGACATTGAGGGGTCGTGAACCCTTCACCGGGAGATAGTATCAGATGGAGAATACATGTCGGCAAAAGAACAAGTATTTCATAACCTTTTGGAAGAAATCCCATAACATCAAAACAAGCCTTTTTCCGTTCCCCCATGCTCCAGCCCATCTGAGATAAGATCCGCCTCCCAATAGGGAATAAACAGGCCGGTTTTCCTCCATTTACTATCGGCAAATTCAGGTTCTATGCCCGTATATCAATTATCTGAAAAAAAGGGATCAAAAGTGCCCCGATAAGGCCGGTTTTTTAGGGCAGTGTTTAAAATAGAATAAGTCAAAATTGAACCCTGAAAGCCGTTTTGAGCCATTTTTGGTTTATGAGGTACGGCAGGTCCAAAAAGATGAGGGTATTTTGCAGACTTTGTGTATGGTGGAAAATGATTCCGAGCGTCGTCTTTTTTGCTGATGGTATTCCACCAGTCTCCTCATCTCGTCCTGCACTTTTCTGTTTATCCTTAAATCCGGTGAAGAGGATGCGGACATTATCAATATCATCTTTCAGGTAGGCTGCTTCAGNNTTAAATCCGGTGAAGAGGATGCGGATAGTTAACCAAGCCGGATTATATATATATAACACTATCTCTCTCTGATATAAATATATACATCTATATTATATGTCGAAAAAAGGTATATTTGACGCCATTTATGTATGGATAAACACTATGATTCAGCAAAAAATCATGATGGAGGGGAGGTAATTCATGGGCATCAGGGAGTTTCTGTTACCAAAGGATACCATCATTTTTGATCTCTTCGAACGTCAGGCTGGACTGTTAAAGGAGGCGGCATGGCAGCTTGTCGACCTGACCGAGGATTTTACCAATGTGAAAGAGAAACGCCACGGGATTGAGGACCTTGAACATACAGGTGACCAGATCACCCATGACATCTACGAACAGCTGAACCGCACATTCATCATCCCTCTCGATCCCGAGGAGATCTCACGACTTGCTTCAGCACTTGACGATGTGCTGGATTATATCGATGAGTCTGCCGAGAAGATGCTCTACTATTCCATAGAATCCACCGACTCTCACATGATCGAGCTGGCAAAACTGATCCATTTGTCAACGAGCGAGATTGAAAGTGCCGTGAAAAGTATCCGTTCGATTAAGGATCCCCGGTACATCGAAGAGCGTTGCATAGAAATAAACCGGCTGGAAAACCTCGCCGATGATCCACTTGCCCATGCTGTAACTGATCTTTTTAAGACAACCGATGCGATCACCATCATCAAACTCANNTCAGGCACTCGTGATCATCATGGACTCCCTTGTTCTTGCCGGTATTGTCCTTGCCCTTCTTTTCAATTTTGTTAATGGAATGAACGATGCGGCAAATTCAATTGCTACTGTTGTTGCGACACGGGTTCTCAGCCCGTTCAGGGCAGTGGCTATGGCTGCGTTTTTCAATTTGATCGGACCCCTCCTGTTCACTACCGCAGTAGCAAAAACAATCGGAAAAGGAATTGTTGACCCGGTGTACTTAACCCCGTTTGTGATAGTCATGGGAATGTTTGTCGCAGTTCTCTGGGTATATCTCTCCTCCTACGTTGGTATCCCGATATCGGCAACGCACGCGCTGGTAGGGGGTCTCATCGGGTCCGCTGTAGCATATGCGGGTATTGGCGTGATTATCCTGCCATCTGCTGGCACAATCATCGGGTTGTTTATCTACGCTGCCCTTGGTGCAATGATCGGAATGGTTGTCTGTTTCATCGTTGGAAGAGTAACAAAAGAAGAGGCAATGCTCCCTTTCATCGTTCAGGGGGCGTTTGCCGGCGCAATACTCTCCGTCCCGTTTGTTATTATCACAGGACTGCTGAAAATATCAGGCTTGTTCGCCATTGTCATCTTCATTGTCCTTTCACCTCTCCTCGGGTTTATTTTTACGTATATCTTTTCGCTGCTTTTTATCCGCCGGTTCAGGAATGGAAATCCAAAGAAAATGAATTTCCTGTCAAAAAAACTGCAGGTTCTGTCAGCCTCGTTTTACAGTATCGGGCATGGCAGCAACGATGCCCAGAACGGGATGGGTGTCATCACTGCTATCCTGGTTGCCGGAGGGGTTCTTAACGAATTCATTGTTCCCGTCTGGGTGATTGTAATATCCTGTGCGGCCATAGCACTGGGAACAATATTAGGGGGGTGGCAGGTAGTAAAAACAATGGCAAAAAAAATCACGAACCTTCGTCCCTATCAGGGGTTCTGTGCCGAGACGTCCGGAGGGGTTGTCCTTTCCTTCATAACGGCATTCGGTGTCCCGGTCTCGACAACCCATGCGATCACCGGTGCCATTATGGGTGTCGGGGCAACACGGGGATCTTCTGCTGTCCAGTGGGGGACTGTGCGCCGCATCGTGACTGCCTGGGTCATCACGATACCGATCACTGCAGTCTGCTCATATGCATGTTTTGTCGTCTACAAGATAATCTTTCCCTGATAAGCGCATGAGTTTTCCTTCCCTGGCTTCCATAAAAAAAATAACCTGTAACCTCATCACTGGAGAAACATACTGAAGTCAAGGTTTGGGTATACATGATGAATAACCGTGAATTGTTCACCCTGTTTAAAGAAGAAAATCCTGGCTGTGACCGCAGCCGAAATCCTCATTGAGCCCCGACCCGCTGCATCAACGCCAAGTATCTCTTTTAAAAAAAATCAACCAGGTTGTTGCCGGATGTACTCCACAAGATCGCAGTCTTTGCACTCATCGCATTCGAACTCCAGCGTGGAATGGAGTATCCGGTACTTCTTCAGCCGATCCTTGATCTCCCGTTTCATCTGTTCAATTTTATTCACATCCCTTTCGCAGGAGAACACATGCGCATCGAGTACGTTAATGTCAGAACAGAGACTCCAGAGATGGACATGATGCACGCCATCCACCCCTTTTACTGTGGTCATATCAGCAATGACCGCGTCAAAATCCACCGATTGCGGTGTGAACTGGAGAAGAATCGCGATTGTTTCACGGAGTATCCTGACGGCTGAAATTACTATCAGGATCGCAATAATGCCAGAAAGGACAGGATCAGCAATCACCTGCCCGGTAAAGGCGATCCACGCCGCTGCCACTATTACTGCGACGGAAGAGATTGTATCTCCAACCACGTGTAGAAAGGCACTCCGGACATTCAGGTTATGACTCCCGTGGAGGAGGAAGACGACACCGAGGTTTGCGATAAGACCGATGCAGGCCACGAGAAACATGAGCCCCCCCTGTATTGGAGCCGGGTTGACTGCCCGCTGGTATGCCTCCCATAGGATACCGGCGCTCACACCTATGAGCAGAAGGGAATTGATGAAGGCTGCGAAGATCTCACCCCGGTGGTAACCGTAGGTTCGTTCCTTGGTGGGAAGTTGAAGAGCAAGGGTCATTGCCCCGAGGGAAAGGATGAGTGAGAGAACATCGCTGAACATATGACCCGCATCGCTGATGAGAGCGAGCGATCCGGAGAGCAGTCCCCCGGCGATTTCCACGAGGAAAAAAACAATCGTGATGAAGAGTGCGATCTTCATGGACTTCTGGTAGTCCCGAACAGTATCATGGGTCATGGTACCTGCTGGATTTTTTTTAGGGACCTGTTTTTTCGGATGAAGATTCTGATTTCCCGCCAGTATCCGTTGTCAGGTAGTGTATGATCCGTTCAATCACGAGGGGATTTCTGGGCAGGTTGATATGACAGTACTGGTCCGGTGCAGGCAGGTTCTCCTCGCCCTCTAAAGAAGCTGACAGGATATCAAGGGAAATGCCTGGAAGTACCGACTCCCGAAGTGCCACAACACCGTCACCGTCCAGGGTTGCCCGGTACCTTCCATTCTCGGCAATCTCCCAGGTCTTTCCCTCAAACCAGGGAAAGAACCCGGGAACATCATCAGGATTTGCAGTCACGATAATGCGGTACGTAATATCTGACCGTAATCCTGCTGTGCGAAGATTGTGTATCACCGGACTTCCGGGTCGAACGTCCTGTACGAGTTGGTCAGCGGCAGGATCATATCCCTTTGGGATAAATACGCCGGTGAGCCGGTTGATGATCTCCTCGCCCCGTTGAAGATCATTAAAAAGTTCCGCGAGCGCTGAGCCGTTATTGGGAGGGCCGAGGCCGATCAGCTGCCGGACTACCTGTCTTCGTCCTGTCCCATCCACAACCTCGAGAAGGTAACGGACAATACACGTCCCAATCGAATGGCACACAATATCGACAGGTCCTGACCAACCGGTCTCCTCCCGCACTTCCCGGATATATTCCTGGAGTGATTCAGCAATCTCCGATAATGCGAAATTCCGCATTCCGGTATGGTCAAATCTCCGGTAAGGGATTCCTGCAGCCTCGAGACGAACAACCAGTCTCTTCCAGACACCCGGGTGGCTGTTCCACCCGTGCACAAGAATCACCGGGTACCGATCACTGGTCATGATAGTACTCATGGGTGTCGTAAACGAAAATGGTATATGATCCGGATGTGGATTCATAAAAAAACTCCATTACAATTCCTTTTTTCCTCCTGAAAAATACCCGTGAAAATATGGGAAACGGGAAATCCTTTAAACCTTTCTTTTCTATTAATTTTGGAATAAACGGTGAATAATGAATCCGCGTATCACTGATGAAACAACGCACAACAACAAAAGTTGCAGACATTTTGCCCAAAGGATGGCAAAAACTCCCAGATCGTTTATCCGGGAGATTCTCAAAGTAACTGAAAACCCATCGATTATTTCTTTTGCCGGTGGGCTCCCGAATCCTGCTCTTATTGATGTCAAAGGCATCAGCCTTGCAGCGGCAACGGTGCTGGAACAGGATGGCCCTTCCGTGCTCCAGTACTCAACGACGGAAGGATATCTGCCACTCCGGCAGTTCATTGCAGAGCGCTACAAAAAACGTCTTGGATTGTCTGTTTCTCCTGGTGAAATCCTGATAACCAACGGTTCACAACAGTGTCTCGACCTGATCGGCAAAGTTTTTATAGATAATCGCGATCATATCGCAATCGAACGCCCGGGATACCTGGGTGCAATACAGGCATTCTCACTCTACGAACCGGTTTTCCACCCGGTTAACCTCAATGATAATGGTCTGGATCCTGGTATGCTGGCACACGTACTTGATGCACACCGGGTCAAACTCTTCTATGGGATCCCCAATTCGCAAAATCCCTCCGGGATTACTTATTCGAATGACCGGCGTCAGGAACTGGCATCAGTCATGGGAAACACCGATACCCTCTTTGTTGAAGACGATGCTTATGGCGAATTAAATTTTTCCGGAAAAAGCCTGTTGTCCATGCGGAAATTTTTACTGGATCAGACCATTATCACCGGATCTTTTTCCAAGATTCTTGCGCCCGGGATGCGCCTTGGATGGGTGGTGGCGCCTCCCGATATCATGGAACAACTCGTCATCGCAAAACAGGCATCAGACCTGCATTCAAATTATCTGTCACAGCGTATCGCTTTCCAATATCTGCACCAGCAGAACATCGATGACCATATCCAGAAAATCTGTCAGGTCTATAAAACACAATGCCACCTTATGATCGACATGATCAGGGAAAAATTTCCGGAATCGGTGAACTTCACAGAACCAAAAGGGGGTATGTTTGTCTGGTTAACCTTGCCGGAGGGAATATCATCGACCGAAGTATTCGAGCAGTCCCTCAAAAAAGGTGTTGCTGTACTTCCTGGCACACCATTCTATACTGATGGTGGAGGTGGGAATACGATACGTCTCAACTTCTCCAATTCCACTGAACAAAAAATCATAACCGGGATGGAACGTTTCTCAAATGTCCTCAACACCCTGATGTAATTTTTTTAGACCGCTGCAGGTACGGTTTACTTTTTCCTTGTCGTGGTAAGAGAACCAAGCAGTCCCCTCATGATCTCCCGGCCTATCTGGCTCCCTATGGCATGAGCGGCACTCTTTGCAGCAGATCCGATGACATCCCCTGGGACAGATCCTGATGTTTTATGAGGTTTTTTCACCGGAACCTCAGGAGTTTTTGCTGCTGGCATCAAATCAGCTTTCTTTTTTAACTGTTCATACGCGGATTCACGGTCGATCACCTTCATGTATGCAGCTAATAACGGGGAGTTCCTGATGACCAGGTCCCGCTCTTCCACGGTCAGCGGTGTCATCCTGCTGTGAGGTGGATAGATGAGTGCCCGTTCCACGGGCATCGGGCTGCCCTGGGTGTCGAGCATCGAAATGAGTGCTTCCCCGATCCGGAGTCCGGTGATCGCAGTTACGGTGTCGAATGCAGGGTTGGGTCGTAAAGTCTGGGCAGCCGCTTTCACGTTTTTCTGGTCTTTTGGGGTAAAAGCACGAAGGGCATGGTGCACCCGGTTTCCCAGTTGTCCGAGAACCGGATCAGGGAGGTCAATCGGATTTTGCGTGATAAAATACACACCGATTCCCTTTGACCTGATGAGACGGACGACCTGTATGATCCTCTCTTCCAGTATCTTTGGGGTATCCTGGAACAGCAGGTGGGCTTCATCAAAGAAAAATACCAGTTTCGGTTTCGGGAGATCCCCGGCCTCGGGGAACGTCTCAAACAGTTCAGAAAGGAGCCACAAGAGCAGGGTGGCATAGATTTTCGGTGACTGCATCAGGCGATCAGCCGTAAGCACATTAATCATCCCACGACCAGCCGCATCGGTCTTCATAAAATCAAGCACATTCAGCGCAGGTTCGCCAAAAAAGTGGTCGCCTCCCTGTTGTTCGAGATTCAGCAGGCTCCTCTGTATAGAACCGATGCTTGAAGGAGATATATTCCCGTACTGGCTTTTGAGATCTTTTGCATGAGCGCTACAATACTGGGCAAGAGACCTCATGTCTTTTAAGTCGAGAAGCAGGAGACCGGAGTCATCGGCAATCTTAAAAAGTACTGTCAGGATATCGGTCTGGATATCATTCAAATCCAGTATGCGTGCAAGAAGAAGTGGTCCCATTTCCGATATGGTTGTCCTGACAGGCAGGCCGGATTCGCCATAAACATCCCAGAACGTGACAGGATATCCTTCCGGAAGAACACCCGGAAGTCCAAGTTCTGCAGCCCTTTCGGTAATCTTGGGGTTATCTCCACCCGGCTTGATCAGTCCTGAAAGATCCCCCTTGATATCTGCCATAAAGACCGGGACCCCGATCCGGCTGAAATTTTCCGCAAGTACCCGCAACGTAGTGGTTTTTCCGGTCCCGGTAGCTCCTGCGATGAGGCCATGGCGGTTTGCCATTCCGGGAAGCATAGAGACAGTCTGCACTCCTTTTGCAATGGGAACAGGTTCAGCGTTATCCGGCATACAAATCCAATGCACTATTCTCTCAGGACAGATATGGTTTATTCGGTTCCGTGATGAAGAGTGAAAAGAGCATTCCCTAAAGCAGGGATTCATCGGAGAGGTGTTATAATTTTCTTTCTTCCTTGTGTTAACCATGAAGGTATCCTTTTCCCCTTTTTGCGACCGGTCTTTTTGTCGCACGCTCCGGGTAAGAATTTATTTAATGTTGGTGGTCTATGTGATAAATGCCAGGAGTGTGAGAAATTTCTGTCATGGGCGCTTTTTTTTTTAAAGCCCCGGTAAGACAGCTACTCCCGGAATAGTAAAAATACATGATGAACGCTATGGTACGATGGCCCCGGGACCTTGGATTAGAGTTGCGAATGGTCGTAACGTTATTTTTACTTATGGTGATTTATTTCGTCTTCATCGCGGTATTGGCATATATCGGAGTCGAAACACTCGTCCTCGTTGCCATCGTGGCTATAATGCTCCTGCTCCAGTATTTTTTCTCGGACCGTATGGCACTGTGGTCTATGGGTGCGCGGGTGGTTTCGGAACAGGAAGAACCACGACTCTACGAAACCCTGACACGCCTTTGTGCAATTGCAGGAATCTCCCGGCCAAAGCTTGCCGTTGTAAATTCCGCAGTTCCTAATGCGTTTGCATCCGGGCGCAATCCTCAAAATTCTGTCATCGCGGTGACCACCAGCCTCGTCAGCACGCTGAATCAGGATGAGCTCGAGGCGGTCATCGCCCACGAACTCAGTCATGTGAAGAACCGCGATGTCATGGTTATCACCCTGGCTAGTTTTCTCTCCACGGTAGCGTTTTACATTTTCAGGACCTGGTTATATTCCGGCGGTATGGGTATGGGCTCGGGTGGGAAGAGAAGCGATAAGACCGCGCTTCTCGTGATTATACCGATCCTTGCAGCGATAGTCTGGCTTATCAGTTTTCTCCTGATTAAAGCCCTCTCACGGTACCGTGAATTCGCCGCAGACAAGGGTTCAGCGATCCTAACCGGTAATCCCTCCCATCTCGCATCGGCACTGTTAAAGATCAGCGGAGAGATGGTACACGTACCAACCACTGATCTCAGAAAAGTCGAGGGAATGAATGCGTTTTTCATTATTCCGGCAATTTCGGGATCTTCAATTTTTAATCTTCTCTCCACGCACCCAACGGTAGAGCAGCGAATTGCGGCTCTTGAGCGAATTCAACGGGAGATGAAGGGATAATGGCATTGAAGGATGCATGGGATGCGCTGTTCGGGAAAACCCGTCTTCCCAAGGCAACGATTGATAACCTTTTCGCGATTTCGGCTGCAAGTGTTACGATGCAAAGCGAGATGAACCTGAAAGCATCCTCAACTGCCGGACTCTGTTTCAAACCCCTCGAGTCCTCACATTATGATGCTGCCAGAACCGAGATCGAAGAATTGCTCCAGCTCAGCTGCAAAGAGACAGGAAGCACGTACCGGATTACCACCGATGAATACCGCTTTACCTGGGTGGTACTGGAGGATCCTGATTTTGAGGATCTGGTCACGGGGCTTCACCTGGTCAGCCAGACCCTTATTGAACGGGGCTTTGGTACCTATCTCCTCTGCGCTATCTTCCGGTTTGAGAATGCAAAACCCGTGTACTGGGTATACAACTTCAAGCAGGGACGGTATTATCCCTTTGTTCCCGCTCCCGATAAGACACGTGACAATGCCGTTGAAATCAGGATGCGGTCCCTGCTGGAACGGGAACTCCCGATTGAAAAAGATGTGGGGATGTGGTATCCCCTCTGGGGTATACCGCTCTAGTCTCACCGGCTGCTGCCCATTGTTATACGTACACAATAACGTCCGCGGTTTTTCCTTTCAATCTTTTAAAAGTCCTGAACCCTTGAAAACATCCCTCGCTTCTTTGAGGGTCATATCAGACGGGGGCACGATGATATCGGATTCAAGGAGCTCCTTGTCATCCAGTACCTTGCCTTTGCTCTTTATCGTGCTGATGAGTTTTGCCAGGCTTTTTTTGTATCCCTGTTCATCTCCTTTCTGCACATAATCGACGATGGTATTGTCGATTTTATTCAGGTCATCAAAAAGACTGCTTTTTACGTTATACTGACCTTCTCCCATGATTCGTATGATCATTTTCGTTCCTCCGCCTTGAGTCTGGCAAGTTCGGATTCAACACTGCTCTTCTGGCTGACTCTGGCAAGTTCCTGGTCAATTTTGTCCCCGCTTCGGGTAATATCCTCAAGAGTCCCCTGCTCTATCAGTTCGTCTAAGGCAGCAGATCGGGCTTTCATCTCATCAGTTTTGCCTTCTGCACGCTCTATCGAGGTCCCGATATCAGCCATCTCTTCACTTATTCCCGAGACCGATTCACTGATCCTGACCTGTGCCTCGGCAGCGGAATATTGTGCCTTGATTGTCTCTTTTTTTGTTCTGAACACTTCAATTTTAGTAGATAATCGCTGTTCAGCGGCAACCAGCTTCGCCTGTTCCGTCTCGAGAGTGGCAATCTCCTGGTCAAGACCCGCGATCTGCGATGTAATGGCACTTTTTCGCTCGAGTGCGAGCCGGGCGAGGTCTTCTCTGTTTGCCTTGACGGCATCGCGTGCCTGGTTCTCAAGTTTCTGGATGTTCAGGAGCAGTTTCTCTTTCTGCAGCTGCAGCCGCTTTTTGGATGTTGTAACTTCTGCCACACCACGTTTCACATTCTGGAGCAGGTCGAGCTGCTTCTCATACGAATAATCGAGCGTTTCGCGGGGATCTTCCGCTGCACCGATTATTTTGCTCATTTTTGCCTTTATTACAGTACCCATACGGTTCAAAAGACCCATGTTGTTTCTCTCCTACACTCTCAAATCTGCTATCACTTTTAGTAACTAGCGAGATGCACGATATACTTTTTGCCTTCCTTAAAAAAAAAAGGTGGTTTCAGGAATTGTTATACCGGGCAATTTTTAATAAAGAACGGGGATACGACAAGAACACGGGCGCCGGGAAAAGAATTTCGGGTCCAGGCCTGCTTCAGGACAACCGTGAGAGGGGATGTGGTAATCCGGCATCGCCATGATAAGCCCTCCATATTCACCCGGCACTACCCTGAACCTTAATCTATTAAAAATACTGGAAAAACGTTAGAAATGATCAATTATGGCATCGCTTGGAGGCGGCGAACCTCTTTTACGAAGTCCTCGCCCTCATCTACCGGAAGGCAAAGGAGACCGACCCTGCATCCATGGAGTTTCTCATGGTAGATGCCCCCCAGGATTGTATTCACCTGCTCGCTTCAATGGATTAAGACGGATATCCAGACATCGATGAGGCACGAGAGCTCCTGCAGTCGCTTAAATGGGGGATGCAGTGCAGGAACCCGCGTGGCAACTATCGATTCGCACGGGAATGTCTATCCCTGCCCGTTTGCCTGTTATGAGGATTTTTGTTTGGAAATATCAGAAAGCTTCCCTTCAGCAGGATATGGCAGGACAACACGAATCCAGTGCCCGAACGGTTCCTGGAAAAACAGGCCCGGTTCGGTGGCAGGTGTGCAGGTTGCACCTATCGGGAGCTCTTCAGAGGAGGATGCCTGGTCAGGGCGTATGCAGTGAACAGGGATTTTTTAGCAGAAGATCCCTTCTGTTTTTTCAGGAGAGAGTAGTACAATTAAAAAGATACATTAAGTCCTAAATAGGCTCTGATTTATGCATTTCCTGTAATTAACATCGGGAAGATCCTGGAAAAATACCCCTGGATTTCCGGAATCCGGATAATGTTAACTTCCCGGTTTAATTATCGCTATTTTATGATGATATTAGGACCTGCGCCATGATGCGAATATAATAGACTCACGGTGCATGGAAACACTATGAAAACACCAAGAACCTATATCGGAGCTCTCGTAGTCTTCTGTGTAGCTGTGCTGGTAATTGGTTCGGCCGGTGCAGCAGCCATGATGCAGAAGGGGACTGGTAATACTTTCAAGAATACCAGTGGCAAAGGTCCGACGAACGGTATGGCGAACATGACTCAGCTCAATGAATTCAGAACTGCACACCAGGATGGATTCCCTGCATTTGCCAACTGTACCAGTAAAGGCCCGATGAAAGGCGTGGCAAATGAAACAAGAATGCTTGAGATGCTGGACAACCTGACGGAAAAGGGATACGATGTATCGGCTATCAGTGCAGCAGTGACGAGCGGGGATTACAAGACTGCAAAGACCCTGCTCAAGGAGTTCATGACAGCGCACCCGGAGGTATTTCCCGCAATTGGCGATGGAATCGGTAAAAGCCCGATGAAAGGCGTGGCAAATGAAACAAGAATGCTTGAGATGCTGGACAACCTGACGGCAAAGGGATACGATGTATCGGCTATCAGTGCAGCAGTGACAAGCGGGGATTACAAGACTGCAAAGACCCTGCTCAAGGAATTCATGACGGCAAACCCGGACGCACACCCCGCACGCGATGATGGGACTGGTGGCGGACACATGGGCGGTAAGTGGAGGGCACAGAATACCTGATAACCTGATTAGACTCTGGCGTTTCAAACCCTTCATCATTTATATTTTTGTCTGAACACGAAATGCAAATAGCCATAGAAAATTCGGAGTCTTTTAAAAAAACGCCAGGAGATCATAACCATCCCTTACGATATAATGAAGAGCGCGGTTCAATATCAACAGCATCATTGAAAATTATAGGAAAAAAATCATGAAGAAGATTACAGGTTTATTCAGTATCCTTTTACTCTTACTGCTTGCTGCCACAGCAAGTGCAGCAACCGACAGCAGCACGACGAGTTCAACCAGTTCGACGGACGCAGCTGCGCTGGTATATGTGTCAAACGTAAGCATGGACCCCGAGGTCTTCTATCCTTATGAAGAGGGAACGATTAAAGTAACCCTTACGAATTCCGGCACATCGTCTGTCGGGATTTCGGATCCTAATATCATGAGTGACAAGGTCCATATCATGAACAAGGATACCTGGAATACCGTGAGTTATATCGGTGCGGGATCCACGATCACCTACTCGTTCCGGATTAAGGCAGACCCCCCAGACGGGACCATCTACACCCTGTTTTCCGTCTCGACAGTAAGCAGCGGTAGCATCCATTTCCCCCTTGTCGTCAAGGTGGATTCGACGGATATCAGGACCGTCGTGTCGGAAACACCCGATGCGTTTACGAAGTCAGCTGAAGAGAGCGTCAACCTGACGATCATCAATCCCCGTGCCGGTAAAATAAAAAATATCCAGATTACCCCCCTGGGAAACGGCATAACTGTGCAACCGTCAACAAAATACCTCAGTTCTTTGGACGGGCAGAGTTCTGTGGATGTCACATTCAGTGTCACCGCAGAACAGGAGTCCGATCTTACCTTTCAGGTAACCTATGATAACGGGGATACGCCACACACGTCAACTGTTGTCCAACCGATAAAATTCGGGACGGATAAGAGTGCGGCGGTACCCACGGTCAATAATATTGCTCTCACGTCATCCGGCTCGACGTATGACGTTACCGGGGACGTCACCAACACCGGGATCTCTGATGCGAACGGGCTCGTAGTGACGGTCGGTTCCCCTGCTAAAGGAACCGGAACGTACCCTGAGTATGCGATTGGCAGCCTGGCGGCTGATGATTCCTCGAGTTTCGAAGTGACGTTCACCAGCAGTGATCTGTCATCCGTTCCCCTGGTATTCAACTGGAAGGATGATGATGGCGACGATTATAGTGTCACCAGGGTCCTTGATCTCCGGTCTTCCGTGGGTGCCGGCAGCGCTACAGCGGGCAACAGTTCCCGAGCAGTATCCGGGTCATCCGGGGTGCCCCCGGGCGGGCTTCAGGGCATGGGCAGCCGGGGGGGCAACAGCCTGTTCAGCGGCAGCAGTGGTAACGGTATCAGTGCGTTTTATCCCGTCATTGCCGGTGGTATTATCCTCGTTGCTGGTATCGTGCTGTGGAAAAAGCGGAAATGGATCTCTGCAAAGTTCAAGAAGCAATAAGAGGATCGGATATGACCGATACCCCTCTTATCCGGCTCGTGGATGTATCGAAAGTGTACCCTCTCGAGGCCGGTGACTTCACAGCGCTCAACCATGTCTCGCTCGATATCATGGAAGGTGAATTTGTTGCGCTCATGGGACCTTCAGGTTCCGGAAAATCGACCATGATGAACCAGTTGGGGATTCTTGATGTCCCCACCAATGGAGAGCTCTTTATTTCCGGGAAGAATGTGGCAAAGATGACAAACCTTGAGCGGACCCATATGCGCCGCGATACCATCGGGTATGTCTTCCAGAAATTTTATTTAATCCCGCTCCTTTCTGCATACGAGAACGTGGAATACCCGCTCATCCTGAAGTACAAGAAGCGGGACACAACCGGCAAAGCATCAGCCCTGCTCGAAGCAGTCGGGATTGACAAGGAGATGAGTGCCCACCGCCCCACCCAGTTATCCGGTGGGCAGCAGCAGCGGGTAGCCGTAGCCCGGGCACTGGTCAACGACCCGAAAATCCTGCTCTGTGACGAACCGACCGGCAATCTCGACCGGAAGACCGGTTACCAGATCATGGATATACTCTGTGGCCTGCACAAAGAGGGAAAGACGGTTATCCTCGTGACGCACGACCCGAAGATCGCTGAGTATGCACACCGGACCATAACACTTGAAGACGGGAGGATTGCAGAATCATGAGAGATATCTTCTTTGACCTAGCTGTCCGGAGTGTCCGCCTGAACTTCATGCGCTCGATCCTGGCATCCATAGGGATCGTGATTGGTGTTATCGCCATCTCGTCGATGGGGATGCTGGGTACCAACATGCAGCTGGAGATAAAAGACCAGCTCTCCTCCGGTGCAAACACCATCGTTATTACGCCGGACGCGGTCAGGATGGGCCCGCCAGGGTCCAGCACGACTTCCTCCTCCTCCGCTTCAACAGTAATAACCAAAACGCAGCTCAGTAAAATCAAGGTGGCTGCAGGAGCAAATGCAAGTCACATCATCCCCGTTTATTCGGCTAGTACCGAATTCACGCTTGGCTCGGTGAATGGCAGGGGCATGATCTATGGGATCGATCCGGATTATATCACCGCGTTCCTCACGATCGAAAACGGGACAAACATCGTTGGTACCAATGACGCTCTTGTGGGATCCACGATTGCAGAAAACTTTGACCTGAAACTCGGCAGCAGGATCAAGGTCGGATCAACTGCAACAGGGTCCCGTGCAGAGGTCCGGATCGTCGGGATTCTTGAGGAACGGGGAATGGCTTCGGACAGTGTCAGTACTGATAATGCAATTGTTGTCTCCGAAGACTGGTATACCAACAAGTACGGCGGGGAAAATGAGTATCCCCAGATCAATGTCATAGTCAAGGATATCGATTCCATAACCGGTACCGAAGAGGCAATTGACGCGAAACTCAACACGGATGAAGATAAACCCGTTGTCCGGATCCAGGACGCAAGTTCGCGGTTGTCCAGCATCACGTCGACACTTGAGACGATGACCACGTTCATCATGGCGATTGGCGCCATCTCGCTGCTGGTCGCTGCCACGAGTATCTTCAACGTGATGATGATGTCAGTCCACGAGCGGGTTCAGGAGATCGGGATCCTCCTCTCCATTGGCACGGAAACCGGTGAAATTCGCCGGATGTTCCTCTACGAGGCAATCGTCCTTGGTATTATCGGTGCAGTTATAGGAGGAATCGGCAGTCTTGTTATCGGGTATTCCGTGGTGAGTGCCATGATCGGCACGACAGATTACTTCTTCCTGCCGGATAGCATCATCTACATCCCTGCAGGTATGCTTGTGGGTGTGATCGTATGTATCATATCCGGACTCTACCCGGCATGGAAGGCATCGAACATGGACCCGATCGACGCCCTGAGGAGTGAATGAGCAGGTGAGTGTGAAGACAATAATCTCCCTGAATTCATCATTTCAGGAGTTCAGGCAGGTCCAAGAACGGTAGCATCGTGAACTAATATGACAGAGATTTATCCGGATTCAGGCAACCAGGCGTCCCTGTTATTGAAATTCTATGTACAAAAAGTGATGTCCAAGATAATTACGGAAAAAATTATGCACCAGAATATCCAGAAAACCAGGAAAAACCGGAGGATTCATTAATTGTCTGAACCGTGCAGCAGGTGTTTGACAAAATACGAAAAAATCAGACGGATCCCGGGAAGTGTTGTATGAAGGAAAATTGTTGTGCATTAATTATCGGGGGCTATGTAAATGGGTATTCGATAATTCAGGAATTATTTGAGAATGATGTACGTGATATCGTATTATTCTCGGCAGTAAAGCAACCAGGATCAAAGAGTAATAAAATTAAAAAATTTGTTTTGATTGATTTGTCTCCTGATTCCCTCCTCAAAGAATTGCAGATCTTATCCCGGGACTATGATTTTATCGTGCCGTTTCCTACCGACGATCTCCAGTTGGAGAACCTTCATGCGATACGAAATAAAATTTCACACTTTTGCTATATCCCCTTTAATAAAACTAATTTTACAGAATGTCTCAATAAATATACCCAATACATTTATTGTGATATTCTCGGGGTGCCACGCCCAAAAACGATCGAAATAAGAACCGTTGAGGATATCGAAACGATTACAGAAATCAGGTATCCCGTGATAATAAAACCAACAACAAGGTTCGATGAAAAAATTAACATATTCAGGACTCTCCACGTACAAAATGAACAGGATCTTACCAATAATAAAGAAACTCTTAAAAATTTTATTTTACACGGGATCTCTTTTATCGCATCAGAAGTTATCCCTGGTGACTGCTCAAATATTTATGTCTATGTTGGATACCGGAACGATGCAGGCCAGATTGTAAATGAGTGGACCGGAAAAAAATTATCGCAATATCCTTATGACTTCGGAGTTTTTTCCAGTGCCTCAAACCAGGCACCCGAAGAAATCTTACGGCAGGGAAGAATCCTGTTTAATGGCATGAATATCAAAGGCATTGCAGAATCAGAGTTTAAATATGATCCCCGAGATAAAAAATTTAAACTCATGGAAATAAATTTCCGGTCCACGATGTGGAACCGTGTTGGAAATCTATCCGGAGTAAAAATACAATATACCCAGTATATTGATGCGATTGGAGGGGAAGTACCCTTCTATAGGCAGGACAAAACAAAAGACATTCATTTTGTTTACTTAAAACATGAAATTTTTAATCTGATAACAAGAAATGGATATTTTCCAATATTTTATAAGAATATATTTACCGGAGATACAAACCATTTTGCTTTTTTTGATATTCATGATCCCAAACCTTTTCTTTTGAATTTTTCTGATATCCTTAGAGATATACCAGGGTTATTTCTGAAACGGTTTAAAATTCTGCCTTAACATAAAAAATATCTTCATATAAAAAAGGACTATTTCTTTTCAATATCCAGAATTACTGACACGACCTCATTTTCCCTGCATTGTGCAAATACCGGGTTTTACCTGATTTGCGTCGATAAACCCATCTGCTCACAGGACCCGGGTGCGAAAAATCCCCCTTACTAGACGTATCGGTCAACCAGAATCCATCAGAATGCACATGAGAAAAAATCCCGAAACGATAGTCAACCATAATATTGATGCTGATTGCCGCTATCCTGTTGGGATTTTCGGAATCATAACACAGGCTGGCATGAACGGCCCGATAAATTTCCCAAAAAGAATAAATGCCTGCTCCAGCTGATGGATGGATCCGTACACAAGGCAGGGTGAAAAAGGATGGCAGCAAGAGATTATGTGAACTTTTGTGTTCAATCATTGCCTTTCCTGTTACAGAATTATACTCCCCTCGTGTACAGAATATAAAACCCTCCGCATCTACCATCATGCAGGATGATCACCGGTTCTGGAGATCATCTGAAAAGGAGGTGACTGCAAACAAAGCGATGTAGATTTATGAAACTCTTTCTCACTTTCGGCCAAGGATGAAGCAGGCATCTTTATTGTGGCACCGGTGATTTGCAGATCCGTGCCATGATTAGGTAACGGCCGACCCTTTGGGCAATCCACGGTCCGGGAAATAAGCACCTGGACCCTAAAACAGCGACCGGCTCGCAGCAGGCAATCCCTGGGAATACAAGAAAAAACGGAAAACCCCGAAAAACCCCCGGTAATGACTGGGACCGTGACCACTGCAGGCAGCCGGTTGAGAGACTATGTATACCATCCTTAATTCCCCTGCAAAAACCCCGGTTAACAGGATCTCCGGCATCCGGGAACGTATCGGCTCCCCAACGCCGATCTGTTCACCGGGACATGCCGGGGACGGGCAGGTTTCACCCTCATCTCCTGACTCCCCTTCTTTTAAAAAAAATATGGATCTTGTAATCTTCAATCCCTGCTTTTGTAAACTATAGCGGTTGCCTGTATGTCTGATTCAGTATACCGGGAAGGTCAAATATTACTGTTTTTATGAAGTAATACACCTATCCCGTACGTTCAATATATGACTATCCGTGAGTAGTGTGATGCGTGATAATCCTTACAGGGAATATCACGGGAAACGGAAGATACCAGACAAAAGGCTAAACTCCCTGTTGGTCAGCCGATTGCAGTCTGGATTGTTGTCCGGGTGATGGAATCCATGAAAAAAAAGAGTATTCTTATGCTGATAGCATCAGCAATTCTTGTGGCAGGAGTAGTTATTGCGGGATGCACGCAGGACTCCGCAAGTGTCTCCCAGCAGTCTGGTGATACTTCGGACACATCCGCGGCCCAGCCACTCACCACTTCTTTGAATAGTCAGATGAACGATATTGAACGGCCGGCATTCAACAAGACGGGCGCACCCAACGGCACACCGCCATCCGGTATGATGATGAATGGTACACGCCCCTCCGGTACTCCTCCTGACGGCATGATGAACGGTACACGTCCATCCGGAACACCCCCATCAGGCTCGCAGACATAACAGGAATGACTTTTTGAGAGGCTATTCACATAAGAGCTGGAAAAAAAGAGCTGGAAAAAACTGTGGAGCACAGCACGACGAATGTCGTGGCTATGAACAATGAGAAAAACCTGATATTTCCCGACTTTACCGGATCAATGTAAAAACGGGATAAGGACTGGGCAACCCATTATGTCCCTCCTTTTGTCCATCCCTTTTATTTCCTGGTTTTTTCCAGGTCTTTGAGTACTTCAGCAACTGAACGATATCGGTCCTGAGGTCTCTTCTGCATGCATTTCAGTATGATGTCCCTGATGTCTCCTGACCCATGGCCGCTCAGGGGGGCAAGGGGCGGGGGATCATCATGCAGGATTGCATGGGTGACTTCACCCATTCCACCGCCTTTGAACGGTACCTGCCCGGTCAGCATCTCATAGAACAGCACACCAAGCTGGTAAATATCAGTCCATGGCCCGGGTTCGCCGTAGATATTCGGAGCAAGTTGTTCAGGTGCGGCATATTCAAGGGAGAACCCGATGATTCCGGACTGTTTTGTCCCCTCTGCCTTCGAGAGTCCCCAGTCCGAAATTTTCGGTATACCCTCTGAAGTTACCACAATGTTTTCGGGCTTGATGTCCCGATGGACGATACCCTGTTCATGAGCATAGCGGAGTCCCTCGGCCACACCCGTGATGATGGCGGTGGCCTTGTCCATTTCAAGAGGGAATTGCAGGGCTGCAAGCGATGATTCAACATACTCCATCTCAATATAGGGAACCGGGAAGATATTAGCCCCATAAATCTCGACGATGTTTTTATGATGGAGCCCCTCCCAGACATGAAGTTCTTTTGTGAATTGTGAACCGCTTACTTCATCAAAACGTATAGGGACCTTCACGGCAACATCCCGCGCTTCCTTTTCATCCCTGGCGCGGAATACCCGTGAAACCCCGCCTTCGGCAAGGTATTCTGCCCCGGGATATTTCTTTTCCAGCGCCGGTGGGAGGTGTGCCGCATAGTGCAGGTTCCCCGGACTTCCCGCGGCTGTTTCTGGGCCGGGTTTTTTTACCCGGGTTATGTTTCGCGAGAGTATCCCGTGTGTCTCTTCACCGCTTTGCACAGAGGTTCTCCGTATCCACCTTCTTTCAAACCATATGCCGGCAATAACAGATACAACAATAGCGATGGGAATAATCCACCAGAATTGCACCAGAAAGAAAAGAGAGGGATTCTGCGGCCCGAGAGGATTTTGAGTACCATTGGGAAACGGGCCATTATTCATCTCCTGCTTATTGGAACGATTTGGAACCTGCTGGTTTTGCGGTACCTGAAGGGAAGAGAATCCGGAAGGGTTGAAAACACCCTCTGATAATGTGCTATTCATCGGGCTCGTGACTCGCACGAGGGTATAGGAATCGGGAGTACTGATTAATGGTGCACGGTCGAGGATATTTATTCCCTGCGGGGTGCCAGACACTGCACTCTGGACCACGTAGGGTTCATCCTCAATCCCATCACCATTACTGTCAGTGGCATTATTTCCTTTCCAGTAATTTCCGACCGGGCCAGTGAAATCGCGTCCCGCATACTGGTAGTCCTGCTGGATTGAAAACCAGATATTATTTGACTGGTCGACAACATCCCTGCTGTTATCCAGATAGTTCAGGTAGAATATATTTGAATGGGAGTTTCTGTCCACATCAATACCTATGCTGTTATTGACCAGGATATTTCCTGAAAGAACGTTATTCCTTGCAGATTTCAGGCCAATTCCCTGATCGAACCCGGTTGTCGTGATAGTGCTGATCCTGTTATTGTTGGATTGAATAAGGAGCCCGTACTCTCCACTACCGGAAATTGTTATACCGTTTAAGGTGATACCATCCGCTGCAAGGGTAATCCCCGGAAGGGAACCTTCAGAAACAATTTCCGGAGGATCGGTTGTATCCAGTGCACCGAATACGATCTGACGGTCGATAAGAATGGCTTCATAATATTTGCCTCCTGCCAGAAAGATGCTGTCCCCTGTCGTCGTACTGTTAATCAGGTCCCTGACAGAACTGGTAGTAGTCTTTCCATCATAGGTAATCACCTTTGCAGATACAGGAAAAATTACTGAAAGGAGCAGGACGAGAAATAAAAAAATACCCAAATACCTGGTTACTGATATCCTGCTTTTCCACGGTCTGAATGCTTTCTGACCCGCCATCAGACTTCACTCGTTTGCAATAAAGAGGAACCGTGCTGCGTCTTCACCCATCGCAAGGTCGATGATATCCCCGTTTTTCATGATTGTTTTGTGCATGGGAGCGATGAGATCTCCGTTCAGATACGTCCCTCCGGAACTACCCCTGTCTTCGATCTGCCAGCCGGTTCCTGCCCGGGAGACAATTGCATGGGGTTTGGTAATCCTTGTCACCGCCACGTATTCTTCCGGGAGTGCAATATCCCCGTCACTGACTTTGGAGGGGGAATCAGGATCAGTCCTGCCAATGAGAATACGGTCTTGCCTGAGAAGAAATGTACGGCCTGCCCCATGCCCTTCCACGAGATGGAGGGCCGGATAGTCCTTACCGGATTCCTTGATTACTGCTTTTTGCACCGATTCGAGAGTACTTTGGATTTCCCCGTATCCCATCGGGATATTAATTCTCGAAAACACGCCAAGGTTTTTAATCAGGCTCTCGAGACTTCCCTCAGCAAGGGAGAACTTCCAGACAGGATGGATACCTTTTGCAGTTTCCCTTCCAAAACCTGCCTCTTTTTTCACAAGCCCGATATGAACGAGCTGGTCTATGTGTTTTTTGGTGTTTGCATAGCTGGTATCAATACGGGATGAGATTTCGCTGATTTCCCGGGGCTCTTTTTCAATAACTTTGAGAATTTTTAACCGTGTCGGATTGGAAAGTACTTCTAAGTATTCTGACAGTTCCTGTAAAAAATCAGGATCCGATGAAATGGAAACCGTCTCTTTCTCTGTCATGATACAACACCCGGAAATGCACACAGGAATTCAACGGAGTGTGCTTTATGATAGTATGAGAGTGTGTGATAAAATATGTTGGTATTTTTTTTGGAAGGTTAATTATTGGGATTGTCCAGTGAAAAAATGAAACCGGCATCAAAGGATCTTTGCCGTGGTTATATGATCACGGAAAGTCCAATATATCCTTTTCTTGTAGTATCTTCTCACTGGTATCATCTCATCAATATATCAGCAACGGTTGCAACATAAAATCTGCAATGATATCAGGAGATGCAGCAGGATGAACATCAGTGATTCGGCCGGATCATCTGCAATGAATGGTATTCTGACCGGAATTCTGACGGGTATTATCTATGTTGTGGTTATTGTGGCAGTCTATCGACCATAGAAAACTGAACCTGTAGGTAAAAAATCTGGCACGTTATAACAAAATTAAAATTTTTCACCCACAATGAAGTCGGAATCCGTCTTTGAGGGATTCCCCCGCTTTCCGGATTCCAGATTCTCTGGAATACCGGGAACCAGGGAATCAAAAATGCATACAAGTTCAGTAACAGGTCCGGACAGTACCCGGGGAAGCGGGGATATCAGTCACGGACAGGGAGACCGGAATACTGTCTGTGATTGTGGTATGTGGAGGAATCTGGTAAGGATATGAAACCTGCAGTTTTTTTTTATAAAACGGGCAGGAAAAAACTCATTACATTTCGGTAACCCCGGATATATCATCGGTTTTTTTCTCGTCGGAATTATATCTTCTGTCGTAGATATCAGTTTATTATTGTTTTTTAACTGAAAGCATCGGTATTTTTTAGATCTTCACCCGGCTGGAGTATCTTACGGTTGTGGGATCATGGTCAGCTTCAGCCTGAATAAGTATTTCATGTTTTATGGTCGAAACAGGCACTCTCTTATACAATTCACCAGTTTTTGCTGCGGTTTCTTTCAGCTGCTTTCTTGTGAACATGTGTACGATGTAGATGGGTATAGAACTGTTTTTGTCTGATTACCTGACAGTAAAATTAATCGCAACCATATGTTCGTTTTACTGGAATTATTACGGGCAGAACAGGATTATGGTTGGAGACAAGGAGATACTATAAACAACGAAGTCAAATGAAAAACGAGAACACTGCGTTTCTGTGAGCGGAAAGCAACCTGACACCCTACATAAAATCTCCCTGATGTCAGGTTGTTTACTGCAGATCGTACTTGCTGGAAATCTTCAGCCATTCCGTGTACTGACTCTGATCAAGGACTCCCCCCGTCCTCTCAAGTTGCTTCAATCTTGTTGCATCCCGGTATTCCGAACTCACATCCAGGACTCTTTTTCCCTCGTTTATACGAATAACTTGTGGACTGGCTGATGCGCTATCCCCGCCATAATACGTATCAGGAACATAGGTAATTATCGTTGGTTCTGTTGTCTCTATAAAGGCATATCCCGTATCATAAAAGTCGTAATCCGGGGAACATTTCACCCCGACAGCCATATGGCCCGGATATTCGAATAAAACAGTATCATACCCCAGTTCTTTTAACAGGTACGCAGACAGGAGCGATTTGTCTGCAGAAGTTCCCCCATTGCTGAACATTGTTTCATAGGGGTAGAACCAACCCGAAGAAGTATTGTATGGCTTATTCCTGTTGTAAGGTATGTGTTGGACCACACTGATTGCAATCTTCGCATGATCATCGGAATTTTGGGATCGGCTCCTGATTGATTCGATAAAGGGTTGCAGGTATTCATCCTGGTAATCATTCCCCAGTATGTCTGAAATCACGTCTTTTTCAGGACCGGAAGGAGATGAACGACGCACGTCAGAGAAGTAATCAGATAATCCGCCGTACACGGTAAAGCTGATGAATTTCCTGTTATTCTCTATAATATACGAATATGAAGAGGTTTTTGGTGATAGCTGAAAATCGAGCTGAAAATCGGTACCTGGAACAGGTTTCCCATCTGGCGTCAAATTTTCTGTTTGCACGGGTGTTTTTCCCATTTCATGGATTTCACTTGCATTTGTCAGGGAAGGCGGGGTATCCAGAGGACCGACAATAAATGGTAAAAGTTGAGGTAACAGCACGTAACTGATCCCTGCTACAAAGATAAATATCAGGACTGCGATGAGCCGGGGATTTGGAATTTTTAACGGCGTTGCTGAATGAGGGGTCCTCCAGTAAGAAATCGACACAATATCCTTTTGCATAATATACTGGACCTTGTAATCGTAAGGTTTACCGGAGAATATTTTCGTGTGGGTCTTATCGATCCGTTGTCCTTGTGGTGCAATTTTTTTCATCCAATTGGGTAACTGGTGATAATGGATCTGTTCCCAATCGTCATCTGACATTATTTTGTGTATTACACTGCCGGATGTTTAAAAGTCTATTCTTTTTATTAAAATTATTCATCGATTACCCATCATTTCAGCCCCCCCAAGCAGAAAGGATATCACTCTACAGATCATGCATGCTAGTATCCAAGTATTAGGTGAGAACAAATGCTCAAGGAACTTGTGATCTGCCTGCTGGTTCTCTCTGTTTTTCTGTGCGGGTGCACCACGACACCCTCGGAAAAAACCGGGGCCATCAGTATCACCTCAACACCCTCCGGTGCAGAGGTCTACCTGAATAATGAATATCGCGGCACCACGCCTGCCACCATCACCGCGGTTCCTGCCGGCAATCACACGATTGAGGTACGCGAACGCGGGTATACTTCCTGGTCCACGTCGGTGACGGTTAATCAGGAAAGTACGGTATCTGTCTCCTCCACACTCGTACCGGTTGCTGTCAGCATTCCTGCCACCACTACGACTGGCACTCCTGTGCCAACAACAAAAAAAGATGCCCCTGATCTGCATGTCAATGGCTATTGGACCTACCCGGCCGTGAGGAGTTATACCAACCCGATAGTACTCTTTGTTCATGCTGAGGGTGCCAATGTCGGTAGTGCAGACGCACGGGTGGTCACATCATCAGCAAACCTGTATTACAATGACCAACAGCTCTGCTGGACGAAAATTTACTTCGGGACAATAAAAGCCGGTGGACATGCTGTATCAGACACCATGATGTCCTGTTCACTCCCAGCCGGTGCAGATGACCATGATTTCATCATAAAATTTGAAAATGTTGTGGTTGCTCCATAACTCCTATCTCCCGTTTTTGTTTTATCCAGAGTTTTCATATCATTTTCCGGATATTTTTTTAGGATTCCCTGTTCAGATACGGAGTGGATCTTACCTTTTAAAAAGAACGACCGGTTCAGCAGCCATAATTTTTTTGACCTGTAAAATTTTTTTTTGATACCTGATGAAATTCCGGTGCGGATCTCTACCTGGTTTTTGATGCAAATGCATTATTCAATTCGCTTTGCGACAATTTCTGCAAAATTTTTGGCATTTTGTATCGTAGGACTGTCCTGGTATTCAGTCCTGGTATCTTCAATTTTTACAATGATATTTCCTCTTCGGAAAATTACCATGACATAATTAACATCGATATATCCAAAGCCCTCATTTCCCAGAGTTATAGTCTCCAAAGGAACGTCCGTAACCAGTGACCGTTCAGTTTTTAATTCCAGTCTGGCTTCTTCTATGCCAGGATATCTCGTAACAGTCTGTTCCACCAGCGCCTCGCTGTTCATGGAACTGGAAAAAAATTGAGCTGAAAATGCATCTTCTGTGCTCACGGCATCACCACTAATCCAGCCTGAAGGAAAGTCGTCAAGTGTTAATGACATGGTACTCAGGTCCTGTATTATCAGAACATCGCTGTCTGATTCCAGAATAGTTCCGGATTCCAGCAGTCGTATCCCACTCCAGACCAGTAGTGCTATTCCCGCAAGAATGAATAATACAATCCCAATCTTCTTTACTGTCGGATTTGCCAGGTCGATCTTTCTTTTCTTCACCGCGGGCTCTGGTTTGATTAAAATCCCGGTTCCCTTATTTTGATGAATTCCTGGTATAATGACCGGTTTTTTAATCGATGTTTTTGAGCCTGAGAGGTCATTTGCCAAAGACACTTTTCTTTCCTGTGTATCCTTTACATAAGCCCCGCACGCATTACAATAATACCTGCTTTCATCAATAATTGGAGCACCACAATGTGGGCAGTTTTTTGTCGGTTTGACCGGCGAGATGGAAGATGGCTTTGGCAAAAGAAGAAAACCACATCGTATACAGGAGGCCGTTTCCCTGTCAGGAATTTTTGTTTTGCAATTCGGACAGTAGTTACCTGGTTCTTCCGATATATTAACGGGTAATTCCGTACCGCATTTGTTGCAGAACCTTGATTGGTCGTCGACGGCCTGAGTCCCGCATTTTGAACAAAAGGTCACCATAATCCTACTCTCGTTATTTGTTTATGCAATATATTGTCACGCGGATTGATATGATGGTTGATATGAAATCAGCATATAAAGCCTGAGTTCTCTTCAATGTCTTTTGGGTAAATCACCATATCATCTAATATAGTTTTTTCTCAATGAAAAACCCTGTCAGGATTCCAAGTCGGCAAAATGTGGAGTATTATCCTTGTTTTCCGATAATCCTCAGAATAGTGCGTTTTTTTTAAATATCGTCCTGAAACATTATTGCAATGCAATGGTGCCTCGCCAATGTTGATATTGCGTGTTATTCCAATTTCATTCTGTTGTTCATTAGTTGGTTTTCCTGGGTGGGAGTGAAAAGATTGAATAAACTATCTGTATTTTCGTTGTTGGGTGTTTCGTTACTGCTGCTTTGCCTGGTATATCCTGCCAGTGCAGTGGGGATATTCCGAAATTCAGAGGCTAACTGGTATCTGGATTACAACAATACCGGAACAATTGACAAAATTTTTCATTTCGGCTCAAATGGTGATGTTCCGGTAATTGGTGACTGGAATAAAAATGGTACCTCTGATGTTGCGATATTCCGACCATCAACCGGCTACTGGTATTTCGATTACAACCTGGATGGAACGGTCGATAAATCCTTCAGGTATGGTGGCAGTACCGACCGGACCGTTGTCGGCGACTGGGACGGCGATGGTGCAGACGGAATAGCAATCTTCCGGCCATCCACCGGCTACTGGTACTTTGATTACAACCTCGATGGCGTTATCAATAAATCCTTCAGGTATGGTGGCAGTACGGATCAAATTATTACCGGTGACTGGGACGGTGACGGGATAGACGGAATAGCAATCTTCCGGCCATCCACCGGCTACTGGTACTTTGATTACAACCTCGATGGAAATGTCGATAAATCCT
>DADR01000053.1:11710-17925 GCA_002495055.1 Methanoregula sp. UBA247 | reverse complement strand
AATCCTTCAGGTATGGTGGCAGTACAGACCAGATTATCACCGGAGACTGGCAGGGAACAGGACAGGATGGGATCGCGATCTTCCGGCCATCAACCGGGTACTGGTATATCGATTATAACGTTGATGGAAAGATCGATAAATCCTTCAGGTATGGTGGTAGTGCTGACCGGATAGTAGTTGGAAACTGGATTTCCGTTGCACCTTCCCTTGCACCTGTTGCAGCATTCACCGCTGATGTGCAATCCGGGACAGCGCCACTGACTGTAACGTTCACTGACCAGTCAACCGGGACTGCACCATTAACCTATGCATGGGACTTCACCAATGACGGTGTTAATGACAGTACAACGCAGAGTCCGTCTTATACGTATTCTGCTGCAGGTACATATTCGGTCAGACTTACTGTTGCGAATGCAGCCGGCAGCGATCCGGAGACAAAAACCAGTTATATTACCGTCAGTATGGCATCCGTTGCACCTGTTGCAGCATTCACCACTGATGTGCAATCCGGGACAGCACCACTGACTGTAACGTTCACTGACCAGTCAACCGGGACTGCACCATTAACCTATACATGGGATTTCAACAATGATGGTGATGTTGACAGTGAGCAGAGTAATCCGACGTTTATGTATGTTACTGCCGGCACGTACACGGTCAGACTTGTCGTAACGAATAGTGCTGGTAGTGATTCCGAAATTAAGTATTCGTTTATCACGGTCAACGAAGTTCCCGCAGCGCCGGTTGCTGATTTCATCACCAATAAGCGATCCGGCAATGCCCCCCTGACAGTCAGATTTACTGATAGTTCAATCCACACACCGACCTCATGGGCTTGGGATTTTGACAATAATGGTGTCGTTGACAGTACCTGCCAGAATCCGACGTTTACCTACTCTACACCCGATACCTATTCAGTAAAACTCACCGTGACAAATTCCCTTGGCACTGATGAGGTGACAAAAACAGATTACATTACCGTTAATGAGGGTCAATCCGGTGGATCGCACGCCGGAATTGCCCTTACTTTTGATGACAACAGCATCGATCAATGGTACGCAATCCGTGGTATGTTACAGCAATATAACGCACATGTCACGTTTTTTGTTACCGGATATGGAAATCTCGACCAAAACCAGATTGATAAACTATTAGAATTACAGAATGTATACGGGCATGAAATCGGATTTCATGGTACGTATCATACGGAAGCTGGATTCTTTATACAGAACCCCCCTACCGTTCAGGACTATATTGATTATGACATAATCCCCGGTCTGAATCAGATGAGAAATGACGGATTCAATGTCGTTGATTTTGCCTATCCCGGTGGAAGTGATAATGCCGATGCAACAGTGGCATTGCAGGCATATTTCGGACACGTACGGGATACTTACTACACCTGGGACGATGAGATAAATTATGAATATGGCTCAAACGAGGCTTTCATAAAAGGTATCGGCATTGATGATCTAAGCTATGGAAATACTATCGAGGATATTTATAACGGTATCTCAACAGCTGAAGCGGAAGATAAAATCCTCATCACCTATGGTCATATCCCTGTTCAAACGGTAACCACAGATTACCAGACATCCTATGACCGGTTAGAAAAAATTCTGATATACGTCACAGAAAACAATATGAAATTTTACACGGTATCGGAATTAGACTAACAATCTTTTTCAGGCTCTTCGAAATTTCGTTTTTTTGTAGTCTGGAAAAATTATCCTGAAGATTAGAGGAGGGACCGATGATTTACGGACCTTTTTTTAAAAATTTCCTGTATGTTGGATGTCACTTTTGTCAGAAATTCAGAAAATCCGGATGTTTCTTTAAAAAATTTTCATTTTATTCTAAATATTTGTAAAATTTTTATCGTATCCCACTTTTCATGAATTCGTGTGAATCCTGCAATGATGTATTTATGCTCATGAAAAACATACATATCAGGAGTCAGGATTAACAGATATTTTCGGGAGTGGGGATTTTGGCAGATACAGCAAAACAGATGGACCAGCGTGAACTGATGACACTCCAGCATTATATGAAAGAATACGGGCAGCAGGCCGAAATTTTTGTCGGTCAGCTGGAACTGCTGGAGAATGGAAGGATGGAAGCCCTTGCAGCTATTGAAGCGCTTGAAGGAATGCTCGTCAGCGATGACGGGACTGTTCTCCTCCAGATTGGAGGGGGAGCCAGTGTCAAAGCAAAGGTCATTGAACCAGAGAAAATTTTCCTGAGTATTGGTGCCGAAGTCGTAGTCGAGCGTTCGAACAAAGAGGCGGTTGAATTTTTAAAAGAGCGCATTATGGAAATGGAAGCCTCGCAAAAGAAGGTTTCCGAGACTCTCGATCGCCTGCGTTCTCAGATGAACGAGATAAATAAACGACTTGAGAGCGGGTATCAGCAGACAGTGGCAGCCGAACAGGACCAGGATTAACGGGGCTTTTTTTCGCATGTTTGGGGGACTCAAAGAAAAGCTGCAGGCGGTCAGGAACCGGTTAGGCACCAGTATACAGGGAGTTGTAACATCCCAGGCACCCTCTTTGCCGGAAACGCCGGTTTCAGAACCGGTTTCTCCTCTGGCTGAACAAAAAACCGCTACTTCTGCAGCACCAACGATTGTTGACAAGCTCAAAGTTTTAATCATTGACCGTGAACTGATTGTTTCTGAAAAAGATGTAGCAGAGGCACTCTCTGAACTTGAAATGACGCTGCTTGAGAATGATGTGGCGCTGCCGGTCTGTGATGCGATCATTACTCATGTAAGAAAAAGTCTGGTAGGAAAGCACCGGAAGATCGGCGAATCTGTTGATGCACTTGTCACCGGGGCATTAAAAAGTGCATTGCTTGATGTCCTTGGCAAGGGATTCAATCTTTCAGAATACATACAGACCCATAACCGCCCGGTAAAGATCCTTTTTACGGGTGTCAATGGGACAGGCAAGACCACGACTGTTGCAAAAATAGGTTCATATTTAAAAAAACAGGGATATACGGTTGTCATAGGGGCAGGAGACACTTACCGTGCCGGCGCGATTGAACAAATCGGCGTGCATGCTGAACGAATCGGTATAAAAATTATCCAGCACAAGGAAGGAGCTGATCCATCCGCGGTGCTCTTTGACACCGTCCAGTATGCACAATCACACAAGGTCGATGTGGTACTCGCCGACACAGCAGGAAGATTCCATACCAAATCCAACCTGATGAACCAGCTGGAAAAGATACGGCGCGTGATGAAACCCGATCTGATTGTATATGTCGATGAAGCGGTAGCTGGCAACGATGCAATCGTGCGGGCTGCCGAGTTTGACAGGACCGTAGGTGCGGATGCGGTTGTTCTCACAAAGGCGGACATGGATTCCCGTGGCGGTGCGGCAATTTCTATCGCACATACCATTGGAAAACCGCTTATGTTCCTCGGTACCGGCCAGGGCTATGAAGATATTGTACCGTTTGATCCTGATCAGGTTGTAGAGGAACTCTTGGGAAGTGATAGCTGATGCTTGACAATCTTTCAACCTCGCTGAAGGATGCTTTGAAGAAACTTGCCGGTAAAACGGTGATTGATCGTGCAGCGGTTGATGAACTGGTTAAAGATCTCCAGCGTGCCCTGATCTCATCTGACGTGAATGTAAAGCTCGTTATGGAGCTCAGCAAAGCGATCCGAACGCGTTCTCTCGACGAACAACTGCCCAAGGGAACCAATGTCAGGGAACATGTCTTGCGGATTGTTTACCAGGAGCTTGTCCGGTTAGTATGGGTATCAACCGAGGTAAAACTTGAACCCCAGACTATCCTGATGGCAGGATTACAGGGTAGCGGTAAGACCACGACAACAGCAAAACTCGCCCGTTATTTCCAGAAAAAGGGGATGAAAGTCGGGGTAATCTGTGCTGACACCTTCCGCCCGGGTGCGTATGATCAGATCTCTACCCTTTGCGCTCAGGTTAATGTGCCTTGTTTTGGCAACCCGCAGGAAAAAGATGCACTCAGCATCACCCGGGAAGGGCTTGAAAGCCAAAAAGATCTCGAACTGATCATTGTCGATACCCAAGGAAGGCATGCACTGGAAGAAGATCTCATCCAGGAGATCATCGAGCTTAATGTTCTCACGAAAGCGACCCACCGCTGGCTTGTAATCGATGCAGCGCTCGGACAGCAGGCAAGCGAACAGGCACGGCGGTTCCATGAAGCGATTGATATCGATGGTGTGATCATCACCAAGATGGACGGGACTGCAAAAGGAGGGGGTGCCCTGTCAGCCGTTGCAGAAACGAAAAGCGGTATCGTTTTTATCGGCAGCGGGGAGACTATTGAGGATCTCGAGCGATTCAATCCTGACGGTTTTATCTCCCGCCTTCTGGGAATGGGCGATTTAAAGGCACTCGTCGAGCGTGCAGAAGAAGCTATCAAAGCTGATGATGTTGATGTCAATGCGATGATGAAAGGGAAGTTTACTCTTCGTGACATGTATACACAGCTTGAAGCACTCAATAAAATGGGTCCTCTTAAACAGATCATGGGCATGCTACCGATGGGCAACATGCAACTTCCCGACGGGGTGTATGATGTTACTAGCACCAAGATGGTGCGGTACCGGATCATTATGGACTCAATGACCTCCGGTGAACTTGATGACCCGGCTCTGATCAGCAGTTCCCGTATGCAGCGAATTGCACGGGGTGCCGGTGCAACTCCGGATGAGGTCCGGGAACTCCTCAAGTATTATAAAATGATGCAGCGCACGCTCAAGGGACTACGCGGTGGCGGCGGGAAATTCAACATGCAGCGCTTGATGAAGCGCTTCTCCGGAATGCAATAACATGACCTCGTTTGCCATTATCGGGCACCTTGCCCGGACCGACGGGGCTTTTTCCCTCAATGACCTGCCGGGGAGCGGTGGGCGCATGGATGTGCTCTGCCGGTGTGTGAACGCCGCACTCTTCCTTTCACATGACATGCGCAGGGATACGGATTGTTATCTTATTCTCTGCGGTGAACCGGCAGGACCAAAAACAGTCAGATTTTCCGGGACTGCAGTCAGGTCACTCTCACCGGATGAACGGAGTGCCGGTGCCTTAATCAAAAAAGCACTGGACATACCTGTCGGGAGCGAGTTTCGCGACGCAGCGCCCGGAATATCAGTACGGAAAGGCGGGCTTTTCCGGCTACTAAGTGAGCAGGTGTTTGGGGTGCTTGATGAGAAGGGAAGCGATATACGCTCGGCAGAGACTCTCCCTTCTGCATTCATTCTTTCAGATCACCTGAATCTCACCCGTGAAGAAGAATCGTTATTGCATCAGTGCCCCCGCTATTCAGTTGGGCCGGCCTGCCTGCATGCCGATCATGCAATAACCGTAGTACATAACGAACTGGACCGGAGGATGCGCCAATGGAAATAAATGAACAGGTAAAACTGATACTCGCATATGGGGAATGCTGCGACCACTGCCTCGGGCGATTCTTCGGCAAACGCTCTCATGGGCTCTCCAATGACGAACGTGGGCGTGCTCTTAAGATTGCACGGGCACTGGGTGAGAACCTGCCCTACACAAAATTTTCCGGCACCTGCTGGATCTGCAGTAATTTCTTTGATATGATACCGGAGTGGGCAGATCGCGTAATACACTCTGTACAAGGAATCGAATTCTCGACATTCCTGATCGGCTGCAGGGTACCACCGCTTATTGCTGAAAATGAGGAAATGGTCTGGAGTGATCTCTCTCTTGCCGAACCAGAGCCTTTCAAGTCCGAGGTGAACCGGGAAGTGGGAAAAGCGGTAGCTGCACGTACCGGGAAAATAGTGGACTTCAAGAAGCCCGATATTGTTGGCATTCTCGATCCCTCCTCAGGCAAGGTGGAAGTACAGATAAATTCTGTCTTTTTTTACGGGAGGTACCAGAAGTATGAACGGGGCATCCCCCAGACTCACTGGGACTGCCGTACCTGCAAGGGAGCAGGCTGCGAGAAATGCAATTTTACCGGCGCACAATACCTCGATTCAGTTGAGGAACTTATCGGGAGACCGGTTATACGCGCATTTGAGGCACAGAATGCAGTCCTTCATGGTGCCGGAAGGGAGGATATTGACGCACGGATGATAGGCTCAGGCAGACCGTTCATCCTTGAAGTGGTTGAACCAAAGAAGCGTTCTCTTGACCTTGCTGTGCTTGAACAGGAGATCAACCGGACCGCGGAAGGGCGGG
>DADR01000053.1:0-11704 GCA_002495055.1 Methanoregula sp. UBA247 | reverse complement strand
ATTATCAGCGGATGAGTTCGCAAATGCCTTAAAAACCTTACAGGGCGCTACAATACACCAGCGCACACCCGAGAGGGTCGCTCACCGGAGAGCAGACAAGATCCGTGAGCGAATAGTCCTTGATATAGAGTATGCCGGGGAACAAGATGGCAAATTTGTTGTCGAAATTCTCGGTGAAGCCGGTCTCTATATTAAAGAACTCGTATCGGGGGACGGTGGAAGAACCCGTCCCAGTCTGGCCGAGATCCTGGATAGACCGGCGCACGTATTCAGCCTCGATGTCGTGCAGGTAGAAGGAGTAAAGGAGGGAGATTAGATAATGGCACATCACAATGGACCAAGAAAGAAAACACGGTATAAATTCAAGAAGGATCTACGAGAGCGCGGACTTCCGCCGGTGACTTGTATGATCCGGAAATATGAGATCGGTGACCGGGTGCACATTGTCTGTAACCCCAGCATTCAGAAGGGAATGCCCCATCGCCGATTCCACGGCCTTACAGGTACGATCCTCGGCCAGCGTGGGCGGGCGTGGATGCTGACTATACGGGATGGCGATGCAGATAAAATCGTCATAGCGCGACCACAACATCTAAAAGCACAAAAGTAAATTCTCTGTCAGGGTATTGGCATGAAAGTTAAGAGTATCATTAGCGAAGAAAGGGTCACGCTCCCTGAGGTACGTGGAGTCCTGCAAGGTGTGGAATCTCAACGGATCGCAGCAGAAAAGGAGATGTCCTATGAGTTCCGGCGCAGTATTGAGCATGCCAATCAACTTGCAAAGACCTCTCCTGAAAAAGCACATGCGCTTGTGGCAGACCTCTTGAAAATGGAAAAGATGAAACCAGAGATTGCCTACAGAATTGCAAATATCATGCCCAAGACCCGTGATGAAGTGCGGGCGATTTTTGCAAAAGAGCGATATACATTGTCTCCTGAAGAGCTCGATAAAATTATTGAACACGTAATGGCACACTTTTGAGGTGTGACTCGATGAAGGCGGAAAAAAAAGAGGTTAATGCGATCGTACTGGATGTGTTAATAAAAGGACATCCTGAGGATCCACGCCCCCCTTTTAAGAGAGAACCGATTATTCAGGCGATGGGTCTGGAACAGTTTAAACTCCTCGAGCTCGTCCCCAAGAATAATGTTTCTATTCAACTGTACGATAAAGTCTATATTGGCGACGCTGAACGCGATAAGATCGAGCGGGTGAAGCGACGGATTGGGTACAATGATCTCACACAGACCGCTAAAGGGGAACTCCCTTTTATTATCGAGAAAGTGATAAAAGAACGTGAACCTGACTTTGTTGCGTTCTTCAACAAGGCAATCTCGATAACACCCAAACTCCACATGTTGCATCTGCTGCCGGGCATCGGTAAGAAACTCATGTGGGAGATCCTTGAGGAGCGAAATAAAAAAGCCTTTGTTTCCCTTGCGGATATCTCTGCCCGGATCAAATCCATTCCTCACCCGGAGCGGATGATTCAGTCCCGGATTCTCGAAGAACTTCAGGATCCCGATGTCAAGTATCACGTATTCACAACACGATGAAAGCGCATCACGATCAGCATTTTCTTACCGATCCGCAAGCGGTAGACCGTATAGCGGATCTTGCTGACGTGAATGGTAAGCATGTGCTTGAGGTTGGGCCGGGGAATGGCGCTCTTACCCGTGCCCTGCTTGACCGAGGGGCTATTGTGCACGCGGTAGAACTGGATGGCCACCTCTGTGAGGAGCTTGCGGATCGTTTTTCAGATAAGATTGCTACCGGGAAATTAACGGTCCAGCATGGGGATGCAACCCGGTGTGAACTCCCCCTATTTGAGATGGTTGTTTCAAATCTCCCGTATTCTGTTTCATCGAAGATCACCTTCCGCCTCTTGGATATCGGGTTTAAAGAAGCAGTCCTGATGTACCAGAGTGAGTTTGCGGACAGGATGGTTGCACCAGCCGGCACCAGGGATTGTGGGCGACTCTCGATTATGGTGCAGACCTTTGCCGCTGTGCAAAAATGCTTCAGGCTACCCCCAAATTGTTTCACGCCCAGACCCCAGGTACATTCAACCGTTGTGAAAATCTTTCCACGGGAACAGCCCCTCTTTCCCATCAATGACCGGCACCGGTATGCTGATGTGGTACGGGCGCTTTTTTCACACCGTCGTAAAACTGTTCGAAACTGCCTGAAGGGTTCCGGTGGCATGCTCGAACCCGAGTGGGTTAAAAGAGTGATCTCAGTCTTACCCGAAGAGATCCTCAGGAGCCGGCCACAGGAATTATATCTTGAGGACTTCGCGACGATAGCGAATATGGCGTAACCGCCCCGGTTTTTTATATAATCCCTGGAATTTCTCATTCCTGAAATCAGGAATGGAATCAGAACTCACGCATAATCCTAATAGCACAGAACTCTCCGCACATGGTGCACTCCGGCTCGCCATCGGATAATTCTCGTGCCCGTTGTGGGTCCATGGAGCAATGGATCTGCCCTTCTCGGTCAAGGGCAGCCCGAAGGTGTGCCATCCTGGTATCCTCTGCTTCCCTGCCATATTTCACCGTGTCCCCAATGTGCGCTGCGATCCTGAATGCAATCAGCCCTTCTTTAACTGCATCCGGATTGGGAAGGCCAAGATGTTCCGCGGGAGTGATGTAGCACAGGTAATCTGCCCCGGCGGCACTTGCCGTACTTGCCCCCGCAGCTCCTGCAATGTGGTCGTAGCCAGTCGCGACATCCGTGGGCAGAGGACCGGCAACAAAGAGCGGAAATGGTGACTGTTTCTTGTAGAACTTCACCATAGGAGCGATATGGTCCATACGGATATGGCCCCCGGCTCCTTCAATGATCACCTGCACACCTGCTGCCAGTGCCCGGTGTGCGAGCTGAACATTCTGTCGTATTTCGGCCAGATGTATACGGTCACGCCGATCATGTATGCACCCGCTCCGGGCGGTATTACCCAGCGAGAGTACGATGTCATATCGCCGGCAGATAGAAAGCACATCATCGAAATGTTCGATAAACGGGTTTTCGCATTTATTCATGAGCATGAAGGCGCTGGTGATCGAGCCACCTTTGGATACTATCCCAAGGATCCGTTTTTTCCTGTGGATCTCACCAAGCATCTGACGATTCACGCAGTGGATGACCATCGAGCTGATACCCTGCTCTGCCTGCATCCTGAGCGTGGCAAGAATATCATCAGCAGTCATTTTCTTAAGACCGTGCTCTGCCACTGCCTGATATACAGGAACGGTGGTGACAGGAAGCGTAGTACAGGAAAAAATCTCCTTTCGTATCGCGTTAATATCCCCGCCCATTGAGAGATCACTAATCGTATCAGCACCGAATGTCTCAGCGATTCCTGCCTTTTTTATTTCTTCGTCAATATCTATCTTTGTCGAGGACGTACCAAGATTGACATTGATTTTTGTCAGCAGGCCTTTTCCTATTCCGGTATTGCGCTTCCCTCGCCGCATGATGACAGCACTTCCTGTGGCTATCCGTTGACAAAGATCAAGAGGATCTATACCTTCAGACCGGGCGATTTCAAGCATCTGCGGTGTTATCGTGCCTGTCTGTGCCTGCTTAACTTGTGTGCGCATATCTCTGTTCCGTCCAATGACAGCTCCTTATAGTCATGGGTGCTTTTTTTGGATAATAGTGATGATTTTTTCTATATAAACTGCCGGCGAGTTTATGAAACAGGTCCTGCAAAAACGCTGAACTCATATGATTTGTAGTCAGAATACCAATCATAACGGGTGAAATCTCACATGCCTTACGATCCATCCCAGGTCTACTCCCCGGAAGCCGATACGTACCTCTTACTTGAGGCGGCCCGACTGGAAGTCAGACCCGGTGACCGCGTGCTGGAAGTAGGGACGGGTTGTGGGCTTATCGCTTCGGAACTTGCAGGAATCACCGGTGTTGTAGCCACTGATATCAATCCGCATGCAGCGCTTTGTGCCAGAAAAAGAGGAGTAGATGTGGTCCAGGGTGATCTGTTTTGTGGAATTCGCAGCTCGTTTGACCTCATCCTGTTCAACCCCCCCTATCTGCCTACGCAACCTGAAGAAAGGATCGATGACTGGCTCGAGCATGCACTGGACGGTGGAAAGACCGGGCGGGTCGTTATCGGGCGTTTTGCTGAACAGGTCGACCGGGTCCTGGCCCAAGAGGGGAGAATTTTGTTATTGATCTCTTCCCTTACAGGACTACCGGAAGTGCGGGATCTTTTCTTCCAGGCAGGCCTCATTTCAGAAATCGTGTTGAGAAAAAAAATTGAAGGCGAGATATTGTATGTCCTGAAAATAGTCAGGCAGAAGTAACGGTGCGGGAAGTCTTTTCATTAAAAAAAATGGTTTTTGCACAGATATCCCCCCCTTTTTTTGGCAGTTTCATTCAAACGATTAGGCGTCTTCTCATCAGGTTGATCGCCACAATACAGAAAATTATCGTCACGAGGATAATCCAGGAAAGATGAAGTACCAGCGATCCAGTCAGGGCAGGGAGGGTAATCATCCTCATCAATGCAACAAGATGAGTCAGCGGGAGAAATGCGAGCGCGATATATTGCAGGAGTTCCGGCAGCAGCGTGAGCGGGAAGAACGTGCCTGAGAAGAGCGCCATGGGAGTGATAATAAGGAATGATGGATAGTTCAGGGTATCGATGCCGGGAGTGATGGCAGTAAAACACATTGCGATACCGGCAAACATAAGTCCGCCAAGGAACGCAAGCGGAATGGCCAGCAGCGATAAGGGAAGAGAGATAACACCAAACGCAATAAGCACAGGGAGCATGATTGTGACGTACAGGACACTCCGTGTTGCCCCCCAGAGAAGTTCTCCGGCTATAACATCTTCGATCGAAAGAGGGGTTGCAATCATCGCATCAAAACTTTTCTGGTAATACATCCTGACATAGGAGCCGTACGTGCATTCGAAGAATGCCGAGTTCATGACCGAGATGGCAAGGATTGCCGGTGCGATGAAGTTTACATAGGGTATACCATCGATCTCCTTCACATAGGAGCCGATACCCATGCCAATGGCAACCAGGTACAGGAACGCCTCAATCAACGGAGGGAAAAAGTTCACATGCCATGTCCTGAAAAAGACCACAAGGTTACGGTGCCAGACTTTCCATGTTCGACGCGTGATTGAGGGTACTGACCAGGCAGGTAGCATAATCACTCCCTGAGTTTCCTTCCGGTCAGTTTCAGGAACACATCTTCGAGTGTTGCAGGACGGGTGAGCACTTTTTGAGGAGAGCAGTGATCGAACAGGACGCGGGCGACTTCACGCGATGAGTCCGCTGCGATCTGCACAGTATCACCAATCACTTCAAAGGGGATACTTTTGCCCAAAAGGCAGGATACCACTTCTTCAGTTCTCTCAACTTCCACAATTTCGTTTCCGACATATTGTTTTACGAGATCTGCAGGAGATCCTTCAACTAGGATTTTTCCGTTATCCATGATTACAAGCCGGTCACAGAGCCGTGCAGCTTCGTCAAGGTAGTGGGTAGTGAGCACGATTGTATTACCCTGTGACTGCAATTTTTTCAGTCGTTCCCAGATCAAATGACGAGCCTGCGGGTCAAGTCCGATAGTAGGTTCATCGAGAATGAGCAGGTCAGGATTGTTGACAAGAGCACGGGCAAGGATTAACCGCCGTTTCATCCCCCCGGAGAGTTTCTCTACCGTGACATCTCTTTTTTCCTGCAACTGGACAAATTCCAGGAGGTCTTTTGCTTTCTTATGCGCAATATCGGGGGGAATATCAAAGTACCGCGAATAGGTGAACAGGTTTCCATAACACGTAAAGTCAGGATCGAGATTTGTTTCCTGCGGCACCACCCCGATTCGTTGTTTAATTTCTGCCGGATACAGATCCGGGTCCATACCAAAGACCCGGATAGCTCCCGATGTCCTCGGTGAGACGCACGCAATTATTTTCATGGTAGAGGTTTTGCCAGCACCATTAGGGCCCAGAAACCCGAACACTTCCCCTTTTTTTACCGAAAAACTGATGCCGTCCACCGCATTGACATCACCAAAGATTTTTCTTAATTCCTGCGCTTCAATAATATCAGGAATCGCTTCACGCTCCTTAAAGCAGTGGTTTGGCATGCATCCATAAAAATCCACTCGCTGTGACAGCAGGGAAAACCCCACTAAACTGGCGTTGAAGCAAAAAAGTTTTACCTGAGGTTCTGGATTGCTGCTTCCGCTGCTTCCCGGACTTGAGAAAAGGTATCATTCCGGAGTTTTTTCAGGGGTTCGATTGCCCGTCGATCCCCAAGTCTGCCCAGTACTTCTGCGGCGCCGATCCGGATGTTTATATCCTTGTCATAAAGGCACATGATGAGTGGATTGACTGCGTCACGGTCTTTTATCTTTCCGATTGCAGCAATAGCGGCTGCACGAACCATGGGGTCGGTGTCATCCAGGGAAGCGATTAATGCTGGAACTGCCGAGGAATCCCCCAGCCTCCCTAATGCCTGTACAACCTCACAACGGACCCCCGTATGGCTATCGGATAGTGCTTCAATAAGGTGTGGAATCGCTGACAGATCTGCGGATTTGCCCAAACGTATGGCTGCCTCCCGACGTTTTTTTATTGTCGGATTATGAAGTTCAGAAACCCGCAGGGATATGTCATTCATAGTAATGGAAAATCAATGCTCACACTCGCCTCCGGATTCATACGCAGTGATAACTTTCTGTGCGATTTCGGGAGAGAGGCGATCATGGATAAGATGCACGAACGCTTCGACATCTTCGATCGGGAGGCAGCCTAAGCTTTCCTCTCCATTACGGATCATATCGGAGATATAGGTGAGCTCTTCATCCGAGAGCCGGCTGATCCGCTGGAGAAAATCGTCACTGTCTTGTGCAAAATGGTTTGAGACCGGGGGCAGGATTGAATGGAACCTGTGTCCCGATCCCGAACACGTGAGATCGCCGCATTCCGGCGCAAGTAATTTTAAAATTGAAAGGTCCTTTTCGGAAAGTACCCGCGGCATGGTAGTAGTGTCCCTGAAAAATTATTTAACCGGCTTTGGGAATAAACGTACGTGAAGGACATCGTTCACTGTCACGGTCAGGAGTTGTCTCACCATTGATCCGGCAGTCACCCCGACCCGGCGTTTTTGGAGTATAACTTATACAGTCACCGCAGGTTGGCATACTTACCTCTTGGTTTTTGGAAGAAATAGTAGTTCTGGTCAATAAAAAAGATAAAAATAATCAGAAATATTTACCAAGCCAGTTTTTTATACCGGCAATTATACCACCAGACCCTGCGGGCTTCTGTGCCTTTTTTGTTGGGGGGGGTGTTGGACGGGAAATTGTTCGCTTGGGTGCCGGAGCCTGGCGTGACGGTACGTCCCGGAGAGTTCCCTGCGGCTCATCCGCTATTGGTTCGAAACCCCAGGCAAAACCGATCTTGTAGGCATTCTCGTTCTGGCGGATCCAGTTGGAGGCGTTCATATACCCCCGGTCTTCTGCTTTCTTGATGGTATCCTGGTGGTCCTGAGTGAAATGGATCTCACGCTGGAGGGCGACTAACTCCTCGTATACCTTTCCGGGGACTTGGATTTTTTCCCTGCTCATAACTCCTCATATAGGGTTAGCAGGGAAACAATATTAAATGCTTCTCCTTAAAAAACGGTAATGCTTCGGTTAATTGGCATCCTGATTCGGGGAATACGTCAGATTACGAAAAGACGCTACATTGATACGTATTGCGAACAATTCACCATCACAGGTACGGGTGATACATTATGGCCAGCGTGATCTTCGAAGGGGACGATTTTAAACGAATGATGAGGAAGGATTTGCTGAAAGTGCAGCAGATTATCGATGCAAAAAAGACAGGGATCTTTGAAGTGGATTATAAAGAAGGAAAGATCAAGGTGGAGATCAAAAAGCGTGGTGATACCCTTATCGTAAAGCGGTGGCGTGCGAACTGAAGGACTCATTCACTTGATTTTTGCAATTGTGGATTAAACGTTGTATTCCTGGTTCGCATCGCCTTTCCGCACAAGAAGTGAACAGGATTTCCCTGCAGGTAAATTTTCAGCAAGAGGTGTGTCCAATGATACAGAATCTGAATATCCGCTTTGGATGTGTGTTATCCATTGGATTTTTCCTTTGTTAGGTGTTTTTAGTCGCTGAACAATCTGATCCCTGTTATTAAAAGAAGAAAGACTATCAGAAAAATAGAGGGAAAGATTATATGCTCTCACCTGGCATATGCTTCTACGAGGTCACGTGCGGTGATAATCCCAATGAGTTGCTTCTTTTTCATCAGCGGAAGCCTACGGACATGTTGTTCAGCCATTACCTTTGCCGCTTCATGGATACTGATACCTGCGGGAGCAGTTTTTATGGGAAATGAGGAGGCTGTACCCACAGGTGTGTCGAGTGTTTTTCCCTGAATCAGGAATTTCGAGAGGAGGTCACGTTCGGTAAATATCCCCGATGGCTTTCCTTCACGATTTACAATTACGCTTCCGATCCGTTTTTCCCCCATAATGCCCGCAACACCTGCAATGGTTTCATCTTCGCTGACACTTACGATATCCCCCGTCATAAATTCATCCACTCCCAACGAGGTCTCCGGGGCGTCCGGCATCTCCCGTATGAGGTCGGATGCCGTGATAATGCCAACGAGTTCACCGCAGCCGAAGACTACCAGTCTCCCTTTCTTATGGATCATGGTGCGGGCTGCTTCCCTGATCTCGAGGGTCGGGCATATCTTGATGAGTGGAAACGACATAACCTGCCCGACCAGTGTCGTCTCAAGGTCAAGACCCCCGGCAAGCACTTTTGAGAGCAGGTCCCGCTCGGTCACAATGGCAACAGGTGTTCCGAATTTCATCACAACAAGGCTTCCAATATGCCGTTCTCCCATGATCTTTGCAGCCTTTGCCATCGGCGTTTCAGCTGTTGTTGTGAAGACCTCACGGCTCATGATGTCGCCCACTTTTACATGGCGCTTGTAGTCCTTATAAGCGCTATCAAGGACGCTCGGGAATTCAATGACAGGTTTTTCAGGTCCAGTCATAGATATCACTCCAATGAGTGAAATGAGTTCCGGACGTTAAATGTTTCGGTGCCCGGAATCACTCCGGAAGTAAATGAAATGTTTGAAATATTATATTGATCCGGTAACAAGGTTCCTTCCTTTTATCGCATATCAGAACCGGGAATCAGACCCTATAATGAAAAATGCTGCTACGGGATTCTTGTCTTTTTTAAAAACCTGATGAATACAAAAAGTCCTGATCTTCTTATCCGCGTTTTTGACGTTTTTGAATCGTGGAAATCTATCATATTCTTCCAGCATCCTCTCTTGCACAAACCTCAGTCGATAATGATGCCAATTCATATCTGACCTGGCTGTCAATATAGAATCCATTGAAAAGACAATTCCGGTTATCGGACTGTATCGATTTTGTCGGGTCTGAACATTGATATATAGCATCGTTTTGTGAAATCTCCAAAGAAATCCTTGATATCTCGGAACATGAACCGTAAATTCCATATTTTGCTTGTAATGCTGATAAATCAACGGTCCTGTGTAAATCGATTGGAGTCTGGGTGGGGCTGACTTCGATTTTTTTATTTTCGCCAGTACATCCAGTACTAATTATGACGACAACGATGAGCAGGCACAAAATGAGATATCTCATATTTTCCCGTTGTATTTAAGGAGGATATGTTTTCTTATTTGGCACGACTATTCCTTTTATTTCAGTGTTCTGGAGGCATTTTTGGCTTTGGGTAATCCGCCCAAGATTCCGGAGTGCCATAGTCCTGTTCTTCCAGACGAAAGAATTCAAAGGATTCAGCATAAGCACTGCATCAAAATAAGCAAGTGCTTCGGTATTGTTCCCCTGTTCCCGCAATGCGATGCCTTTTGCTGTCATTACACGAAGATTCTTCGGACTGATTTTTAAAACAGTGTCAAAACAGGCAATTGCCTTATTGAATTTTCCCAGTTCCAAATATTACTCGACTATAATGATCAAGAAAAAAGTGTAAGCGCATTGAACTTTATGGTAGAGTGCGCCGACCGGGATTTTACGAGTGAAAAATTAATTCAAAACAGGAATCAGACCATCAGTGAAAAGTGCTGCTATGGGGATTGTATATGCGTTATTATCGAACGAATTATTGAATAAATAAACTTTTTTTCTTTTAATGCTGCTACACCCGCTCTTTTTAAAAAGTGTTTCAAATTTAATTTAGTATTAGTTAATCTGCAGCAATCAAATTTTGCTTATCAATTTCTAAAATAGACACTAATATCACCATTCATCAGCGTATCTGATTCCGGGTTGTATTCAAAATAAAAGCCCAGGTGAGATGCAGTTAATACGTTTAAAAAATACAAATCATCCGTTTTTCTCCATGTTGCCCCTGAACTTCCATATGTTGCACTTCCATTATCGAAAAAAGTAATATTTTCATACTCTTTATCGTCAGATTTCCAATTCCCAATTATCGGATTTGTTTGATTCGGGATTTGTCTAAGATACTTTGTGGAGACAGATAATACTCTATTAGCGATTAATTTGGAATTTGTACTGGTATTTAACTGTGGATCGTTTGTAAAAATATAGATAAGAGAGGTGGGATTGGATAAATTAAAGGCAGCTCTCTTGTATTCTACCATATCCCAATTGGTCAGCGTATCTGTTTGGGGATTATATGAGAGATAAGCGGTGTTACGATTGGGTATAGTCAAGAAGTAACGAGTCTCATTAATTTTTCCCCAAATCCCCCCCTTATTTTTATAAATCACCATTCCGTTTTCAAAAAAGGTAATATCTCCAGGGCTAGTTTGGTTTGTTGTCCAGGTCCCAATTATTGGATTTGGAAAAATTGATATTCGTTTAGGAATCTTATTGGAAACTGGGATTATTTTGTTATAAACACCTAAGTCCGGGACCAGATTTTGAAGTGTTTTTGATTTCGGACGATAAGTAAAAATATAGGGTCTTTGGGTTATATTTGGTAAACTCACAGAGTAGTAAGTATCATCTTCTTTTACCCAGTCTTTTACCCAGGTCCCTTTTGAATTAGGATACTTTTCGACTATTTTTGAATTATTATAAATAAAAGTCCCATTTTCAAAAAAAACTATATCTCCACTACCATTTTGATTTGTTTTCCAAGAACCGATTACCGGATCAGTGGGAATTGATTTGCTGTGGGTGTCCGTACACCCGGATATGCATTCGAAAATTAAAGTAAAACAGAGTATTGTTATGATGAATTTATTCATACATAAACTAGAATTATAAAATATTTAATATTCTTGAAACATTCCGTCAATATTGAAATAATAATTTTCAAACAAAAAATTCAAAATAGAGAATCAGACTATCACTGAAAAGTGCTGCTATGGGGATTCGAACCCCAGTCGCGAGCGTGAGAGGCTCGCATGATTGGCCGGACTACACTATAGCAGCAGTTGCCCACTAAAATGGGCGATGAGGTTACTTATAGTTTTTTACGGGAGCACATTAACCCTCCCTTGAGGGCGGGTACTGCATGGTGCAGATCCCGAGAGAAAACTACGAGAAGACAAAAAAAGAAAAGGGTCTTCGGATATTGGTTTTAGGTGATTATGTAACATCCACCAAAAGTTCGATAAACCTGAAACAAAAATTTCATTACCGCTCTT
>DADR01000073.1:50633-51756 GCA_002495055.1 Methanoregula sp. UBA247 | reverse complement strand
TTCAGGGTTATATGGATGAGTGAAGAGTCGACAAAATTCAGTTGTGACCTGCCCGTTTTCAGATGCTCCTGCGGGCCACGCAGGCGCTCCCGGACCCCGGCAGGGAGATCTATTGCCACAAAAAGCCGGACCACGAATGTTTCACTCCTTCTCAGTTCCGCGTCAGGGCCAAATTATCGGTCCAGGCGAAAAACCGGACCGGACCTTCCCTGTCTGGATGTACATGCTCTTTTCCACTGTATAATCACGACAGATAGACAAATATTTTTTCACCTACGACAAGTACTGGACTGATACACGTCTGGGGGGGAAGAACATGGCAGATACAACAGAGCTGGTTGTTTATACGCTTGAATACTGTCCGAATTGCGAGATACTGAAGCGTTTCCTGGAGCGCATGAACATCGCGTATACCGAGAGAGACATGTCTACCGCTGCATCCATGACCGAGCTACGGGTGCACGGGGTCTTTGTGAATGAAGCACCGGTACTCCGTGGTCCTGCAGGGTTCCTCACCTCCCGCGATCTCTTCTCCGGGGAAGCGCTCGTGGAAGAACGGGTACGGGATCTCGCCGGGGTATCCTGATGGCAGGGAGAAAGAGCCTGCAGACCACCTTTGAAGGGGTCTTTGTTCCCCAGATGCCCCCGGTCCGGACAACGGACGGGCATATCGTGGACTGGGACCGGAACCGCATCGTGAACCAGATCCTCGGCGAGACGAAACTGGTCCAGACCTTCTACGGGTACGAGAGCGCCAGCGAGGAGACGGCCCAGGAGATAGCCCGGCTCGTTGAGCAGCGCATCTGCGCACTCGGCCTGCGGGCCCTCTCCGGTCCCCTGATCCGGGAGATCGTCAACATAACTCTCCTTGAACAGGGGATGGTGCAGTACAGGAACGTCTGCACCCGGGTCGGGACCCCCGTCTATGACGCGCACCTCATCGATGTCGGGAGGGGGTTTGAGGCAAAGGATAATGCGAACCTGCAGGAGAATGCAGAGACCTCCCATAAAAAGAAGGCGGACAAAATAAGCAAGGAGCAGTACCTCCTCCAGCTCCCCCCGCACCTGGCAGACCACCACCTGTCCGGGGATATCCATATCCATGACCTCGAATACTTCGGGA
>DADR01000073.1:0-50477 GCA_002495055.1 Methanoregula sp. UBA247 | reverse complement strand
TCGTCTACGAGATGACCCAGATGATGGTTGCGCGGGGCGGGCAGCTCGTCTTCTCGTCCGTCCAGCTCTCTCCCGGGGTCCCGACGCTCTGGAAGGACAAGCCCTGTGTATACAAGGGGAAGGTCTGGGACGGCACTTCCGCCCCGCTTCGCGTCTACCGTGAGTTCGAGCGGGAGGTCCGCCTCCTCTTCAAGGCAATCATGGAGGTGATGCTCGAGGGGGACTACTGGGGGAAGCCGTTCTCGTTCCCCAAGCCGGAGATCAGCATAGAGCCTGATTTCATGGAAGAAGACGAGGAGTTCAACCGGGAGCACCCGGACCTCCCCATGTACCGGGACCTTTACCTTCTCACCTTCGAGCTCGCATCAAAGTTCGGGACCCCCTACTATGACAACCAGATGCCGGAGTACCGGGGTGCAGGGAAAGGGATCTCCTGTTACCAGTGCTGCGCCTACCAGTTCTCTGCGGTTGCCGATCAGGACACCCAGTTCGAGGACAAGCTCTACTTCCGCGACGGCCGCCACTTCTCGATGGGCTCATGGCAGGTTGTTTCCGTGAACTGCCCTCGTGCTGCCTATAAATCTGAGGGAGATGATGCCCGGCTCTTTGCCGAACTTAAGGCACTCATGGATGTTGCTGTTGAAATTTTCAAGATCAAGCGTCGCTGGATGGACCTGATCCGGGCGAACAGCCGGATGCCTTTTGCGATGCAGCGTCCAAAAGACCCCAATACCAGTGAACGAGGTGCTCTTGCAGTCGATCTCGAAGGGCTTGTGTACACCGTTGGCATAGTCGGAGTCAACGAAATGGTGCAGCATCACACGGGCAAACAGCTCCACGAATCAAAAGAGGCATTCAAGCTCGCAATACGGGCGATGACCGAGATGGAACTTTACAGTCGCGAACTGTCAAAGAAAAACAACATGACCCTGGCACTTGCCCGAACTCCGGCAGAAACGACGGGGCAACGGTTTGCAGTGGCCGACCTGCTTGACCGTCGGTATCATAATTTTGCTGTAAAGGTAGTCAAGGGGGATATCAAGGAAGGTCTTCAGATGCTGGGCAAGAGCCGTGATCTTCCCGTATACTATACAAATGGTACCCATGTGGCACCAGGTGCGGATGTCACGCTCACCAAGCGGATGGAGATCGAACATGTATTCTTCCCTATCGTGGATGGTGGGAATATCTTCCATATCTGGTTGGGTGAATCACGTCCTGATCCCCGTGGTCTTATGGATATGGCGATGAAATTGTGCCGGAATACGCAGATAGGATATTTTGCATTTACCCGGGATATCACGGTTTCCCTGCGACAGTTCCATGAAATGCGCCTGGAAAAGAATGTAATTTCCTCCTGGACACAAGCTGATCTCCCCCTCAAAGTATAACAGGAATATTTGATTTTTATTCAGATTTTTTCTTTTTTTAACCAGTATCGATTAGTTCACGCAATTTTTATAAAAAAATCGCAGTACCCGTCTTAGAAACATTATTTTGTGAAGTACCATTATCTGCTCCCTGACCGGGGGTGTGGTACTGTTGAAAAACCTCTTTTTTATTAGCTTTTGAGAAGAGTATGATGTATGGAACAAAAATTCTGTAATTCCTGCGGAGCTGAATTAAGTGAAGGGATAAAATTCTGTGAAAACTGCGGGACGAAGATTGATCAAAAAACTCCATTACAACCTCAACCTCCTCCTCCGGTATCCATGAGGGAAGACCCTGCCACAACTCCCCCTGTTAAAGCACCTCCCCCGGCAGGAAGCTCAGGAAAGGTTCCGGTAAAAATCATTGCAGGTATTATTATCGTGCTGATAATCGCCGCAGCGCTCATTTTTACCCTGTTACCGAAAATATATCCCGGCTCAGACCAGAGTTCCGCCGGCCTGGTCGCATCGACCGGAACAGTATCGCCCACAATTACTATCCCGGTAACAACTGTGCCAGTAACAACCGCACCAACACCTGCGCCAGACCCTTTCCCGAATGCTCTTCGCCTGAAAGATGGTTTACCGTTCGGTGAGGGAAGTGTTGAAAGTGAAGGTACGGTATATCGTATCTGGATGAACGACACGTACAGCTGGCATAACGATATGGATAATAAATATTATCTCCAGAAACCCAAACCAGGTAACAAATATTTGTTTGTCTTCGTTTGTGTTTTCAATAAAGGCGACAACCGTGTGTGGCCACCCACTTCAGGTAATATCCAGGTTTATTATAATGGACAGAAATATTCTCCGGATCCAACTCATTATCTCCCCGATAAAATATCAGACCGCGACGCAACAGGGATTGAGGTTAAGGAAGTCCAGTTTTTTTCGAAACTTTTCGGGACCGAATACGTAGAGGATTATGGGTACTCGCATGGCGCGCAGCTGGCCTACCTCTATCCAGGTAAGAGCAATGCTATTGATGGCTACCTTGTGTACGAAGTACCCTCGTCGCTAACTCCCGAAAAAGCATATGTTGAAATTCCGTTCAACGCAAATACGGTAGGGGTATGGAAACTCGGGTAGGCAGGGTAGAAAAAAATAATATTTTTTTTAATAAAAAGGAAAAGACACGAAGTATTGTCATTTCTTTTTGAGCGTTAAATCCATCACGCCGTGATGGATTCGATAATAACTGTGGATCCTGTCAATAGGGTGACTGAGCATGATCGTAACATCACGGTTATCAATACCTATCTGGACGCTATCAGCCTGAATGTCCACAGAGGGAGCATTTTTTTGATGGACTGGTATTTTTGCAGTGATAAAGATCATGTCATCTGATTCCACAACTTCATACGGAATTTCCCCGTCATCGCAGGGATCTCCCGCCGGGAAGATATCCGGATCTCCCGTTGAGGGGTGCCGGGTAATTATGGTATAACCTACTATGCGTGCGTGCTGGTTGTCCGGCATGTTTTTGACGATATCTTCAACGATTTTTGCGAGGTTGTTAAAAACATCATCGTAGGGACTGTTTGGATTATTCTGCATTTACACCTCGAAGTATATACCGTTCTTTTGTCCTCCCTATGAGTCCCTTACGCTCGAACCGCTTCAGAATTTCCCCAAGATCCTTTGGTGATACATCAGTGACCTGTTGCAGTTCCGGTAACGTAAGTGAGTCATGTGAGAGTGCAATGATTACAGTAATTTCTCGTTCGCTCCTGAATAAATCCTTATTGTTTCGGGCAAGGTCATTAATTTTTATTTCGATATCATGGTTCACCTGTTCAAGATTTGAGAGGATCATATCATGGGCCTTTATCATCCTCCCCAGCATGGTGACCGCGTTTTTAAGTTGCTGATCTTTTGATACTTCTTCAACCAGGTCAGCAAGTTTTCGGACCTGTTTGAGATTAATGTCGATGAGAATGTCATTTTCGAGATAATAATATTTCCGGCGCCTGTCGTCAATCTGGCAGGAAAGTATTGCTTCCTGTTCCATCATCTGGAGATGATCGATGACGGCTTTTGGCGAGAGCATCAGCGTTTCTGAGATTTCTGTGACAAAACAGGGTTTTTGCCGCAATAGTTCAATGATCCGCCTTCGATTCCGGTTCCCGAGTATGTCGAGCAGGCGGGAAACTTCCATCGCATCGTACATCTTTACTTCATGTTAGTATTGTAAATATTTAGTCATATCCTCATAAATGGCAGCCGGATACGGTATACCTCATGAGAATTTTCGCCTCTGAAACACCTTTTTTCACGAATGATTATTGGTAAGGTAGCTTCCTTTGGCTCAGGAACAGGGTAATTCTCAGGTACATCTGCGGGATATGCTCAATTAATCGTGTCCTGGGGTCGTCCTTTTTAGTCTTTGGATTGAATTCCCGACAAAGGGAGAACAGGGTATGCAAAACCCTGTGCTGACAGATTAAAATCCGTTGTACCTTACCAATTCCTCATTGACTTGTAACCGTCAGGATTATTGGCCAAAACCCCCCAGATATAATAACGATTTTCATGCCGGACACTTCCCCCCCGATGATAAAAAGAGCATTGCGTGATCATGCACGCAGGGTGCGGTCATCAATGACGCCGGCACAGATCGAAGAGAAAAGCAAGAAGATTAGCCGGAAACTGGGGGATATCCTGAACGGTATGACTCCCGTTATGGTGTATGTCTCAAAACCCCTCGAAGTAAATACCCGGGATCTTATTTCTGATCTCATCGCACAGGGAAAAAAGGTGGTTGTCCCCATCATCGAGAAGGATACAAAAACACTCCGTCTTTCCTATCTTGACGATCCCACCCTGTTAACAGAGAGCACTTTTCATGTACCGGAACCCCTTGGTCATGAACTGCCGGCAGAGGCCGCGGGTATAAAAGCAGTGATTATTCCTATGCTTGCGTTTGATCGGAAAGGAAACCGGCTCGGGTATGGAGCAGGTTATTATGACCGGTTCCTTTCCGCAAATCCTCACCTTACCCGGATCGGGATCGCTTTCTCCTGCCAGGAAACATCCGAAATACCGTGTGAAGAAAATGATATGAAAATGCACATGGTCGTGACCGAAAACGGGATTTACCACTGCAGTGAAAACTCCCCTCAGGACTAAAAAAATCTCCGGCTATGTTTCACAATACACTAAAATAACCTCGTAACGAAATACTTATGAACGGTGATTTTATTCTAGTAAATTTCGGAGGTTTTGTTCCGCTCTCAACAGTAGACTGGCGGGGCAGATCCGTGTGCACAGTATTTTTACGAGGATGTCCGATACAATGTTCCTATTGCCAGAATGAGGGCATTCAAACCGGTGAAGATTGGCGGGATCTGGAAGAGATTAAAGAGATGATCCATTCTTCGTCCCCTTATATCAGTGGTGTTATATTTTCCGGAGGGGAACCTACTAAGCAAAAAGAAGCTCTTTTAGAATTAGCCCGGTATTCAAAAGGGTTTAACCTTCATGTTGGTATTCAGACAAATGGACTATTTCCTGGCACGCTGGATAAGTTAATTGAAGAACGACTGGTTGATAAAGTTGCATTGGACTTTAAATCACGTTTTGAAGGATATTCAGGTCAACAGGAAAAGAGCGGTTTTAATTTTGAAAATTATGAGAGAAATGCCCAGAGATCTTTTAATATTTGTAAAAATGCTTACGCTAGAAATAATCTCAGGGAATTCGAGGTTGTAATTACTATTTTTTACGAAAACGAAAAGTATATTGATGAAATTTCGAAACTCATTGGTCAGATACCTCTTGTTCTCCAACAGGGTGAACACAAAATTTTACCGCTGCCAACAATCCCCTTAAATATGACTGAAGGCGAGTACCGGGAAAAAAAACGGCAACTCCAGGAAGATTATCATCCTCTGACATTAGAGGAGATTAAACGAATAGCTGACAAATTAGGAAGAAAAGTTAGAATTCGAACACGCGAGGTTGGAGAAATTATCTATAAAGACGGAGTGGTCCTATGAAGGTCATCGGGGTCGTCGGGCTTCCCGCAAGCGGTAAAGGCGAATTTTCAAAGATTGCAGCGGAAATGGGCATTCCGGTCATAGTTATGGGAGATATGATCCGGAAGACTGTACAGGAAAGAGGCCTGGACCCCACCGATGCAAACCTCGGTGCGATAGCAAACCAGCTCAGGGCGGAACAAGGGATGGATGCAATCGCATATCTCTGTGTACCCGAGATAGAGCGCATGACTGCACCCATCGTCCTCGTTGATGGTATACGGGGCGATGCAGAAGTTACGGTGTTTCGCAGGATCTTTCCTTACTTCACGCTCATCAGCATCGACTCTTCTTTCGAAACACGACTGGAGCGGATTAAGGTGCGGGGACGATCGGATGATTTTGTATCAGCTGACAAACTTCGTGCACGGGATATGCGTGAACAGGGCTGGGGTCTGCAAAATGCAATGGAGAGTGCTGATATTCATATAATGAATGAAAAAACACTGCGGGAATTTTCCCATGAAGTTCACCGGATTCTTAAACAGACAGGATGTGACTCATGAGTATCCGGCCATTTTTCTCATCATCGGCAAAAGTCTGGGATGATATTACCTGGGTGTATGGCATTGAAGAGGCAGGATATTCTGGATGGGAGATTGTCAGCGATGGTAATTACCAGCTCACGAACCCTGCATGTTTTTCAAAAATTGAAGAGATCGTGGCCAGCACGCGTCTCGGGATTACGGTACATGCTCCGTACGGTGACCTGAATCTTGCTACGTTAAATGATCCGATCTGGCGTGAATCGATACGGCAAATCTGTTCATGTATTGAATATGCATCGTCTCTTACGGACCGGGTTACGGTTCATCCTGGCTACCTGTCGCCTTTGGGAAAACTGATGCCCCAGAAAGTCTGGGATCTCCAGAAAGAAGCGCTCAGGCAGATCGGAAAATGTGCCCACGAGCATTCGGTACTTGCCTGCCTTGAGAATATGATCGGAGTCAAAGAATTCCTCTGCCGGCTACCCGAAGAGCTCATCGGTATGACAGAAGGGATAGAGGGAATTGGTATGACCTTTGATTTCGGGCATGCAAATACCATGGGGAAAGTAGCCGATTTTCTTGCTGACGTAAAAAAAGCCAGTCATATCCATATTCATGATAATAATGGCATGTCTGATGAACATCTTGCTCTGGGGGAAGGCATTATTTCCTGGTCAATAGTCGGAAAAAGAATTGCCCGTGAGTATCAGGGAGTGGTTGTTATTGAAGGAAAATCCATAGATGAGGCAAAGAAAAGTCTTGCAGTATACAGGAGATATTTTGTATGAGCGGTGAAACCCTGCACGTCTATTTTCTTGGTACAGCCGGGGCGCTTCCCACGCCGATACGTAATCCACCCTGCATCATGATACGTCGGGGTTCCGATACCATTCTCTTTGACTGCGGTGAAGGCGCCCAGCAGCAGATGATGCGGTCCCGGTGTGGTTTTTCTGTCAATGCAGCATTTATCACTCACTGGCATGCAGACCATTTCCTCGGCCTCTTTGGTCTTGTCCAGACTATGTCATTTAACGGGCGGACCGAACCCCTGACCATTTACGGCCCTGAATGGGTACATGAATTTGTCACGATACTCCGTCAGGTCGCACGATACAATCTCAAATTCTCCATAGAATCTGTCGAGATGATTCAGGGTTCCTGGGTGCGCTTTGACGGTTATACGATTACTGCGTTTTTCGTAAAACACGGACTTCCTTCGCTTGGCTATGTCCTTGAAGAAGACCCACGGCCGGGCAGATTTAACCGTGAGCAGGCAATCGGGCTTGGTGTTCCGCCCGGTCCGCTCTTTGGCAGACTTCAGAGAGGAGAAACTATCTGCCTGGGAACCGGTGATGATACCCGCGAGGTTCGACCTGAACAGGTGATGGGTGTCGCAAGACCCGGTCGTAAAATCGTGTATACCGGAGATACCCGCGCCATACACATGAATATCGGCGAGTTTGCGCAGGATGCCGATCTCCTGATCCATGATGCAACCTACGATGAGTCTGAAGCAGAACGCGGGGCAGAGTTTTATCATGCAACTGCCGCTCAAGCCGGAGAAGCGGCAGCAGTCCTCAAGGCACGTACCCTTGCTCTTGTCCATACCAGTTCACGCTATCCGGATGCACAGCAGCATATCAGCGATGCGAAGAAAAAATTTTCCGGTTCAATTATCGCACCCCAGGATCTTGATATGATAGAAGTCACTTTCCGCGATGAACTGTGATCGATTCCGGTGATCAAGAAAAGAGACCTTCCCCAAAAAAAAATTCCCCGGGTTCCCCGTTTTCCTTTTCTGCCACGAATTATTCGGGATAATGATCTCTTCTTTTTTACCGTGATCAAATTAAAACCGGGAGGATCTTTAAAACAGAGTCCATGAGAGACTTTAATCGGAAGTCCGGAACCAATCTCTCTCGTGAATACATGAATTTATTTTAATTTTTCCGGGGTGACAGATACAATGGACTTTAATGTGGCCATACCTAATACTAAGTAATCAGCTTTGTTTCGTTATGCAACGTTGTAGCGATAAAAAATGCAACAATGCAGACAATAGGTACGCTTCGCTGTGTGTGGTGAGAAAACTATGGAAAATAATGACGAGATTGTCTATCGGTTAGGAGCAGGATGCGATCTTGCTGATGTCGAGGAAGGAAAGACATACCAGGCAAAAGTTCAGGGCTTTGCTACGTTTGGGATGTTTGCACAGATGAATGACCGTATCAAAGGTCTTGTACACAAAAGCAATATCAGGGCAGAGCATAAGGAACGCGATCCGATCCTCGTGAGGGTCCGGCAGATTCGCCCGAATGGTAATATCGATCTGGAAGAAGTCCTCATCCAGGTCTATCAGGTGCAGAATATCGATCGCAAATCCACAACAGTACGAATCTCAGATTTGTCCACTAAATTAGGAAAGACGGTGGCAATAGAAGGGGAGATCGCCCAGATCAAGCAGACAAGCGGACCAACTATCTTCACTATCGTTGATGAAACCGGGACCCAGAACGCGGCAGCATTTGTAGAAGCCGGAGTCCGGGCATATCCGGAAGCCGAGCTTGACAATATCGTTAAAATCATCGGCGAAGTAATGATGCGGAATAACCAGCTGCAGATTGAGGTCAATTCCCTATCAGTTCTTACCGATTCGGATGCAGCGAGTGTCAGGATCCGGATAGAAAAAGCGCTGGATGCACGATCCGAACCGGAAGATATTCCGCTTCTCATAGAGAGTGAAGTTCTGGAAAAGCTCCGGCCGGAGATGAAGAAGGTCGCAAAAATTATCCGGAAAGCGGTCTTCACTTCCCAGCCTGTCATCCTGCGCCATCATGCAGATGCCGATGGTATCTGTTCGGCTGTTGCGATAGAACAGGCTGTCGTTGCCCTTATTAAAGACAGCGGTGGGGACTTTGATGCCGATCACTTCCTCTTCAAACGTGCCCCGTCAAAAGCACCTTTCTACGAGATCGAAGATATCACCCGTGATCTCGACTTTTCGTTAAAAGACCATGTCAGGTTCGGACAGAAGATGCCGCTGGTTCTTCTCACGGACAATGGCTCCACTGAGGAAGATGAACCTGCCTATAAGATTGCCAGCGTCTATGATATCCCGTTTGTCGTGATCGATCATCACCATCCTGATGCAACAATCGACAAATACCTCAGAGCTCATGTGAACCCATACCATGTCGGAGGAGATTTTGGCATTACTGCCGGTATGCTCGGCACAGAAGTCGCACGACTGATCAATCCAAAAGTTGAACGACTTATCCGGCATCTCCCTGCTGTAGCTGCCGTGGGTGACCGGAGCGAAGCCGGGGAACGAACACTCTTCCTTGATCTGGTCAGGGATCAGTATCCGGAATCGGCATGCAAGGATATCGCTCTCGCCCTGGATTACGAGCAGTTCTGGCTGCGCTTCAACGATGGGAGGGAGATCGTCAAGGATATCCTGAACCTTACCGGAAATTTAGAACGGCACAAGAAACTTATAGCACTCCTCGTTGAAGGAGCGAATACCATGATTGAAGACCAGATGAGCGCCTGCATGCCTCATGTCGTTCCAAGAGTCCTCAAAAACGAAGCACACGTCTTCCTCATTGATGTAGAAATCCATGCCCATAAGTTCACCTTTCCCCCTCCCGGCAAGACATCCGGTGAGGTGCATGACCGGCTGTGCAAACAGAATGCCGGAACACCGGTTGTTACGATTGGTTTTGGTCCGGACTTCGCCGTGCTGCGGTCACGTGGTGTGTTCATGAATATCCCAAAAATGGTCAGGGAGCTCAGAAACGAGATACCCGGGGGAGGAATCAGTGGTGGCGGGCACCTTGTGGTCGGCAGCATAAAATTCGTGGAAGGAATGCGCGATGTGGTTCTTGAGGCACTCATCAGTAAAATTTCGGATGCAGACATCCAAAAACGAAAATAATTATCATTTTTTAATGAATAATCGCTGTTAATCCTCTCAAAATGCCTGGAGTGTTCGTAAATGGGTTTCATCAAAATCCGCTCAAATAACATGTCAGATATATTTTTCTGGTCAAATTTTCAAAGCAGTAAAACAAAAAAGACCGAATCTTTAACCAGAGCAATCAGATAATTATATATATTATTTGTTCTATATGAGAATTAAATGCTGAGGCACAACATGTCAACAACCAAAAAAATACGTGAGACCTATAACGAGACCCAGCACAAAATTGTCCTCTACCTTAGCTCGGGTATAACCAAGGGAAAACATTACTTCAAATCAAAATATATTGCAAAAGAACTTGGTTTATCCCCAAAAGAGGTAGGTACAAACATGGCGATCCTTGCTGATATCTGCAAGGAACTCGACATTATACGCTGGAGTTATTCGAATAGTACGACGTGGATGGTCACGCCGCGGGCGATTTAAAAATTCCGCCCATTCTTTATCATTTTTGATTATGGCAAAACTTCTGGAATTTGAATCTGAGATTGAATTCGTTGCAGATATAAATGACTTCAAGGATTGCCTGATGTCGCAGGATCCGACACAGGAGAATCCAAATGCGCTCTGGTTTAACATCGATATTCCGAAAGGCCACGCGGTAAAAGCCGGAGACCGGGTACGGGTTACTGTTGAGAAACTGTAGGCTCAAAACACCCTTTAAATTTCTCTTCATTTTTTATTTGGTTATTGTGTATTTCGATCCTGCGATGGTGGTCGCAGGGGAATATCTGGACAACATAGAGCAAAGCACCAACCGGACGTGTACTAACTGGGTTCACGAGGAAACCACAAAAATCCTGCTGATCGATTGATCCCAGGATCAGTGCCTCGTTTGAGGCACGGTGGTCGCGGATGTTTTTTTAAAATAAGTATCGATCCACTGTACAAAGAAGCACCATTGGGGCGTTTTATGTATCGTACCTGATGGATAAAGAACGAAGTACCAAAGTATTTAAGTCCCAAAAAAATTACAATTGATTGATGTCAGTACATTCGTACATAACAAGCGCCGGGATTGCATTTCTGGTTCTTTTTTTATTCATGTGCGGATGTGTTTCGAGCAGCGTTGGCGATATCATCTATACGAACGGCAGTCTTGCAGCAACGATTAATAATCCCGGCCAACCTGTCGATGCCTTTGTCCAGGTCACTGTGTATCAGGTGGACGGTCTTTCCCAGCAGGAGTATACTGTTGTTATGGCAGGAGTAAAACTGGCGAGTGGTGAAAATTCCGTAAGGATCCCGGTTACCCTCAGACCCGGAACCTACAAACTCAATATTTATCTTATCCAGGAGGGTGAACGTAAGACTGCAGTAATCCGTGATATTGTAGTGTGATGGATGGAAACATTTTCAAAGGATATGCTGGATGCAGCTCGTGGTCTGATCCCTGCGGATGCTGTATATAAAAATGCCAGTATTTTTAATCCTTTTTCCTGCGATTGGGAAAAGAGTTCTCTTGCCGTTAAAAACGGACGGGTCCTTGGTCTTGGTCCCTACACCGGAATAACCGAATTCGATTTTTCAGGTTTATTTATAATTCCCGGTTTGATAGACGCTCACGTCCATATCGAGAGCTCGCTCCTTGTGCCCCGTGAATATGCCCGCCTTGTCGCATCCCACGGTACGACAACCGTGATTGCAGATCCGCATGAAATTGCTAATGTAGCCGGTATACAGGGAATTGATTTTATGCTTGCCGAACGGTCGGGAAGTGCCATCGATATCCAGTACCTGCTTCCCTCCTGTGTCCCAGCGACACCGATGGATACGGGTGGTGCGACACTCGATGCCCGGGACCTCAGGCAGTTTATCGGTCGAAAGGGGATTTTAGGGCTTGGTGAAATGATGAACGTGCCCGGGGTTCTTGCTGCAGATCCCGGTATCGGGGAAAAACTTAATCTCTTTTCTATCCGGGATGGTCATGCTCCCCAGCTTTTTGGAAAAGACCTTAACGCGTATATCCTCGCCGGCCTGCAGAGCGATCATGAATGTACCCGGCTGGCTGAAGCAGAAGAAAAACTCCATCGCGGTATGTATATATTCATCCGTGAAGGATCGACCGAATGCAATATTTCAGATCTTATCGGGCTGGTGACGCAGAGTAACGTGTCGCGGTGCAGCTTTGCCACAGATGACTGCCATGCCGATATCCTTTTTAAAAAAGGACATATTGACCGGTGTGTGCGGCGGGCTATCGAATGCGGACTCAAACCTGAACTTGCCTTGCGGATGGCAACACTCTCTCCTGCAGAACGGTTTGGATTGTCCGACCGCGGGGCGCTTACCCCGGGCAGGCGTGCGGATTTCCTGGTTGTTGAGGATCCCCGACAGTTTATTGTTAAAAAAGTCTTCATGAAGGGAAAAGAGGTTTCGCAATCCTTGTTTCAGGAAACCCAAACGGACCTTCATGCTCCATTTCCCTGCCAAATCCCCTCTGGAGAGGCAATCCGTATCACCGGAAGCAAAGAAGCCCGCGTAATCGGACTCATACCTCACCAGATCATCACCAAATCCCTGCGATATCCTCTTGCGGCGCAGGATATACCCGATTTCACACGGGATATTCTGAAAGTGGTCGTCTGCAACCGGTACCGGGACAAAGAAAGCAGTGTCGGGCTCGTCCACGGTTTTTCCCTGGAGCGGGGAGCAATTGCATCGAGCGTTTCCCACGACGCGCATAATATCATTGCCGTGGGGACGAGCGACGGGGAAATCCAGATGGCGATTGGAGAAGTCATCCGCTCGCGGGGTGCAATGGTCGCCGTTGTGGGGGAAACACCAACTACCCTGCCGCTTGATTGCGGTGGCCTGATGTCAACGTTACCCTATCCTGAGGTTGTAAAACGGCTGGAGGATCTTCATACGGTCACTGGCAGCATGGGCAGTATTGATAATCCCTTCATGTACCTCTCGTTCCTTGCCTTGTCCGTGATCCCAACCCTGAGGATCACGGACCGGGGATTGTTTGATTTCGCGGAGCGGGCGAATGTCCCGCTCTTTATCCAATAAAAACCTGTTCATGCGTACAGCAGGATAATAATTCCACCTGCGACCATCAGTGCAGCACCCATCTGCCTTTTTTAATTTCACGTTTTGGAAAATAACAGGGTGCCGTAGAGGACTACGAGATGATGCTTAAGCGTTTTATTGCAATGACGTGGGATACGATCTGTAATGTATACGCAAACGTGTAAAATAACCTGCGTTGGTAACGGCTCTAAGGACCGCCAAGAGAATCTGGTAAGAAATCCGGATACCTTTTGATGATTATTGCATATCGCGCTTGGTATCTTTCCTGGTGACAGACTAAAAAAAAGTCGAAGAATTTATTGGTTCTGGTCTAATTTCTTTATCCATTGATCTGTTGTCAGCACGCGGGAGAACCGCATCTGCTGGGTTATAAGGATCGCGCGGTGCAGGTCACTGTCGCTGATGGATCCAGCACCATTCGTAACTGACAGGGTGCCGGTCGCATCAGAGAGAAAATTTACCGCATATCCACGATGAAATGCCTGCCGTGCTGTCGTATCACAGCACATCTGGGTCATGTAGCCGGCAATGGTTACCTTTGAAATATCCCTCTCTTTCAGCCAGCTTCCAAGAGCGGTACCGGTAAAACTCCCCGGCAGATTTTTTTCAATCAGGATATCGGCATGTCGCCGTGCAATTTCCTTGTGAAGTTCCCAATTGGCCGTCCCTTTCCGGAAAGCCACTGCCCCGGGCGTTGCATTTGTATGCTGGATCACAACGACCGGGACTTTCCTTGCCTGTGCATGGGCCATAGCCTTAAGAATATTTTCAAGACTTCCCTGCGGATGAGTCACCGGCATTGAGCCGGTAAAATATTCATTCTGGACATCAATGACCAGCAATGCTTCATTCATAAAAAGTATCCACCTCGTTAACCTGTTCTGGAACATTGGCTATATACCTTATTGTCCCGAATCCACGGGAAACAGACTGCCCGATCCCCAGAAAATCGGGTATCTGGAGATTTGTTCTGAATGTCCCGAGAAACACCATGATATTTTCATGATGAATCCGTTCCCGTTTGAACCGGACCCTGGACTCGCAGGTAAGTGGTGACGGGAAACCGTAGTCAAGGGATTTGGCGAGCGTTGTGAGGTTTCCCGCAAGGATTTTTTGCATGAACGCATCTCGCTCCGGCTTTCCTTTCAGGTCATAAAATTTTTTTGCATTCTGCTGGTTCAGCGCAAGCCACGGAGTCAGGAATTCATAGGTATGGATTTTGTCCGAGATGCCGAACGCTTCATTCCTGACTTCCGGATCCTGCCCGATGATCGTGCAGGTGTCTTTTCCTGTCCCCAACTCCTTCCTACTCTCCGAAATCTCCCGTAAGAGTGCTGCACCCTGGCTGATCCCGATCACCATAAGCATGCTTTTGATCTGTTTACACTGCACAGCCGGATAACGGTAGATACAGGTGCCCGCTGAATCTTTACAGAGTCGGGTGTACGCTGCGAGTTTTTCTGCCAGAAAAGCGCGGAACTCCTCCAGGGAGAATTGTAATGGATTTGCGGGTTTTAGCGTGAGCGTGAAAACGGGGAGGATCATGGAGATACTATGGTATTGGGATTGGAATCAGATAATCCTGCCCCAAACCCTGTAGACCTGACCGGCATGATGGTAGTTTTCATCCATGTATGCTGCCGGTGTCTGACAATCCTTCACAACACCCTGGTTCCCGTCAGCGCTGCAAGCAGGAGAATGATAAGCGGCTGATGTACAAGGTAAATAACCAGCGAATGCTGTCCCAGAAATGCCAGTGGTCGTATGATTATTGCCGGGATCGGCAGAAGAGTAAAGCGTCGCAGGCCGTCCGGGTAGAGATATTCTCCCAGTCCCATACCGATTAACACACAACCAAACCACGGAAAGATCGGTTCATAGTCAACAGACCAGAAGGTTACCGGGTGAATGCCAAGTGGCAGAAGCCAGATCGGACCATCCATGGATGCAAGGATAAAACCGGCCAGGATACAAAAGAAGCCAACTACCAGATTTCCTTTTTTAAACCGGAAAAAAAATGGTGAGAGCATCACGGAAATACCGATCAGGTGCAGGATCCCAAAGACAATGAATCCTTCCTTAAGGTATAACCAGGTACACAAGGTAACAAGAAGTCCAAGAAGAAAGATGCCAGCTCCGCGTTGTACAAATTTCAGGGTAATCTGATATGCGGATACCCCGGCGGGCATCCGTGCCCGGCTGATCGTGAGTGAAATGCCGACCAGCAGGAGAAACAGGGATGCTGTTGCAAAGGCAAAATACCGCCAGAACCCCCCCGAGACCTCAACTGAGAAAATCCCGAAAAAACTGAGATCAAAAAGGGTATGAAAGAGCACCATCATGAGTATGGCGATACCACGGGCCAGATCAATCTCCCAGTACCGTGATATCCCGTCCATGTACATGCATCGTCATTGTTTTGTCATATCTGTTTGGACATGCCAGCATTATATCTTTAGTCTGGCAATGTTCCTTAAAGATGAACAACAAACACCTTTTTTATCATTGGTTATAAGGTGAGTGCCTGTGTCAGGAGAAAATGACGAACATATTATCGAGGCAATTGGCCGGTGCCGCATTGTTATCAGGAATGGCAGGGTGGTCGAAGTTGGTGAAGCGCAGATTACTGATTGTCCTCTCGCCAGGAGATTCGCGTACCCGATTCCTGCAATAACCAAAGATGCCGTGAAAATGAACATTGAGCACCGGATAGAAGCGTTTGGTATGTGTACCGAAAACCGGGAAGTACTGGATACCCGGGAATTTGTCGGGTTCGGTGCATCGGAATTATTAAGTTTTGGTCTTCATGCCGGATTTATTGATGCAGTGGTTCTCGCCTGTGATGGTGCCGGAACCGTCATTGTTACACAGCCTGCGATGGCGCAGGGGATTGGAGGAAGGATGTCCGGGCTGGTGAAAACATCCCCCCACATTTCGGTCATGGACCGCATCGAGCAGGGAGGGGGAATAGTGCTCGACCGGGATAACGCCCGGATTGACCAGCTGGCGGGAGTAGCCCTTGCATTGGCAGAAGGCTACCGGAACATTGCAGTCACGGTCGCTACACCGGAAATTGCCGGCATAATTCACCGGATCCATCCGGATACCCTGATTTTTGCCGTCCATGTGACCGGACTAACTCATGACGAAGCAGAATTACTTGTTTCTGCGTCGGATCTTGTGACTTCGTGTGCATCAAAGACTATCCGAAAAATCGCCGGGGCCAGGGCACTCCTCCAGGCCGGAACTTCAGTACCCATATTTGCCATGACGCAAAAAGGAAAATTGCTGATCTTAGAAAAAATCCGCCAGTCGGGTGACCAGGTACTGGTCAAAACCACCCGGCTTGCGGCTCTTGGTGACACTCAGCCAGATCCTCTGGTGTAAGGACGGATCCTCCCCTTTTTAATTGCTGTTGCATGAAATACAGGTATACCGGTTCTTCTCTTTTTTGTAACCTCCGGTTAAATCAGGGTTTTAATGGTAAAAGGATAAGCGAGTGCTGTATTTAATCACGATAAAAAAGGCACGCTCCTGCGACTTATGACCAGAAGTGCTATAATTGAGTATACAAGATCATATAGTAAGGTTAATTATTTCCGTTAGTTTTCAATCGAGAAAGAGAGATTGCGATGAATGACCCACCATCAGATGTAAATGAAAATGTCACCGATATTTTCGTTTTAAGCATAAGTGAAACAGTGACCTCGCTGTTTACCGAGCACCTGGAGAAAAAGGGATACCGGGTTACCCTCTTTACCGATGGCAGCTACCTCCTTGAGACCCTCCGACAGGGAAAACCGAACCTCCTTATCTGTGATAGCACGACGGTGGATGAAGAGGGATTTGAGATCTGTCGACAGATCAAGGCAGATGAAGATTTATGGGTTATCCCGGTCCTGATCCTTACGAGTGGATCCACCCTTACAGAACTTCTCCAGATCCTGGACTGCAATGCGGATAATTTCATCACACATCCTTTTGATCTTTCCTATTGTCTCTCAGTGATTGACAGCATGCTCAGCATTCCCGTTGAGCGGCAGACGCCGGAACAGATAAAAACGCGGTTCAAGATCAGTCATAATGACCAGATCTATGTAGTTGCTGCAAATCGCCGGAAACTCCTCGAGTTCCTCCTCTCTTCCTTTGAGATCACGGTCAACCAGTCAGCAGAATTGTCCCGTTTAAAAACAGAGTTTCAAACGCTCACCGGATCTGCAAAGACTCTTGAAGACCGTGTCCTTGAGCAGACCCGCGTTATCGAAAGCATCCAGGAGACCCTTCAGCTGAAAGAACAAAAAATTTCAGCATTAACGCATGAAGCTGGAGAAAATAAAAAAATACTTGCTCAAAAGCATGCATTGATTGCCGATATTTCAGGACAACTTGATAATGATAGGACCCTTCTTGCCACGTACGAAGAAAATCTCCGTATCAGTGTCCAGGAAAGAAAGGATTCCGAATCGTCCCTCCAATCCGAAATCAGCACACTCCGCAAACAGATCTCAGAACTGGTAACTGAAGTTGAAGAGACCAGAACAAATCTTGATACTGTGCAGGGAGAGCTTGATGATGAAAAAGTTAATTGTACCTCCCTGGAATGTACCCTGGGGCTGCTCGTCCCGCAAAAAGAGCTTGCGGAAAAAACGCTCCATGCGTTAACTCTTGAACATGATCAGCTGAAATCCGCATTAACCGATGAGAAAAACCGGGCATTGTCTGCCGAGCAGGAATTCCAGAGGGTTTTGCAGGCAAAAACAGAAACGGAACAGGAACTGACCCTGAAAACAAACAGCCTTGCTGAGGAAGTAAAGCATCAGGTTGCAGACCTCGTCCGTATGACTGGTGAACTGGAATCAGTGACTATCCAGCGGATATCCTTAGAAAAGAAACTGGAATCTCTCCAGCAGGAGAAAGACGAGTCAGAAACCTCCCTCCAGTCCACAATCAAATCCTTAAAAGAGCAGCTTGGGGAGGTCCAGGAAAAGTATGAGAGCACCCGGGCTGCGCTTGAAACCGAAGAGAGCACAACAACTTCCTTAAAAGAGCAGCTTGGGGAGGTCCAGGAAAAGTATGAGAGCACCCGGGCTGCACTTGAAACCGAAAAGAACATAACAACCACCCTTAAGGAAAATCTTGCTGAAGTGATTGCCGAAAAGGAAAGAACACTCCTGGCGCTGTCGCTCAAACATGATCAGCTGAAATCCGCGTTTTCTGATGAGAAAAACCGGGCATTGTCTGTCGGGCAGGAACTCCAGAACGTAATGCAGGCAAAAACAGCAGCGGAACAGGAACTGAACCTGACGATTACTGACCTGAAGGAGATACAGAAGAACCAGGAAGTGGAACTGACAAGACTGAAAAGCGAGCTGGATGAAGAGGCGGGCAAGCGGGCCTCTTCTGAAAACCAGGTCAGTGCGATCCGGCAGGAGAAAGAGGAATCGGAAACCTCCCTCCAGTCCACAATCAAATCCTTAAAAGAGCAGCTTGGTGAGGTCCAGGAAAAGTACGAGAGCACCCGGGCTGCACTTGAAACCGAAGAGAGCACAACATCCTCCCTTAAGAAAGATCTTGCCCAGGTTAATGCCGAAAAAGAAAAAGCTCTCCTGGCGCTGTCACTCGAACACGATCAGCTGAAATCCGCGTTTTCTGATGAGAAAAACCGGGCATTGTCTGTCGGGCAGGAACTCCAGAATGTAGTGCAGGCAAAAACAGCAGCGGAACAGGAACTGAACCTGGCGATTACTGACCTGAAGGAGATACAGAAGAACCAGGAAGTGGAACTGACAAGACTGAAAAGCGAGCTGGAAGAAGAGGCGGGCAAGCGGGTCTCATCTGAAAACCAGGTCAGTGCGATCCGGCAGGCAAAAGAAGAATCGGAATCTTCCTTCCAGTCCACAATCAGATCCTTACAAGAGCAGCTTGGGGAGGTCCAGGAGAAGTATGCGAGTTCCCGCCTGGCCCTTGAAACTGAAACGGGCAGAACAAAATCCCTCAAAGAGCATCTCGCCGACATTATCGCCGAGAAGGAAAAAACAGAAGAAATGCTGAAAACGGACCGTGATTCATACAAAGCCACGTTTTTACGGTTGAAACACGACATCAATGAAGCAACTGCAATTCCTGCAGCGCTTGAAAGGGAACTTATTGCGGTAAAATCACAGAATAAGGCGCTTACCGATGAGTTGAACCTGGCATATCAGGGAAAAGCACAAATCTCACATCAGGTGCGTTCACTGAGTGAAGAACTTGAGCAGGTAAAAGCAGACCTGGTTTCGGTGCAGGACCTGCACCGGGCCGGTGATGGGACTAAAGAGGCTGACAAACTGAATATTCAGCACCTGGAAGAGGCGGTCCGCACACTCTCCGATGAACGGGTTTCGTTGAATGAAAAACTTGAAAACGAACGCAGGTTACGACAGATCGCGGAGGAAAAATCAAAAGAGGCGGCTCAGAAACAGGAACGTATTGAACAGGAGCTTCGCGTGATTCACGATGTGCGGTCGCACGAAGAAGACGAACGATCGATAAAGCTTCAGAACCTGAAAAAAGAGTTCGAACTCGTTGGCGAGTTGCAAAAATCCCTTGAAATGCAGGTTAATATCCTTAAAACGGAGAAATTACAAGCAGAAAAAACTATCCAGACCCTCACCAACGAACTCGATCAGGCAAGGACTGCCCTTGCTGATGAATGGGAGGATCACATGATCAGTGTCGCTGCTTCCTTTAAAGAGCGACAAAGGTTGCAGGGTATCCCTGTGGCAGAAGGATCGGGGATAGGAACAGGAAAAGAACAGGAGACCGTTGCACAAGAGCCAGTCCTTCCGGTTATGCCTGTTCCCCCTCTTCAGCAGGCACTCTTAACCCAATCCCCTTCCACCGCAGAAAAAGCCCTGGTTTCTGAAAAGGAACCGGCTTTTCCTGAACCCTCACCGGCCGTTCCAGAAATATCCAAAGAAGCGATTCATGATATCGTGAATAATTTTTGTGATGAGGATCTTTTTGAAGAAGATGGACCTGTCGAAACAAAATCGGGTCCTGTACCGAAACCGGCAGGTGACACCGGATCCGGACCAGAAAAGGATGGGGAGGAATTTTCCACCGGATCTCCGGTTCCTGCGGAAAAAAGCAGAGAAATAACGTCACCTGATGAAGATCTGGAGAATACCGATGATGATAATGATGTGGACGATGATGCTGATGAAGAGTACAGTGATAACCTGCCCTCTGAATCCGCACATCCGATATCCCACGGTGTATTCACCTTCAGCCGCAAGCAATGGTTCGACCTCCTGAAGTGGGCACGGCACTCGGGAACACTCTCTCACGATCAGCGGATACAGATTGTCAGGATGGGCCGCTTAATCCAGAAAGGCAGGAAACTGACAAAAAAACAGGAAGAACAGGTCAATGAGATGATTGCTCTGGTCCAGGCGCTGGGTTACCGGCCTGCCTAAAAAAAACGAATATTTTTACCAGATTTTTTTACCCAAATGTCCCTGCAGAGAATTTTTTTTAGAGCTCAATCCCTTTTCTCCGGCCTGATCCTTTTACCTTTCAACACTTTTATAAACGGAATGCAATGCGCCAATGCCTTGCCAGACTTTATAATTCGGGAGAATAATTTATTGTTCAGGAAATCCCCGATTCAATCCTGAACACCCTTTTGATTGGGGATTCCTTTTTAGTGTTCTTTTGGTAATTAACCCAAGTAACTTCTGATTGTACCCCATGAGAATCTGCTGCATCTCAATCATGATCGATTGTGTCATGTACACCTCATAAGAATTTATGCGGTCTGATCATATCCTGAACTGCCGGTATGCTCCATAACAGAGGATTCCCAACCCGCAGACAATCACTGCATACAGGACAGGGTCACCTTCAAGTGCGAATCCACTGAATCCTTCGGGTTCCTCCCCGCTATTTCTTACTATTCCCAGCGCATTTTGGAATCGCTCCTCCATGCCCACCGGTCCTGTGATCTGGTATGCAGCTAGTGCTGCGATGCCCACGATGGCGATAATCCCAACAAATATAACCCACTCTTTTCCCGTATTGAGATCAATCATGGTCGTTCACTTTCCAGCATATCCGGTCTCACCCGCAGGATATAAGCAATAATCATACCGGTGATAACAGCCTCAATGATCGCAACACCCATATTAACGCCGGCCAGGAGGGAAAGTCCGGCAAGGATCTGGGATTTGGACTGGCTTACTCCCTGAATTTCAGAAAGTAAGATTATGGCGATCATGGCAATATTGCCACAGAACAACCCTGCAAATGTCGCAATTCCACCACGGATAAAAGCTCCCGTAAAGATTTTTTTCAGCGCACGGTATACAGTATACCCAATGACCACTTCAATGACATTGACGAGCAGGTTTGCCCCGATCATCCCCCAGCCCCCGTGACCGATTGCCGCGGAAAGGATGTTGATGATCAGGACGACAAAAGAACCAATAGCAGGTCCGGCGAGTATGCCGATCAGGGGCGTGAGATTGAGGTGAACTCCTCCGAAGAGTGGGATACTGACCTGGAAGATCGCAAATGCGGCAGCAGTACAAAACGCAGCAAGGGTTATCTTACGGTTATCAGTTTTTTTAACGGACCGCACCCAGAAAAGTGCAGCAGATATCAGGAGGAGCGCAATCGCCCACCAGACAATAACCCAGAACAGGGTAAAAGATCCATCTTCAAGATGTATATGTGCCACGCTTAAAATCCCCGCTTGCATTATTTGCTCTAGATTATCTGTGCTTATAGTCTACAGGATACGTGAAATATATACTTTATGAAATTTTGGTATCCCCCCAAATTGTTTTTTTTCGGCATTATAAGGTATTGAGGGGGGATTCTTTACCGCGGATTAATGCCATCATCTCCTCAATGGTGAGGGGATGGTGATCCGGCGCTCTGCCAACTGTCCGACAGTAGGCACGATAGACCTGGACAATCTGGGGGGGTTTTAACCCGGTCTCCTGAAGTAAAACCTCATCATAAAATATTTCAGCAGGTGCTCCCTCAGCAAACACTGATCCCTGACGGACAAGACATATCCGGTCTGCTATCCGTGCGGCAAGATCTAGGTCATGTGTCGCGATCACAACACTGATCCCGAACTGTAGTTTCAGATCGATGATGAGATTTTCAATCATCGCACTGTGAACCGGGTCGAGATCCGAGGTTGGTTCATCCAGTGCGATAATAAGGGGTTTCATCGCAAGGATACCGGCAATAGAGACAAGCCGCTTCTGACCTCCGGACAGGTAGTTTGGCAGTTTACCGATAAGCTCGGCAGCTCCGACCGCTTCAAGGGCTTTGCCGGCCGCGGTCATGGCCTCATCACGGGTTAATCCCATATTGAGAGGACCGAACATCACATCGTCAAGGACGGTAGGGGCAAAGAGCTGGTCGTCAGATCTCTGGAACACGACGCCCACTTCTCGCCAGAGATTGGTATCTTCCCCTGCTGTGATCGATCTGCCATTCACCGCAATATTGCCTTCTGTTGGCGTAAGCAGCCCGTTTAAATGTTCAATAAGGGTGGATTTTCCCGATCCGTTTGGTCCGCATAAAGCGACTATCTCATTTTTCTGAACATAGAAACACATGTTGTGGATACCGACGCTTCCATCGGGATAGACATGGCTTGCGCAATCGACATGGATCAACTCGCGTTCCTTGTCATGGTGATGGCAGTGGGAAGGATCAGGACGAAGAATGGTCATAGTGTTACCAGCCCCCCAACGGCGGTATCATTGAGTGCCACTACAATTACCATGGTGGCACAAATGCCGATGATACCATATTCATACAGATGAATTGCCGGGACTTCAACTGCTGTACTATATGAGCCGGAAAATCCCCGGGCGATCATTGCCTTGTGAACCCTTTCTGACCGTTCAAATGAGCGGATAAATACCAGTGCAAAGATCTCGGCAGACAACCGTCCCTGCATCGAGATGCTGTGGATGAGTCCTCCTCCCCGGGAACGTACTGCTTTAAGTATGGATCCTGTCATTGCCAGCGTCAGGAAAAGAAACCTGTATGCCATAAGAAAAATCTGGTCGATGGGAGACGGGAAAATACGGTAGATCATTGCCGAAAAGTGCTGGTACCGGGTTGTCATAAGAAAAAACAATGAATAGGTCATAACGGCCAGCGCTTTAAGCAGTAACATGATGACAAGCAGTATGCCATTATCCGTTAGTACAAGGGACTGGCCGGCAACAGAAAAAGAAATTATCGCAATTCCCGGTTCGTTCCATGCCATAATGCCCACAAACGAGAGTACAAAGAGTGCCGGCAGTGCATACCAGGCAAAAAGGTTTCTGAGGGGAAGACGCGCTCCTGCATAAGCAGCCAGAATCACACAATACAGGCCGGCGATTGTGACGATATTTCCCGACAGGGTGACAAGGCAGATAATCAGGAAGAGCAGCAAGAATTTTGTCCACGGGCTCATAACGGTAAAGCAGGACCGCCGCGTCTCTGCATAGAAGGTTATCAGGTTCAGATCCGGTATATGATCGGAGAGGGTTGTCGTCGTCATGATAGAGAGTCAGTTTTGTTTTTACCAGGCTGTTTTTTCCTTTAATTATCCCGTGCAGCGCACTCCGGGCACGGCGTGGTCTGGATTATCTCACCGCAGATTCCCTGGCGGGGATGCCCCATCGCATGGCACATCCGTTCAATTGCATCTCTTGAAACAAGACATTCAAACCGGGAGACTTCCTGGCAAACCTGTTCCTGCGAGAGCCCGAAATGGGTCAGCATGAGTGTAAGTATCCGGTGCCGTTTGACACAAAATTCCGCGTACTGTCTTCCTTTTTTTGAAAGGCAGACACCGTGATAGGGAGTATACGTGAGATAACCGGACTCAGCAAGTTCACTGATCGTTTTTGTGATAGTTGAGGGATCGACACCGAATCGTATCGCGAGGTGATTTGTCTTCACTGCACTTGTCCGGCCAGAGAGATACTTGAGATACTCCACCTTTTTGGCCGAAAGCTCAAGTCCATCCGTGATCTTCATTGTGGTTTGTATTGTATATCCGGCTTCAATAAGATTTGGTATGATACCAAATTTTTTACCCGTCCGCAGGACCTGCGGGTATAAATCCAGGGATATTTTTATGAAAAGGAGGTTTTGAGATTTACTTAAAAACGGTCCGTTTCCATCCATTCTCTTGCTCCGATGCATATCCGGAGATCTGCCCTTCAGGACAATGATAACCCTCAGGGCAGCGTTGAATTAACGACAAGGATTTTATTCATCCCCTATGTTTTTTAGATCCGTTCGGTTTGACGCAGCCAGACACCGGTTGCCATATATAACGACCCGATGACCAGAAGTGCACTGGCGATTACGACAAGTACCCCAAAATCTTCGGATATAAATGCAGCATACATCAGCCCTCCCAGGGAAAATGCCCCAATGAGAAGTGCAACAGCGGTAAAAAAAAGCAAGATGATGCCAGCAGCTCCCAAAACAACCAGATCATCCATGGTATCTGGTTAATATTTCCCCGTTCTCCCGTTAAGGTTTTTTATGTCCGGACCTGGAGAACTTATTCAAGGTATTGTGCAAGCACCCGGTCATAGAGCCGGTTTACATTTTCCCTGGTACTGGGGACTGAGGGAAATCCCGTGTAGCGGGGTTGATGTGCCAGCCTGATATCTTCGGGGAGATTGAGATGGTACTGGCTCTGCGAATGGAACCATCCCTTTTTTTCATAATACCATGACAGGTATTCCTGCTCGGTCTGGCCCGGTGTCGGGATGAAAAGGGCATGGCGTTTTTTGAGTTCTGCAATCTCCATCAGGGATGTGTATCCCGAACGACAGATGATACATTTCGCCCGGTTCATGAGGTACTCTTTCTCCCTGGTTGATGCATATGCCATAACCTGGCAATTTTTTGAATGTTTCCGGTTATCGTTATTCCTCGGGCTGCCCAGCAGGATTACGCTGGTCCCTTCTATCTCATGGATCTGGTTCATGAGGATTTCTTCAAGCCTCGTTCTCTGGGGTTCCGGCCCTGATATCATTACCAGATAATCCAGATCCTGCCTGATGTCCAGTTGCCGGGTGCTTGTCAGGATGCCCGAAAAATACGCTCTTTTTTGTGTTTCATCTGTTCCCGGCCTGGATAATTTTCCGGCCAGCGCAGTTGGACCGGGAGGATTATCAGGTACGATAACCTGCCGGTATTTGCCATGCAGGTACCCGTTCATGGCAACCGCGAGGAGCTCAACAGGCCAGAATATCATGGGAAGATGGTAGTGGAGCTGGTGAGTGATAAAGACTGAAGGGATTGTTGAGGAATAGACACCCAGCCGGTTGTCGCTTATGATCAGGTCGTACTTGTTTTTTGCCAGGATGGATGAGAGGTGTTTCCTTTCATCAGAAATTGCCCTGAGCATGAGCGGAAAGAACGCAACAAATTTTGGCAGGAAAAACCGGCTCGTACTATAGGGAACAGGATAATCAGGAAAAGTGATGGAACGGCATTCCGGAAATTCTTTTTCAAGTACGGCAAGTGCGTTTCCGCAGGCAGCGATTGTCACATCATGGTGCTGGTCAAGCAGTTTGTTGATAACAGGGATATCCCTTGTTGCATGACCCAACCCCCAGTTCAGCGATGAGATCAGTACGTGCGCCATTCCTGCCTCCGATTTGTTAGGTAAGAGTTCTCATGCCGGTGTATTGAATGATTCGAACTTTTCCTTAAAAAGAACCAATAAACACCCGGTCGATTCTGCTGGCGACGACGATGCTTGCAGTATAAAGGAACCCTGCGGTTTACCGGGCACCTCTGATTTTTATTGGGTGCCGGCCGGGTAATCCCTTATCCCGCAGGGAATTTTGATGGAGTAGTAATCATCGCGTATAGCGCAGAGAAAAAGGCGGTCTTTACGTAACAACCGCTTTTTTAAACCGCCACCATGCAAGTACGAACATAAGCCCGGCAAACACCATGAGTCCAAGGTACGACAGGAGAATATCCGACTGGGTATACTGGTAGTGTTTCCCCAGGGCGATGAAATCCGGTCCGATGGCAAAATAACGGATACCGGTAATGAGCAGTGTCATGGGATTATACACTGACAGAATTTTGAGGAACTCCGGAAAAGCATCAATGGGGTAAAGGGCATTACTCGCAAAAAAGATCGGCATGGTTAAAAGTGTTGTAATCCCCTGCAGACCTTCCGGACTCTCCATGGAAATTGCAATTGCAGCTGAGAGGAACAGGAATCCGAGGGCAAAAATCCCGACAAAAGCAAGGATACCAATAATACCGAAAATAATCTCCAGGGGTGTGAACCCGGCAAAAAATGCAGCACCAATGAGGATACCAAAGACCATGATGATAATCGCCTGGATACATGACTTGGTAACCCCCGAGAGCCCAATCCCGAAAATAATGTGATTCCGGTTCATCGGGCTTGCGAGGATCTCACGCATCAGTCCCCAGTTCTTGTCAAAAAGGATAACGATCCCGCCAAAGAGACTGGTGAACAGAGTAGTCATTGCAATGATCCCGGCACCCATAAACGTGAGGTACCCGACAACATGCATACCTGGTGGGACCGGCATTCCTGCCATCAGTTTGTCAAAACTGCTGGACATTGCAATGCCAAAAAAGGCAAGCCAGAGTGCCGGTTGCAGGAGTGAAGAGATAAGAAGAGTTTTAAACCTGACGAACCGGATCATATCCCGCCAGTAAATCGTGGTAAATCCCAGTGTCATCTCATCGCCCTCCATGTCTTTTTTAAAATGACAACGGGTTTTCCGGCTGGCTCGTCACGGAGATCTTTTCCGGTATAGAAAACAAAAACATCATCCATCGAGGGTTTTTTTAAGTTTATCGTCGTGCTGTCGATTCCCGCATTGCGGAGCGTGTCGATGATCACGGGTAATACTTTTGTACCATCCTCGGTTACCATAAGGACAAACCCTTTCGTCTTGGTCTTCACATTATGGACACTGGGGAGATCTTGTAAGAGCCGGACAGCCGCATCATTATTGCTCGTCTCGAGGTAAATGATATCCCGCCCAAGGGTATTTTTGAGTTGCCACGAGGTGCCGGATATGATAATTTTACCCTGATCGATGATGCTGATCCGGTCAGAGAGCTGGTCGGCTTCATCCATGTAATGGGTTGTGAGGAAGATAGTAGTTCCCTCATTATTCACACCCTTGATATATTCCCACATCCTCATTCTGGTCTGCGGGTCAAGTCCGATGGTGGGTTCATCCAAAAAGAGAACTTTCGGGCGAGTCATCAGACCGCGGGCGATCTCGAGCCGGCGTTTCATACCCCCGCTCAGGTTTTTTGTACGTTCATCTTTTTTTGCATCAAGCTGGACAAGAGTCAGGAGCTCATCAATCCGTTTTTTGCGTTCCTCACGAGGCATATTATAGAGCCTGCCATGAAACTCGAGGATTTCCCAGACAGTCATGTCGCGATCAAGGGTGATATCCTGAAAAACAATGCCTATGGATTCCCGGACTTTCTGAGCGTCATTCGTGACATCATATCCCGCAACACTCGCATTACCCTTTTGTTTTGCAAGCAGGGTGATGAGAATGTTGATAACGGTACTCTTTCCCGCACCGTTAGGCCCGAGAAACGAGAAAATCTCCCCTTTTTTGACTGTGAAGCTGATCCCGTCCACAGCTTTGAATTCGCCATAGGAATGTTCAAGGTTCTCTACGCTGATTATTGCCTGATCATTTCCGTGCACCTGCTCAGACATGCACATTGACCTCTGCATTGAATGTTTTACCCGGTACGTCCAATCGCATTGCCTGTTTCCCTGAAACGGTCATGCAGGGCAGGCAATCATTTCCCAACCCGGCAAGCGAGGGTCCGGGGCAATTCCGGGACCTGATGATGATGCGATCTGGGGAGTCCAAAAAGAACAATGACCTGACTTTTTCTTTCATGCGACATCTGCCTTCCTTTGTGTATCGTGTATAATTTCCGGAATGGTTCATCTTCCTATTGCTGGCGGGAACTTACAATAAGGTTCCGGAACCTGAAATATTGCCTATAAATTATTTTCTTTGTTGAGAATTTTTAATCCTGATGCTATGAAAAAAAATGAGTAAAATGGATGAGGAAACTGCATCTGTTCCATCACTTTAAAAAAACCGGCGAGACGGGACGGGTCGGGACATTCTGCACGCTCGACGCGGGCATCAGTAAAGGTAACTGATGTCGAAGCAACAACTTCGACTAAAACGTACGGGGTTTAATACAAAGAGACCCGGACAACATAATCGAACACGACTTGCTTCTTTTTCATAGTTATGGCTATGACTTCATATTCGCGTTCTGTTGGCAATTATCTTGCTCGAAGGTGGAATGCCAACCCCTCATTAATAACAATAATGTACTGCTGCAACTTTTATTGGTGCGGCGTCAAAAGAATAGTTCACCACAGGAATTGATTGCCGGTGAATACAGGTGACGATCTCATCTCCAGGCGTCAGGATAGCATTCCTGGTGAGCTTTTTTATCCTTATGGATGTGGACAGGAGATATTTTTAAGGCATTATACCGTTCTGAAGTGATTGCATCATTCGTGATGTTTTCGCGAGTACTTTTTAACGTGGATCATGAGCATATGCAGGTGGAGAAACTCTTCCTTTTGCGGACACTATCACTCTTTTTTAACCTTATTTTATTCTTGTGACACCCTGCTGGGAACCTTCACAAATACACATTCATCTGCTTTTACGTTCACAACTCTGTTTCTGAAGTTGCATGAAATTTTCATGTCGTGGACATTCGTGCGGATTCACACCCTCCTCGGGAATCCATTTCCCTTCCCTCGGATTGAATCGAGCCGGGCATGACAATTCTTTCACTGCCGGTGCCAGGAGTCCGGGGACCATCTTGATTTTGATGTATTCACAATCTGTACAAAAATAGTAATTGCTCATCTGCGGTTTCCTGTTTGGTGGTAATTGTCAGACATAACGTGGTGTATTGTTTGAGTGATGTTATATGCCTTAGTACTATCCAGAATGCCAATGAAAACAACTCGTACAACTGTTGAATACAGAAATATTCATGAGAGCGCAGACCGGGAAATTATATCTCTGTGCCAAATGATTGGGATATTGATATGACACGTGTACCAACAACCGATCTTATCGGTGAATTCCTGGCAGAGCACAGCGGTAAACAATTTCACATAAAAGAAGTAGCAGATAGATTCAACCTGTTCACCCACGGTGCAGCGCTTCCGCATGAGTGCCTCGCGGTTGGCATCCCGTTGGTAATGGATACTGGTGTTTAAGTCCACAGAGAATGATCCTTAAAAGTGATTGCAGGAGTTTATTCATCGTTCTGTTGGCAGATCGCCATGTACAAAGGGGATGTGTTAGCCTGTTAGGATAAAATTTATCATGTTTTCCATTAGATGCAGTGGATATGAAGAGGATCATAATAATCGCATTATGCTTGCTATGTAGTATAGGGTCGGCATCTGCATACCAGATTTATCTCAGATGCCCGGAATCCGCACAGGTTGGTCTTCCGTTAAATTGTTCAGTTACCAGCAATTTCCCTGCCGGGACTCCATTTGAATTTGTTTTTTATCAGTCATCCGCATACACAGCAACACCGGTCAGTCGCCAGAACTTTACCATTCAGGAAAACCATGCCACCATCTATCAGTCATTTGATACGAAAGGATTGACCGGGGGCGTATATAAAGTGGAAGTCCTGCTTTCCCGTACTGATGCGTTAAAGATGTCTTCTGACTCAATGACCTGGCAACTGCCCAAACTTGTTGACCGTTTGGGGGACATCACGATCACGTCCCCGATGTCCCAGACGTTCGACGAAGCGCTCCGGATTGAGGGATTGATAACAAAAGCCGGCGATAAAGGAGTTGAGATAGAGGTCAGGGGACCGGATGGTTTTGTCTTCGGCCCTCACAGGATCGATACAAAACTTCATATTCAGGATGGAGCGGGAGCATTCACACACCAGGTGAATGTGACAAAACCCGGTGACTATGATGTAACGTTCACGGATGCAAACGGATATGTTGGTGTGAAAACATTCAAAGTTGTTGCCGCGGCAACACCAGTACAGACAACTGTCCCTATGACAACACTTCCCCCGACAACGGCGCTTACCTCCTCCCCTGCGACGACACAATCCCCGCTTTCCCCGCTTACAATTATTGCAGGTTTCTCCATACTAGGTCTGATTTCAGTGATTATCAATAAACATAAGTGATGGTATCCTCACTTTTTTTTTAGTCAAGGGAGAAAATTACTATCCGCGTTTTATTGGCAGATCGTGACAGGTCCGGTATAAAAATCATTACGGCTGAACGTCTTTCTTGAACAATCCGCACTCAATGCACAGCCAGCCACAGGGTACAAAAGTAGAATGATCCCTTTTGTACACGCGCTGCATTTTTGCACCACATCTTGGATGATCGCATCTTGGGTGTTTGATATCCGGCATGAAAGATATATACATCTTTGAATAAGAAAAGGTTAATCGGAAAATAAACCAAAGAGCATTCAGCATGCAAAAAACACCCGGAATAAAAAATATTGCTAAACCCGATGTTGATTTCCGCTATAAACAATGCCTGATTATCCGGAATGACGTGAAGATGAGCTGCGGTAAACGGTGCGCACAGGCAGCGCATGCATCTGTCGGAGCCTATAACGGTGCTGACAAAGCCCTTCAGAAAGCATGGCTCTCTGAAGGACAGAAGAAAGTTGTGCTCAAGGCAAATGATGAGCGAACGCTTTATGAACTCAAGGTGATTGCTGAGCGGTCCGGCATCTCCTCTACCTTAATCCAGGATGCCGGCATGACTGAAATACCCCCCGGCACGATCACCGCACTCGGCCTTGGGCCGGCAAAGAGTGAAGATCTCGATAAGATCACCGGTAACCTCACCCTGCTATGAAACAGAGCACCTATCCCCTTGAACTCCTGCTTGGGATGAAGTACTACGCGAGTGATGCAGAAGGCATCGGCGGGAAGCTCCGATCAGGTGCGGAAGATTTTATGGTCGAAGAGATCCCGTTACCGGAAAAAGGCGGTACCGGAGGCCCCTATCTCATCTGCATGCTGACCAAAACAAACTGGGAACTCCAGCATGCAATAAAAGAAATTGCAAAACGACTTGGTATCAGTCATCGCCGTATCGGATGGGCCGGCACAAAAGACCGCAATGCCATTACCCGGCAGAGAATATCTCTCTACAATGTGACCGCAGAGCAGGTAGCTGAAATATGGTTAAAAGACATTATCCTTGAACCGTTGGGTCAGGTGAATGAAGCTCTCTCTTTAGGAGATCTCAAGGGCAACCGGTTTGACATTCTCATCCGGGATACTGATCCTTCTGATCGGGAAACCCGGGTACGTACTATCACTGACACGGTATGTCAGGGTATTCCCAATTATTTCGGGATCCAGCGTTTCGGTGCTACCCGTCCGGTGACCCATCTTGTGGGAGAATGGATCCTGAAGCGTGATTTTGAACAAGCCGTTGTGACGTATATAGGTAAGGAATTTCCCGGAGAACCTGAAAATGTCCGGATTATCCGCACGGCTTTTTCAAAAAACCGTGATATCCGGGCAGCACTGCATGATCTTCCTCCCCAGATGTCTTATGAACGGGCGATGCTCCATTACCTGTACACACATCCTGAAGATTATTCCGGGGCTCTTTTAGAACTTCCCCCAAAACTCCTGTCAATGTTTGTCTCGGCATTTCAGTCGTACTTGTTTAATAGTGTCCTGAGTCAGCGATTAGACGATGGCCATTCCCTGAACGAACCCCGTGTGGGTGACCGCCTGATTTTTGCCAACGGGCGTACGGATACCGTCACGACGACCAACAGCAATGCTGTCTCCCTGCACATCCGGCGCGGGCGCTGCACCATAGCGCTCTTCATGCCGGGCAAAGACCAGATTGAATTGAAGAGTGAAGGAGATCTCGCCATGGGGGCATTGCTCGATAAATATGACATTACTGCAGATGATTTCAGGCATGCTTCAACGTTCGTGCACACAAAATTCGATGGAGCATGGCGCCCAATTGTATTGAAGACGGCTATTGAATCGCAGCTCGATAACAATGATGTCCGGCTGAAATTTTCCTTACCTCCCGGGCATTATGCAACTACTGTCTGCCGGGAGTATATGAAGGCCGACCCCGTCACCATGATTTAAGACCGGGATTCGGCAATTTTTTTTGCACCATTGATTGCATCGTTTAAATTCCCGATTTCATCTACGATATGTAACCCGACGGCATCAGCACCACGGATAACCCTGCCGTCATCTATCTCAGATCGTGCGATCGGTCGATGAGAGATGACATCGGAAATAAAGTCCTCGAAACTGTCGTTTACTATCTTCTGGGCATAGATTTGTTCATCGTCTGAAATGGGACGGGATGTTGTTCCCATATCTTTTTTACTGCCCGATTTGACGATACTGATATTATACCCTTCTTTTTCCATCCAGCGGCTAATATCTGAGAACTGCCAAATGACGCCGATACCGGCAGTAAAGGTATCAGGATTTGCATAGATTCTGTCTGCGTGGGCGCTGACATAATATGCTGCTGATGTCCCCATATCCCCCATCGAGACAACAACAGGTTTTTTCGACTTTGCATAATCGAGATCGCGTATAATTTCCTGTGCTGCAGCTGGTGTACCTCCGGGACTGTTCACTCTCAGCACAATCGCCTCAACCATAGGATCGTCAGCAGCGTCACGGAGCTCCCTCCCTACCACTTCGCTCCCGATAACATCCCCATCTGATACCTCACCGGTTATCATGGTTCCTTCCATACGTATAACCGTGACACCCATCTGGTCAGCGTTGGAGATGTAATAGGCAGCGATGAGTAAACCGAGAGCACAGATGATGCAGAACAGGATAATAAAAAACCATCTTAATCCCGAACTCCGCCGATGCGAATCTCCTGCAGGAGGCATCGTGCCAGCGTTCATGATTATCCCTCACGATAAAGAATGTCGAATTCTGACACGAGATTGCTTCCACACATATAATATTTCTTCAGGTTCAGCCGGATCATCTCATGCTCCGAATTGATATGCATTCCCCCGACAAGTGATGGTGTGTCGGACCCACCTACGATGAAGGGCAGGTGGATAAGACGGATTTCATCGACGAGTTTGTCATGGAGCATATGCCAGTTCAGGGTAGGTCCCCCTTCAATCATCAGTTTGTGTATCCCGAATTTTTGTTTGAGGATCTTTAAGAGAAGGGGAAGTTCAACATGGTTTTTACCGGCAACAATAATGTGTGCTCCTTTCTTCCGGATGGCCTGGACCCGCTCTTCTGAGGCCTCTTCACAGACGGCAATAGCGGTAGGGGCATCAGGGCCCAGTACATTCGCATCAAGAGGGAGGTCTGCCATGCTGCAGGGGATTACCCGTAACGGACTTTTGCCGGGAACCATCCTGACCGTAAGAAAAGAGTTGTCGATACGGATTGTATTGGCACCGACCATAATCGCATCATACTCGGCCCGCGTCGTGTGAAGCAGGACCTCAGTTTCATGCGACATGTATTTCATGAGGATTTTGGAAGACGCTCCTTTTTTGAGGGTGAGTTTGCCATCCGCAGTGATCTCCGACATCATCAGAACATGAGGACGGTCTGTTATATCAGTCATCGCTACTCCTAAACCTACGGTTAGATTGGCCGGGGGATTTAAAGAAGCTGACGATGACCTGGATAATGTCCGCCGGAAAAATTCTTTAAAGGATTTAAAATCCCTTCGATGAACCGAGTCGACTGACGTAATACAATAAATATTAATGGCTTCCGTTCGCATGAATTACGTTATGAATATTACTGCACTCCGCCCAAGGTTTATCCGGTATCTTGAGCCGATCGCAGAGGTTTTTGTCAGGCTTAGAATCACGCCAAACCAGATTTCAATGCTTTCGCTGTTCGCCGGCATTGTTTGTGCATATTTATTCTTCCAGCACCAGTTTATCTGGGGCAGTCTTGCACTCATTCTCTCTGCAATTTTTGACCTCATAGATGGGAGTGTAGCCCGTAAAACCAATTCGCATTCAAATTTCGGGGCAGTTTTTGACTGGATTGTCGATAAATATGTTGACGGGCTTGTATTGCTCGGTATCGGGCTTTCCGCAATCCCGATCGTAAGCCAGTATATCGGGGTGCCCCCGTTGACGGATTTTGCAATCGTGGCGCTGGCGATCATCGGATCACTGATGAATACCTTCATTAAACCCGTAGTGTATGCTGAAATTGGTTACCGGGATAAAGTGGAGGGGAAAATTGATGATCCCCTTGAAGGTGTCGGATTTTTTGGCCGACCTGAAACATTTCTTTTCCTGATTATCGGGGGTATTTCCGGATTTATATGGGCAGCGGTGATCATTATTGCCGTATGTACAAACCTGTCGGCTATCCAGAGAATTATTTATCTTTACCGGACACTTTCCTGATCTCACCAAAGTAAAGCTGGTAGAGTTCGTCGGCAAATTTCCCCAGGTCTGGTATAATAGTAAAAAGGCCGTACGCAATTACCACGAGACATACCAGCGCGAGCAGTTCTGCAATAACGTTATGTGCCCAGAAAAAACTCTCGTATCCGAACTCGCCATTGCTGGCAATATCCGGGTAATACGGAAACCATTGTCCGGTATATGCGATAATTACAAAGACATTCCTGAAAAGGTTCAGGATATAGATGGTCGGGGCTATTATCATGAATGCAGAAATTTTCTGACGGATTGTTGTGGGTACTGCTGCTGCGACACCCAGCATGATGGCGATGCTCTGTATACCGGTACAGCCAAGAATAATCTCCACCCGGAAACTGTTCCGGGCAATGATATTCCAGTCCGAAAGGGTAACACTGAACTGCATAAGGTTGAGAATCCAGACCACCTGGGAGACGACAAGGGAAATAAGCCAGTCCCCAAGGGCTGCAAAGAGCGGTACCTGATCAAACCCGAAGGGTGCATAGATAAGGAATGCCACTGCCGCTGCCCGTGACAGGTTGATGACGCGTTCATCTTCTAAAAGAAGATATTTTGCGGTAATTCCCAGAAATGGTACTGAGAGTACGGCAATAACCGGATACATGAAATTATTTTCCAAAAAAAATTCCGGCAACAGTGCAAAAAGGGTGAGGATGATAAAAATCCAGCCAATGATTGCTGCATATTTCCGATGTCGACCGGGTATGAGGAAAGCAAGAAATCCCAGACAGGATATCATTACCAGATACTCGATCATTATAGAATTATTCACCCGATACCAAAAAAAGGATTCTGAAGAAGCACGGTGTCTGAAGGTCCTTTTATCGTTAAAAATGGGATGAAGCACAGGTTATTGGAGATAAATCTGCTTCATACCTGTTTATCCCCGGTAAAAGGGTTAATCTCCTATGCTTACCCATGTTATAACGATGTTCTGTCCTGAATGTAAAAGTATGCTAGTTTCGTCGGGGGGTCAGTTGAAATGCCGGAAATGCGGTTATATCCGGAAGATTAATACCGGCGATCAGATGAAGCGCAGGGTCGAGCGCAGTGAGAATGAGATTGTTATTGTTGAGGAGGAAGGCCAGGCAAAGACTATGCCCACCATTCAGATAAAGTGTCCCAAGTGCGGGAACAACCTGGCTATCTGGTGGCTCCGCCAGCTCCGTGCGGCTGATGAAAGCGAGGTCCGGTTCTTCCGCTGCACCAAATGCGATCATACCTGGAGACAATACGATTGATTTGTAGTCATTCGTGCATACTTCCAACGTAAAAATCTCCGGTTTCCTTTGTCCAATTCCTTTTTGAGATTTAAAAGATTCATCTCTCATGCAAAGACATTACGCCCCCAAAATACGATCACCCAAAATGCGGTGCTAAAATGCAGCAGGTCTCTATAAGGGATCATTTTTATTTTCGTACCCTTGTGGTTGGCTGGGTATTGATTATGGACTGTTCAACAAAAGGCATGTGCAAACGGTCCGGGAACACACGCGGCACCACGGGATCTGTCAAGAGAACGCAACGATACACTCGTTTACAGAATATCGGAATAAAAACGATATTGTCAGGTTTCAGACAGATATTTTATTATGTTCGATACTGATTTCCTGACCACTTTTTACAATGAATCCCGATCCTCTGCAAACAGGACAGTTGCACCAAAAAATGTCAAAACCAATAAACAAGTGAATTTTACCATCTCTACACCCTTGATTTGGACAAGGGACAAATTCGGGCATATTTTCTCTTCCCTTAAACGATTAGATTTTTTCAAACTATTAAAGTCTGGCGAGGCATCGGTGCATGGCAAGAACTCCGGGTATTCAAGATCTGCCACCAGAACGCGAATGTGCGGCTTATCTAAAGAGAAATGAGTATGGTATCCCGATTAACCAGGGAAATATGCTCTGTTGATCATGCAATGCGGGAATTTTTTCCTTGGTATTGAAGTATCCGGAACAGCCCTGCTTTTCACGTACCGAAATGAAACGTGCCTCCCGTAATAGCGATCTGTCATCTTTATAAAAAGTGTCCTCAGGCGAGGTTTGCAGTAAGAGGACAATAGTCAGGCACTGGTTACTGCTTTCCGGTGAGTTGCTACTACATTCCCGTTGCCATTTTATACATCTGTTCCGGAACAAGGGCAGTCATGGTTTCAGTATTGACCGTACCTCACTGGCCAATCCCGACAATTACTTTGGCCAGGATTTCAGCGGAAGGCAATTCAACAGTTGCTACGAAATCGTAGCGGCCGAAGGTATAGTAATGGCTGATGAGTTGTCCGCCTGCTGATTTAATGATTTGTTCTGCTTTATCATCCCGTTAGTTCGCTTCCTTCATTTTCCTGATGGCTTTATCAGTCAATTTCCCCATGATGATAAATAGTGATATATTGTGTGGAATCACGAAAAGGGTAAATAAAACTAATGGTGGGTTGTTGGCGGGGTATCTCATATCCCCCTCCTGCTTAAAGCCCCGATATACCCCGCCAGTTTCACCGGTAATAAAGCCACATGCGGAAATTTCTTTTATTGAGCATTATTGTGGTTGTTTGTCGCGACCCTGTTGACCATCTTTCCTTTAAGGAATTTTTCTCATTCCCTCTTTGAAACCCAAGATAATCAATTTCCTGGTATTGCGTGTTAAAAAACGACTTGATAACCTCTGCATTGATAATCATTCCCGGAGAATATTTTGCATATTTCGGACTAAAAGTGACCTGGGCTGCATATACAGTCCTGTTATATTTATAAACAATTATACCGGCGATATCCATAGTTCCTGAGGTTAAAAGACAGATTGCTGCCATATTTTTATGCGCTGACTGTACTAACAGCTCTTCATAAAATCTCTTGTTTTTCTCACTGCCGCCAATACTGAAATCCTGATCTTTTTTCCACCCGGATTGCTCAATACTTATAAACCTTTTCAACGCTTCCGGGATAGACCCGGGATCGACCACGCATTGAAAAACTACTCCTTCAGGAAGATTAAATAATCTTTTTTGGTCTTTCTTCCATGTCCGGTATGTCTCTTTTCCCCGGGTTGTAAGAAATTCTTCCCATGTCCCGGCGATTGATATAAAAAAGGAAGGAGCATTCGTAAAGGTCCTGGTAAAGAACCACAGTCTGCTGAAAAACCTTCGGTTGAGAACAGGACTGTCCGCAGCTTGTTCCACGAGCCATATCCCATCCCATCGGGTGAACTCTTTGTCCAGGAACTGAAAAATACTATCCCATATCACTTCCGGATCTTCAGTTGTCACAAGTACGGGTTTATCACCACTTCCCCATTCGGCAATGAATCGTATCACCTTTACCTGTATCCCCGCAAGGAGGCGGTTATTTGCCACCTTCTCACTCCCGATTCTGAATGGTGCAATGCCAACAAGCTGAGCATCCCGCCGCACAACAAGAATGAATAACCGGTCGGTTTCACTTCTGAAATGTTTCCATGCCGTGCTGACAAAGAGAAATGTGGAAAAAAATGAGGGATTGGTGCTTTTTTCGATCAGTGCATCCCATTGGTCCTGAAGAGCGAGAAAGGCTTCTTCTGAATCAATAATCTCAATGCTTATTGAGCCTCCTGTATCATCCATCGTTGAGCCACTCTCATAAATCAAACGGTTGGGATATGTTAGACTGGTGTGATCAAAATACTTTGTTTTTCCTAAATGAATGCACCGCATAACACCTCCCCCCCGGCAATCGTATCTGGTACGGATCTCTTGTTCCTAGGGTATCCTTTTTCATGATCAGGGGAGGTGTTGCTGCCTTTTACAGCGAAATCAAACCCACCTTTTTAAATACTGTTTTGTGACATTTATAAATATGAAGGTCAGACCAGAGGACTCCCTCAAAATCGAAAATATTGTTGCCTCCGCAAAGGTGACTGATTATCTGGATCTACCCGAGATCGCTTCAAAGATACCTGGTGCCGAATATAATAAGAAGAGATTTCCCGGTGTCGTATTGCGGATGCAGGATCCCAAGATCGCTGCGCTGGTTTTTGGATCGGGTAAAGTTGTTCTTACCGGTGCAAAGAGTATCGACAGTTTGAGCAAAGGGCTTGAAATTCTTGGCAACAAGCTGCGGGACCTTAACATTGCAATCCCTAAAAAACTTGACTACAAAATTCAGAATATCGTGACTTCTGCCGATCTCGCGACTCCTATCAATCTGAACAAGATTGCTGTCGGTTTCAACCTGGATAAGATCGAGTATGAACCCGAACAGTTCCCCGGGCTGGTGTATCGCCTGGACACACCCAAAGTGGTTGTCCTTCTCTTTGGATCCGGCAAGTTAATCATTACCGGTGGCAAGGTACCCGAAGACGCAAAAAAGGCTGTTGTAAAAATCCTTTCTGACCTCCGGAGTCTTGGTTTGGTCTGACCAATTGTTTTTTGTACAGGATTGTTTTAAAGAATGGGGGAATAAGGTAATTCATCATTTTTTATAATATTTTTAATTATTAACGGGATGTTTCATAAGAGTATTATATATATTTTATGTCAATTGCCCAACAATAAGATGGATTATATAACAATAATCTGATAAATTAGATTACGATAATATACAGGACGTGATGCATGAGAATCGAAAATGTAATGTATTTTACGGAAAAGGAAGAAGAATTTGCCAATCTCCTTATTGAGATCGGGACCAAGAGAAATGTAGCAAAGGTACTGGTCTTTTTGGCAAATACGCCCGAGGCTACCTCACGGGCGATCGAACGGGGTACGGATCTGCGCCAGCCTGAAGTCAGCATCGCAATGCGTTACCTGCTGGAACAGAGCTGGATCACCAGCCGGGAGAGCAAAGCAGAAAGCAAGGGGCGCCCGGTCAAGATTTACGTGCTGGCCAAACCCATTCACGAGATCATGGACAATATTGAAAAAGAGAAGAAGAAAGAAGCGACTACCCAACTCGCGCTGGTCCAGAAGTTACGGGACTATATCCGCTGAAGTAAGTACCCTGCACTTTTTCCGGTTGCCGACAATTACCGTTGTCTTGCGGGTAAAACCGCAGAACAATCCACTGTCGACAACACCGGGAATCATTTTTATTGAATTTTCCAGTTCTTCAGGATGGTCAATAGGCATAAACCCACAGTCTACAACAAAATTTCCGTTGTCTGTTATGACCGGGCCGTCCTTCTTAATACCTTCACGAAGTACCGGCCTGCACCCCAGGTCCTCAAGGTGAGTCATGACCGGCCTGATGGCAAAGGGTATCACTTCAACAGGCACCGGTGCTGACAGACTGTTGACCAGCTTTTGTTCATCGATAATAACAATAAAACGGTCTGCGGCTGCTGCAACGCATTTCTCTTTTGTGAGCGCTGCACCCCTTCCTTTGATAAGACGAAGGTGCATGTCGACCTGGTCCGCACCATCCACGGCGAGATCCAGCACAGGTTGCTCATCCAGCGTTGTAAGTGGGATACCATATTCCAAAGCGCGACGTGCTGTCTGGTAGGAGGTAGGAACACCAGAAACGTGCAATCCTTCGCGAACCCTGCAGGATAATCGTTCGAGAGCATAAAAAACCGTGGATCCTGTTCCAAGACCAATGATCATATCCTCCTCTATCATGTCCGCAGCTTTGTATCCGGCTGCCCGCTTTGCCGCGATGAGGGCTTCTGCTGAATCGTCCATCTACCAGATAGATTTCAGTTTACAATAATTAATACTGGTGATACACGGATTTTTGATTTCTGCATCACAGATCTGCCGGACGGGAGCACACGCAGTCTTCATAACCCTGTCAGAATCCAAAAGATAGCCGTTATGGTGACCGGATACCCGGTCAAAAAAGAGATACTAAAAAAATCATGGGGAAAACAGAGTCCTGGCCTCACTTTCTGCTTTATAGGCAGTACAATCAAGGGTGATAGGGGTAATTGAAATATTGCCCTTCCGGATTGCATGGACATCTGTCCCTTCTTCTGCATCTTCAATAAGGGGACCATTGATCCAGAAATACGGGCGACCCCGCGGATCAAATCGTTTCTCGACACCCGTATGAAACAGTTTCCGGGCGAGCCGGGTGACTTCATAGGTGCCTTTTATAACTGAAGGAATATTGACATTGATCACATCTGCGTGGGGACAGAATCCCTGTGCCAGTATACGGGATACAACATCCCTGACAATTCTCTTTGCTGCATCAAAGTTTTGTTCGTTGTGACGGGGGTCGTCAAATTTTTCTCCCTGGTCCTCAACCTGAAGCGAGAATGCAATACCTTTTGTGCCCTGGTTGGACCCTTCCAGTGCCGCACCAGCCGTGCCGGAGGTCATAATCGATTCAAATGAGAGGTTCTCGCCGATATTAATCCCGCTCACGATAAGCGTCGGGTTAAGCTTGAGTGCGTACAGCCCGATAATGACCGCATCAGTGGGTTTTCCGGCCACTGACCATACGGGAATATCATTCATTATGATCTGGCTTGCCCGCAACGGTTCAAAGATCGAAATCGATCGGCCGACAGCACTCTGCTGGGTTGCCGGTGCAACGATGGTCACATCGGCAATCGGTGCAAGAGCTTCGTACGCGGCCCAAAGCCCGACTGAACTAACACCATCATCATTGGTCAGCAGGATCGAGGGTTTCATGTGCATTCACGTATGAACCGCGCCCCTCAAATAGTACACCGATCGGATAGGGTAATTTTGTTCAAGCACAAAAAGAGAAGAGTGATGAAAGTCCTGCTCGCTGAGTATGCCTCAGTTCATGATCCCTCGCTTGCTTTTGAAGGTGCTGCCATGCTCGATGTCCTGAAACGGAGTTTTGAGCGTTGCGGGTTTGAGGTAATATTGCCCGGCAACGGGGATTTTGGAGCCGAAATAGAACGTATTGCCCCGTTGTGCGATATGGGGCTTGTAATCTCCCCCGACCACCTGCTTGCACGGTACACGCAGATCCTTGAGCAGCATACGCATAATCTCGGGTGCGGGTCCATGACGGTTGCTCTCTGTGCCAATAAGGTCCGCACCGAAAAGATCCTGCGTTCACACGATGTGCCGGTTCCCGCGGACACACCTTTGGGAAAAAGAGTGATTAAGCCGGTGAAAGGCTGCGGCGCGCAAGGTGTGAGAATATCAGATGGTTTGCCGGGAAAGGACGAGTTCTCACAACAATATATTGCAGGAGATCATTTTTCCGTCAGCATTGTAGGGAGCCGGGTGGTGGGTGATGCCTGCCTGTATTTCTCCGGTAAATCCCCGCTGGTGCTCGCGGTGAACCGGCAGGTCATTGAAACCGGAAATGACGGAGCTCTTCATTACTGTGGCGGGGAGACGCCGGTACACCCGGCACGCGAAGCAGAAATTATCGACATGGCCAAAAAAGTGGCAGAGGTGCTCGGGTGCCAGGGATATTGCGGAGTGGATGTAGTTGTTGCCGACAAGGTATATGTAGTGGATGTGAACCCGCGGATCACTACCAGTCTTGTCGGTATTGCAGCCTGCATGAACGAGGAGATAGCCGACATTCTTGTTGCAGCTTCGAAAGGGGGAGGGCCGGATCAGGTGCATCTGACCGGGAGTGTACGTTTTGACACACACGGGAAGGTCTCAAAAGTATGATTGGGATTGACGTGGGGGGTGCTAACCTTAAAGTGGTCAATGATGGGGGCGCTCACCTCCATTACTGCCCGCTGTGGGAAAAAGCTCCCGTCACCACGCTCCTGAACCAGTATGTCACTGCCCCCGATGAACCGGCGGCTGTGGTCATGAGCGGTGAACTGGCTGACTGTTTTGATGACAAGATGGAGGGCATTTCCTTTATTGTTAAGGCGGTAAAGGACGCGTTTCACGCTGCCCGTTTTTACGGCACTGACGGGAAATTCCATGATTCTGCAGCGCCTCAACTCGCAGCTGCAAACTGGCTTGCATCAGCAGATTACCTGCGGGGAGAATTCCCTGATGCTCTTCTTGTCGATATCGGGAGCACGACTACCGATATCATCCCGCTTACCCGTTTTGAGTCACTGACTGGACTCACTGACCTGCAGAGGTTACAGAACGGCTACCTTATCTATACGGGGTTGCTCAGGGGAAATATTGCAACCCGGCTGCAATCGGTACTTCTTGATGGGGTTATCACTCCAGTAAGTTCTGAGTATTTCGCAGCCAGCGCAGATGCACATCTTGTCCTGGGACACATCACACCCGCACAGTATACCGGAGATACACCCGATAAGAAAGAAAAAACCAAGGCCGCAGCACTTCGCCGGCTCGCCCGCATCGTCTGTGCGGATCTTGACGAGATTGGAACCGATGGTGCATACCGGATTGCCGAACAGTTCTGGGAAAACCAGCGTGGTTTGATCTGCGATGGAGTGCAGCGCATTGCTGCTGTAACCGGTGCCCGGCACATACTTGTAGGCGGTATTGGAGCCTCCCTGTTCGCTGGAGAACTGGGTGGAACTGACCTTTCAAAAGAACTGGGATCGTGTGCAGATGCCCTGCCTGCATTTGCAGTCCGGGAGCTGGCAATGCGGGGCGGATATTTCTGACATGTCCAGAGAAATTCCCGTGCGGGTCGGGCAGGATCTGCGGTTTTCTCTTTGTTCTGCCCACGGTCTTTTACCGGTTATGATAGCATGAAACCCTGGGAAATAAGCCTCATTCTGTTATCAGGCTCACTTGTCATTACTATCGTACTCTGGATGATCGGCGTTCCTTTCTTCTTTGTCTTTCTCTTCCTTCCGCTCCTTCCCCTGTTTACCCCAAAACCGCAAATCCGGCGCTGCCCGGTATGCGGATGGGAAACCACTGGCAGCGAGCGCTTCTGCCCCTGGGATGCGACCCCCCTCACGGGTCCGGGCAGCGAGCTCTGAGAGTGTTATAATCGATAAGGGGAGCCGGATCCCAAAGAGGTCCGTTGTGGAAATACCCGGAAATGATCGTTTCATAAAATTTCGTACTGTACCCCGGTCTATGACTATGCCCAGATGTTTCATGAGTGCAGTTGCACGATAAAATGACATACCCGCTGCAAGTGAAACAGCCAGATCGACAATCGGAGAACCAATCCGCGTATCAGGGTAGAATGGTTCATCAGCAAAACAAACTGCGCGGCATTGCCGGCAGGAGAACCGTTTCACCATTACATGAATCGGATGCCTGTTTCCTCCTTCAAGCAGAACCGCGAACTGCTTCTTTTTTGTATCATATCCGGTCAGTTTTCCCCCACATGCGGGACAGGAATCACGGTTGTCAAAAACTATCCCGTCGCATGCTAAAAGACCGCTCTGAACGATATCAATAATAAGAGGCGGAATACGTTGTTGTTTCATGATATGCGCGTAGTTAAGCTTCTTTCATACTTATATCAAATAAAATTAATTAATTTTTGATTCGGATTAATCGGGGATTATTGCTTATATACTCATTATAACCCACAACTATTAATCACTTTTGACAAAAAATTCACTATGTTTAAATATCCTCAATCAACAAATTTGATTGTTCGAGGTTAGAACATGGAAATGAAATACGTACCAACCACATGCCCGTATTGCGGGACCGGCTGCGGCTTCAACCTTGTCGTCAAGGACAAGAAGGTTGTCGGTGTCGCACCGTGGCACCGCAATCCGGTCAACGAAGGAAAGCTCTGCCCCAAGGGCAACTATGCCTGGGAATTTGTAAACAGCCCGGATCGGCTGACAACACCCCTCATCAAGAAGGATGGCAAGTTTGTCGAGGCGAGCTGGGACGAGGCGTATAAGCTCATCGTCTCCAAGTTCAAGTCCTACAAAGGAGAAGAGATGGCATGCCTGTCATCGGCCCGTGTCTCAAATGAAGAGAACTACCTGATGCAGAAGTTCGCCCGGGTCGTCGCAAAGACGAACAACGTGGACCACTGCGCCCGGCTCTGCCACTCCTCCACCGTCTCCGCCCTCTCGGAGGTCTTCGGCTCTGGAGCCATGACCAACTCGATCTTCGACATCGAGGAGTCAAGATGCATCTTCGTCATAGGGAGCAACACCTTCGAGCAGCACCCCCTGATTGGACGAAGGCTCGTCATGGCGAAGAAGAGGGGGGCGAAGATCATCTGCGCCGATCCGAGGCTCACCCCTACGGCCAAGGCGGCGGACCTCCACCTCCCCCTCCGCCCCGGGACGGACGTGGCGCTCTTGAATGGCCTGATCCGCGAAATCATAAAGAACGGGTGGGAGGACCGGGATTTCATCGAGAGGAGGACCCGGGGCTTCCGGTCAGTCCTGGAGACGGTTAATAAAGAGGCTTGCAGCCTCGAGAACGCAGCTGAGATCACCGGGGTCCCAGCTTCTGATATCGAAAGGGCGGCGGAGTGGATCGGGACGATTAAGCCGGCGTCCCTATTATATTCGATGGGGGTGACCCAGCATACCACGGGGGTCGACAACGTCCTCTCCATCGCGAACCTGATGATGCTCACCGGAAACGTCGGAAAGCCCGGATCCGGCGTCAACCCCCTCCGGGGCCAGAACAACGTCCAGGGGGCCTGCGACATGGGAGCCCTCCCCAACGTCTATAGCGGATATCAGAGGGTCACCGACGAGGCTTCCCGGAAGAGGATGAGGGAGGTGTGGGGGGCGGGCGACATCGGCGATCCGAAGGCGGGGATCACCTCCACGGAGATGATGGAGATCCTGGCGGAGGAGCCGGGGAGGATAAAGTGCCTCTACCTGATGGGGGAGAACCCAATGATGACAGACCCCGACCTGGCCAGAGTAAAGAAGGCCCTCGGCAACCTCGAGTTCATAGTATCCCAGGAGATCTTCATGACGGAGACGGCAGAGCTCGCCGACGTCGTCCTCCCGGCCGCCTCCTTCGCCGAGAAGGACGGGACCCACACCAATACCGACCGGCGGGTCCAGAGGCTGAGGAAGGCGGTGGATCCGCCGGGGGAGGCGAGGCCTGACTGGAGGATCATCTCCGATCTCGCGAGGCTCATGGGGTATGAGAAGCAGTTCTCTTACGGTAGCGAGGAGGAGATCTTCGATGAGATCGCCAGGGCGACCCCCTCCTACGCCGGGATCAGCTACCCCCGTCTCGAGGACCCCCACGCCCTCCAGTGGCCCTGCCCCGCTCCCGACCATCCAGGAACCCCCATCCTCCACCGGGAGAGGTTCGCGACCCAAGACGGTCTGGGCAAGTTTACCGCCGTCGAATGGAGACCCCCAGCCGAGGTCACCACCGGCGACTACCCCTTCATCCTCACCACCGGAAGGTCCCTCTGGCACTGGCACGCCGGGTCGATGACCCGCCGATCGGAGAACCTCGACGCCGAGGTGAAGACCGGCTGGGTGGAGATCAGCGAGATGGATGCAAGGGAGATGGGGATAGAAGATGGCGAGGTCGTCCTGGTCTCATCCCGGAGGGGGGGAGATCGCCGTCCCGGTGAGGGTGACGGGGGAGATTAAAAAGGGGGTCGTCTTCATACCCTTCCACTTCCGGGAGTGTCCTGCAAACCTCCTGACGAACGGAGCCCTCGACCCCGTCTCGAAGATCCCCGAGTTCAAGGCGTGTGCTGTGAAGGTGGAGAAGATGAGGGGGCGGTAATATCCGGGGAGATGACGCGATCGGCAAGGGAGAGAAGGTCGAGGAGGTAGAGACGGCAGGGAAGGCAGAGGTTATCGGCAATGGAGAGGCGGTCGTCAAGGGAGATATGATATACGCCTGGGCCCGCGACCCCAACCTCCGGAAGAGGGGAGAGTCGGGGGGGGCCATCACCGCCCTCCTCAAGTTCGCCCTGGAGGAGGGGATCGTCGACGCCGTCCTGGGGGTTAAGAGGGGCCTAGACCTCTACGACGCTAGGCCGGTCCTGATCACCGATCCGGCAGAGGTGGAGGAGACGGCGGGCTCGATCCATGGGGGGACGCTCCTCATGTCGAAGCTCTTCGGCAAGTACCTCGGAGGCGCCGAGGGGTTTAAGGTCGCCGCCGTCATGAAGGGGTGCGACGTCATGGGGACCGTTGAGCAGGCGAAGAGGGGTATGGTGAATATAGATAACCTCCTCCTGATAGGCCTCAACTGCGGCGGATCCATCGCCCCCTCCATGATGAGGCGGATGATCTGCGAGGTCTTCGACGTCGACCCCGGGTCCGTCGAGAAGGAGACGATCCACAAGGGGAGGTTTCACATCACCGTCGGCGGGGAGCACCGGGCCGTCCGGATCAAGGAGCTGGAGGAGGGGGGCTACGGCCGCAGAGACAACTGCCGAAGGTGCAAGATGAAGGTCCCGAGGGGGGCAGATCTCGCCTGCGGCAACTGGGGGGTGAAAGAGGAGCTGGTGGGGGAGGCGACCTTCGTCGAGATCTGCTCCGAGAGGGGTAGAGACCTCGTCGAGAGGGCCTCGGCCGCCGGCGCCATCGGGGTAGGCGTACCCGAGGTGCCCTGCATCAAGGCTCGAAAGAGGAGGGAGGATCTGATCGTCAATTTGTCCGACGAGGAGCAGAAGGAGGACTTCGCCCTCCTGGAGGGAAGCTGCGACCGGATCAAGTATATAGTCGAGGAGACGGCCCGCTGCATCAAGTGCTACGCCTGCGTCGAGGTCTGCCCCGCCCTCTTCAACACCACCGGACCCTACATGACAGCTTTTCCCGGGATCGTCCCCCCCGGCCTTGAGTTCCACCTGACCAGGTACGCCCACATTGCCGACAGCTGCATAAACTGCGGCCAGTGCGAAGAGCTCTGCCCCATGGATATCCCCAACGCACGGATCATGCACGCCATCGCCACCGACCTGGAGGAGCTCTATGGATACAGGGCCGGGGAGGATATGTCGAGGCCCAAGATAGCCCTCATGAAGAAACCAAACAACGCCCTCCCGTCACCTCCGACCGAAGATCTTCTCCAGCTCGGCAAAGGATAGAGTGACGGAGGTGGGCCTCCCGTGGGGGCAGGTTTTGGGGTTGTCGCAGGCGAATAGCCCTCGCAGGAGGTCGTGCATCTCCTTCCAGCCCATATCGTGCCCCGCCTTGATGGAGCCGCGGCAGGCGAGGAGCTTGAGGATCTCCTCTCTTGCCGTCGCCTCCGTCCCGACCCTCCCCAGGGCGAAGAGGTCCCTCAGGACGTCGTGGACCGCCTCGGTCCTCTCGAGCCTCACCCCTATCGCCGGGACGGCCCGGACGGCGTAGGCGTTGCCGCCGAAGGGCTGGACGTCAAAGCCCATCTCCTCCAGCGTCGGACCCCACTCCTCCAGGAGGACCGCCTCCTTGGGCGATAGCTCCAGGGTGACCGGGACGATCAGCTCCTGGGATATGGTGCCGGCGTCGTATTTCTTCGTCAGGGTCTCGTAGCGGACCCTCTCGGCGGCGGCGTGCTGGTCCACCAGGACGAGCCCCCCCGGACCCTCCGCCACGATGTAGAGGCAGAGCGCCTGGCCGAGGACCCGCAGGCCCCCGGGTAGCGGCTCCGCCTCGATCTCCAGGTCGAGCCTCCCCCTCCCAGAATATAGGGGGAGGGTCCTCTGAAGGTCCGATACAAGGCCGCCGGGATCGGATCCGCCGCCCGTCCCCACCTCTCCTGAAACGACAGGACCGACCGGACCCGGACCGGGAGCGGGCGCCACCGTCCCGCCCTCCGGGACGAAGAGATCCGTCGGGGCGGGTCCCTCCGCCGTCTTGGGCGGCTCCGCCCTCCCCTCCTTCATGAGGGCGGCCCTGACGGCGTCGGTGACCATCGCCGCCACCACCTCCTCCTTCAGAAACCTCACCTGCGTCTTTGCGGGGTGGACGTTGGCGTCCACCATGGCGGGGTCGATCCTGATGGAGACGACGGCGACGGGGTGGCGGCCTGTCGGGATGAGGGTCCTGTACCCCTCGGCCACGGCCCTGATGAGGGCCCTCGACCTGACGAGCCGGCCGTTGACGTAGGTCATGATCCAGTCGGGGCTGGACCTGGTGACCGTCTCTCTTCCGACAGACCCGGTGACGGAGACGAACTTCGACTCCGCCTCTATGGAGACGAGGTTTCGGGCGACCTCCCTTCCCAGGATCCGCAGGATCGAATCGTTCCAGCTATCCGACCTGACGGACTTGAAGACCGTCCTCTCGCCGGAGAAGAGCTCGAAGGATATCCAGTGGCATATGACGGCGTAAGAGGTGACGACCTCGGCGATCCTCGCCAGCTCCGCCCTCCCGCTCTTCAGGTACTTTCTCCGGGCCGGGATCTCTCCGAAGAGCCCCCGGACCACCACCGTCGTCCCCGCGGGAACTCCCGCATCTCCCACCTCCGCGACCCGCCCCCCCTCGACCCTGACGCGGGTCCCGGGAACTCCTACCCCGGAAGACCTGGCCTTCGTCACCATGTCGACGGATTCCGCGACGCTGGCGATGCTGGAGAGCGCCTCGCCCCGAAATCCCAAGGTAGATATCCTATCGAGGTCGCAGGCGCCGGAGATCTTGCTGGTGGCGTGCTTCTCGAAGGCGATGGAGGCGTCCTCCCGGTCCATCCCGGAGCCGTCGTCGGTGACCCTGATGAGCCGCTTGCCCCCGTCGACGACCTCCACCAGGATCTTCGTCGCCCCGGCGTCGATGGAGTTCTCGACCAATTCCTTGACGACGGAGGCGGGCCTCTCGATCACCTCCCCGGCGGCGATCTTGGAGACGGCCTCGGGGTCTAAGAGCTTAATTTTTGCCATATTCCCCCAATAGCCTCCTCTGGTACTCCGAGAGCCTGTTCAGGGCGTCGATGGGGGTTATGAGGTTCAGGTCCAGGTCCCTGATCTCCTCGATGAGGTAGGCCGCAGCGTCCCGATCTCGTCCATCTTCGTAGACTTGTGCCGGAGGGCCGCCGTCGACGTCGACGGCGCCTTCACCGTTGCTGTTACTGCTACTGTTACCGTTACTGTTACCATCATCTTCAATGTTGCCGCCACCTCCTCCTCCGGGACCGTCGAAGAATATCAGCTGGGTGTACCGGGGCCCCGCCCTCCTCGACCGCCGGTCGTTTCTCAGGGGCTCGATCACCGCCTCCCTCTCGATCTCTCGGAGGACCTCTCTTGCACGAGCCACCACCTCTTCGGGGACCCCCGCCAGCTTTGCGACGTGGATACCGTAGCTCCTGTCGGTGGCGCCGGGGACGACGGTCCGAAGGAAGACGACGGAGTCCCCCTCCTCCTTCACCGCCATGTTGTAGTTCTTGACGCCGGGGAGGACCCCCGCCAGTTGGGTGAGCTGGTGGTAGTGGGTCGCAAAGATCGCCTTTCCCCGGACCTTGTTGTGGATCTGCTCGGCGATGGCCCAGGCGATGGCGAGGCCGTCGAAGGTGCTCGTACCCCTCCCCACCTCGTCGAGGAGGATAAGGCTCTTTGAGGTGGCAAAGGAGAGGATCTTCGCCACCTCCGTCATCTCGATCATGAAGGTGCTCTGACCAGAGGTCAGATCGTCGTAGGCCCCGACCCTGGTGAAGATCCGGTCTACGGGGGATATGGAGGCGAAGGAGGCGGGGACGAAGGAGCCGATCTGGGCGAGGATGGCGGCGAGGGCGATCTGCCTCATGAAAGTCGACTTTCCGGCCATGTTGGGGCCCGTCAGGATGAGGAAGCGGTTCCCCCTTCCGTCGAGGTGGACGTCGTTGGGGACGAACCCCCCCCGCATGGAAGCGTCTAGAATGGGGTGGCGTGATCCCCTCATGGAGATCTCCCCCCTCAAATTCAGCTCGGGGCGGATAAGCCCCCTCTCGGCGGCGAGGGTGGCAAGGGCGATGAAGGAGTCGATCTCCCCCAGGGCGGCGGCCCTCTCCTGGATCTGGCGACCTCGACAGGCCGCCTGCGACCTGATCTTCAAGAAGAGCTCCTCCTCCAGGGAGGACGACCTCTCCTGGGCGGAGAGGACCCGTTCCTCCATCTCCTTCAGCTCCGGGGTTATGAACCGCTCCCCTCCCGCCAGGGTCTGCTTTCTTATATACTCTGGCGGCACCGCCGAAAGGTTCGGTCTAGTCACCTCGATGT
>DADR01000041.1 GCA_002495055.1 Methanoregula sp. UBA247 | reverse complement strand
AGCCCATATCCCGGAAGTACTCCGCGATTGTGATACCGGTATACACCGATGCCTCACGGGCCGCAACCGGCATGTTGGACGTGTTGGCAATAAGTACAGTCCTCTCCATGAGCGGTTTACCGGACTTCGGGTCCTCGAGATGCGGGAACTCTGTAAGGACTTCCGTCATCTCATTCCCACGTTCACCGCAGCCGATGTAGACCACGATCTCGGCATCCGACCACTTGGCCAGTTGCTGCTGGGTGACGGTTTTACCGCTGCCGAACGGACCGGGAATTGCGGCTGTGCCACCTTTTGCAATCGGGAAGAGACCATCAAGGATACGTTGACCGGTGATCAGGGGGATCGTCGGGTTCTTTTTTTCTCTTACGGGTCGGGGAACACGGACCGGCCAGCGCTGGATCATCGGGTACTCGCGACCATCATCGAGGATACAGATTGTCTCGTCAACGGTGAAGTCCCCGTTCTTGATCGTTTTAACCGTGCCTGCTTTTACATTGGGCGGGAGCATGACCTTATGGACGATGTTGGTTTCCTGAACCTCCCCAAGGATTGCTCCAGGTTCGACATTATCACCTGTTTTAACAACAGGCTTGAAGGTCCACTTCTTCTCATGCGAAAGCCCGGGTGCAGAAACACCACGTTCAATAAAGTTGCCCATCTTGTCCACAAGCACAGGGAGGGGTCGCTGGATCCCGTCATAGATACTGGTCAGGAGGCCAGGACCCAGTTCAACCGCAAGCGAGAGACCGGTGTTTTCCACCGGTTCTCCGGGACGGATACCAGAGGTATCTTCGTATACCTGGATGATGATGCTATCACCCTGGATCTTGATGACTTCTCCCATCAGCGCTTCTTTGCCGACCTTCACCACATCGTACATGTGGGCGTCAAGGTTGACTGCCGTAACGACAGGGCCGGCGATTCTTTTGAGAACCCCTTGTTTTGTGTCTTTTGTTTTTTTGTTTTTTACTTCCACAGATCAACACCCANNCGATCTCTTGATTCTCTCTCTCATGCTCAATCCCCCTTCCTCGCCACCGATCGCGATCACAGTGGGTTTCACAGAGTTTTCAAGGGTAGTCCGAAGTCTTCGGGGAACACGCTCCATATCGCTGCTGTTAAGGACGAGAATGCCGATATTTCCATCATGAAGGACATTGTTGATGTATTCGTTGAGTTTCTCGTCATTTTCTGCAGCGTATGTCTTTTTTATACCTGCAAGCCGGAACCCAAGAACGAATTCGCTGTTACCAATGACTGCAATCTCCATTTACACCACCAGATATTCCGCTATCCTTTCTGACGGAAGTTTCGATTCCTTTCCTCTGGCAAGCGCCCGGAGATTGAACACTTCATACTTTTTCTTTTCCAGGTAAACAAGGATGGGATGAATCGAGAACGGGTTGCGCTTCGACAAGCTCTCCATCTGTTCCAGCTGAACACGGGTCAGCCTGCTCTCAACATCACGGATCGCTTTTTCGCTTTTCAGCTCATCAAGGAGTGAGATCAGGAGACTGTTTCGGATCTTTGCTTTGAGCAGTTCGATAAACTCGGCCTGGTCGCGTACAGTATTCAGGTTTGCAAAATCCGCTGCTGAAAAAACACCCCCGGCAATATACATGTCCCGTGCGTCTTCTTCAAACGTGTCCGCACGCAACCGGAAGAGAGTCTTGATATTCCGGATGTCAATATCAAACCTGATGAAATCGAGGAACTGTTTTCCTCCTTTAAGTCCACTCTCAGCCTCTGCAATAATCTCTGAGAAGAATTGTTTATACAGCTCATTTTCCATCCGGGAGAACGAACCACTCTCCTTGGTGACCGGATACTCACGGGAAAGCACCGGGTATATCCGGTTCCCTTTGAGAACATCGATAATCTTTTCAGGACTATCTTCTGCTAATAATCGATCCAGCATGACACGGTCAAGACTGCCCGCAGGGACTAAGATCTCCTTGATCTTCCCCACCTTCTCACCCTGCATCTTGCCACGCAGGATAGTAAGAACATTCTGGATATCCCAGCGACGGAGATATGATTGGGTGAACTGTTTTAGGTTTCCCGGAGTAATCTCCAGAATTTTCTGATATTCTTTGGCCAGATTCCAGCTCAGGGCTACTTCAATCAGGTCGATTCCACTAAAGACTGAACTGAGCTCATCAATCTCCTGTTTGTATTGAGTTTCCTGAATAATGCGGGTGATCTCCGGGAGGCTCATATTGAGCATCCGCATGTATTCCTCCCGTGGTATGAGCTTTGCTTTTCTCACCCGCATCCTTGTACAGACGTAGATGTAAGGTGCAAAGACACTTTTCACTGCAACCATCGGGAAACCCTCCTAACCAAACAGGATGTCAGATGCATCTTTCAACCCGGATTCCCACACTTTCGCGAGGAATGTGCGGTAACTGTAATCAATCTGCAATTCGCCTCCCTCTCCTTCAAGAACGATCCCGCCATCGATTTCGACAGGAGATCCGACTTTAAACCCGGCAAATTCGGGAGTCTCGGATATTACAGCTTTGACCGCTGCCATATCCCGGGTGTTGCAAGATATTTTTCCCTTTGAAATCTCCTTTTTTGCCTCGGAGAGGAGTTTTTTAATAGCTTCACGATGGAAGCTTTCAGGGAGAGCGGCAATCTCCATCAGGACATTTTCGTAGACATTATCCAGGAGTGCCTTTTGCGTGTTTAAGAGCTCCCGTTTGACAAGCAGGTTTGCTGCAGACACTTCCTGATCAATGATATGACCTGTCTGCTTTGCTGATTCTGCCTCTGCCGCGAGCTTGATCTCTCCGGCACGCCCGCCTGCTGCTGCAAGGATTTTGTCTGTTTCCTGCTTAGACTCAGCACGTATCTTTTCTGCTTCTTTTTTGCCTTTTTCCCTGATTTCTTCAACAACGGCTTCCAGTCCCATTGTCTGCCCCGTGCTCAGAATATGAGCAGCAACGCCACAACAAGCCCGAAAATGACGATAGTTTCCGGAATGACCGTAAGCAACAGGACAAGCCCGAATACGTCTTTATTTTCCGCGGTTGCCCCAACCGCTGCAGAACCAATCGCCATTTCGGCTAAAGCCGCGGCTATTCCTGTAGATCCAACTGCAATTGCTGCAGCGAGTGCCTTCATTCCAACCTGCGATGCCTCTACCATTTCCAAAGTCATGTTTACATCTACCATTTTAATCCTCCGTAAATCTTCTTTTCATTCCAAACGGATTGTACTTCCTGCCTCCACCCTTGTAAAACTTGGTGAAGAATTCAACATAATGCAACCTGAGAGAGTGCAAGCCACCTCCAAGAATACCAAGCGCCATATTCAATGCATGCCCAATCAGGAAAACGACGATACCAATAATGATAAAGAGCACCCCGATAATCGTGATGTTCTCGAGCTGCGGACTAATCAGCATACCAATCGCAATGAAATTCACCACCATGGCGATTGCCACAGACGACAGGCCAACAGCTACAATACGTGTGTACGAGAGCACGTGGCTGAAAATTGAGGGAAGCTCAACAAGCTCAAGGCCGGAATCCCGTGCAATAAATATTACTCCCACAACAATTGCCACAATACCGATCAACCCGGTGACATTCAGGCCCATCAGAACTGGTGGCAGACCGGTGAAATCCGGCATTAACGGCATCGGGATCATCGACCAGATCAAAAGAAGGGTACCCCATATCATCAGGACCCATCCGACATTTGCAAGGACAGCCTTGATTCGATGTGCCCCGTGGTCCTGTTGTGCATGGTTCACGATTGAAAGAATCCTGCCCAAGGTGACATGGACGATCCCAATCCAGATAGCCATCATCATCAGACCGGGGATATTGGGACCATGCCCTGTAGCGTGTGCCCCGATATTGAGGTGGCGCGATGGCAGAAGAGCCGGCCACGGCAGTGCAAATCCTAAAAATTCGCTGTAAAGCACCCCAAAAATGATGCTTGAGATACTCGCATTTCTGAGAACCGCCAGAAGCTGCTGACCCCCTTCCCCTTTCAGGTATTTCCGCAGGCCAAGGCACAGGACCAACAACAGGGCACCATATCCTACATCCCCGAGGATAAGACCAAAAAAGATGGGAAATACGATAGAGATCATGATTGTCGGATCAAGTTCATTGTACTTTGGTCGCGAGTATGTGTCTATGAGCAGCTGAGAAGGCCGGGCAAATGATGGGTTGTTATACTCAACCGGAACTACATCCTTTTCACCAACAGCAAGCTCGGTGACAAAGATTTTTCCATTGGTCGCTTTCTCAAGTGCCTGGCTTATGGTCACAACACTTGCCGCGGGCACCCAGCCTTCTGCGACGAAGGTCTCGTTTGTCGTTGCAAACCGCAAAGGTGCCTCTGTTCGTTCTACCTGACCTTTTAAGACCTCCTCACACGCAACCAGGAAACTGGCATGTTTCTCCTTTATCGCATCCATTTTCTGGTTGACATCCTCAATCTCCTTTTTGATTAGGGTAATCTCGCCTGAATAAAAGTCAATACGCTCCTGCGGAATCCCGGACTCATCAGGGATTGTAACCGCCTGGAATCCTGCCCCCTGCAACGCTCCTTCAACCACATTCCGGTGCTCAATGGGAGTAACAACGACAATGAAATTTCCGGCTTTGCCTTTCCCGAAGAACATTTCGTTCGCTACAGAGATCGATACCTCATGCGCGACATACCCGGCAAAAACAATAAACCTCGAATACCCACGATAGAGATCGAGGTCTCCTGGAATACCAATAAAGGGAGTGAGCTCAGCAATTTTCTGTTCGAATTCTTTTACTTTAGTTTCGAGTTTCGAACGTTTTACGGTGAGTCCTTCAACCTCTAGCTCGATAGCAGGGAGTTCTCGTTCTATCTGTACCTGAAGGCCTGACTGTTTTTGTCGCTGCGTTACTTCAAAATCATCGCTATAAATGGAAAACGCATTCTGTATCGCACGGATCTTGACAAGATCACCGGATGCTTCGGTTGCTCCGGACAGAGGCGTGCCGATCTTAAAGCCCTCATACCCCTTCGCCGCTGCTTCAACATAGTCCTCAATATGAAACAGGTTATGACGGTAGAGCTCCGTAATAACAGGAGTTATCTGATCCTTTGATGCAACAATCAGCAGCCTGCTCATCTGTTCAGGCTTTAACATGCAGCTGCTCCTTGAACCGCAATACGAGCAGCTGCACTGCTTTAGGAAGGTTCTTTGAACCTTTTTCCCTGATTGCCGCTGCCTTTTGATTGCCACTTTTAATGATTTCGGCGTGCTTTAATGCCGCCTGGTGCCGTGCTTCTTCCAGTTTCATCTTTTTATATTGTTCAGCATTGCTTTGCGCTTTTATAACCAGATTATCAGCTTCCAGCTCAGCCTGAGAATGCCTGTACTTCTTCTCTTCCTGGGCCGCAGTGATTGTTTTTTGGTAATCCTCTTCAGTTTTTTTAATGTCTCGTAGGACCTCAGTCTTCATCCAACCCTCCTCTCACGGCAGTACAATAATTGGTAAAAAAAACAATATATGTATTGTTATTTACGATCAAAAAATTGATTCCCCGTAGTAATTTCCCATAAAAAATAGGTAATTCAGGAAAAATCGGTTTTTATTTCATATTTTATATTCCGGGGGATTATGTTCCCGGGTAGTGAGGAGACAACTACCCCCTGTTCACTTTTCCTGAGTGTGATACCCCCAAGTTCATCACTCGAGCAGATGAGGTGTTGTTCCGGATGTGTCCCCCTCTGAATTGAACAGCTGGTAAAAATTTCGGGTCCAACGGATACTACATAAGAAATCCGTCGCGACCCGGGATGGTTTTTGGGCAATACCAACAACGGCACGTGGAAGGTTCGGACCAGCTCAGTGAGCATCATGGCAGGCTCAACAGCACCCCCTTCCGGAGCGGAAACGACAACAAGGTCACCCGCTTCGACACCCTGACAGTATTCATCATGGCTCGTCTCGATGCAAAGCCCGAAACTGTTCTTTACCTTTGCAACGAGTAAAAAAGATTGTTTTCCCCTGATAAGCAGGAGTGCATCATCCAGGGTGTAAATCATGCATTAGCCACGTCGTCTGACTGGCAGCTGGGACAGATGGGCTTTTTACCGATGCCTTTGAACCGCTCACCGCATTCATTGCAGCGGTAATCCTTCCCCTGCACGCGATCCGGCGGGAGATCAATGTCTACGGGTCCACCAACAGTACACATATCCACATCACCTCACTACGAAATCTGTGTGACATTATTTAATTCTATCTCATGTCCGGTTTAAACCTGGTATCACAAGGTAACGGAATTTTTTTTAATAATAAATGTTTTCAGAGTGTTATTCCAAGAATATTCAGTAAAACAAGAATGCACACGCCCGGAAGTCCTCCTACTGCACATATCAGAATCGTCGCGAGGTTATACCCAAGATCGGGTTTTCCCATCCATTGCATGATATGGAAAAAATTCAGAAAAAACAATACAATTAGTCCCAAAATCGCGTTTATGAGAAGGACCGACAATTGTTTTACCAGGTAATAAACGACAGCAATAATTGCCACGATAAGGAGTATTGCAACCAGCACATCAGTCATGACTTTACCTATTTACCAATAATATGCTGCTTATTTATTTTTACCGAAGGCAGAATCATGGATCCAATCGCCCGGGATTCTTTACTCAGCCCACAGATATCATGATGGAGATCGAACACATTTCCTGAAAGCATCGCACTCCTTATGGGTGTTTCAAACTCCCCCCCTTCCATCCAGAATGCGTTAGAAATCTCAACAGAAAAATCACCGTTCATGGGATTAGCAGTATGAGCACCGACTACATTGTGAACGTACACCACACGGTCGTCGGCTACCTCATTTCGTTTCCCGTCAACGATAAAATTATGATGTCCTATTGAAGGCAAACCTCCAAATCCACCCCGGATAGCACTTGCGGTGCTCTTATTGCCGAAACGATAGGCGGTTTTGAGATCATACGCAAAGGTTTCCAGAATCCCGTCCCTGATAAAATCGATACGACGTGTAGGTGTGCCCTCGGCATCCCAATGTACACTGCCGTTCGCCCCCTTTAACAGGGGGTCATCATACATCGTAATTGCTGGATCGGTAACAATTTTGCCAAGGGATTGTGACAGCCGGGATCTCCCGGCATGAACGTTACGTCCACTCAGCGCAGGGACAAATACATTCCCCAGAAGTTCCCCGTACGCAAGAGGCGAGAGAAGGATCTCGTAATCCCCGGTGGCAATATCTTTCCCGTTGTCGGATTCCTTTGCAAAGAATGTTGCCCTCTCACCTACAGACTCTGGCTCCATCTTGTCAAGGAAGCTGGAATGATCAAACTCATATCCGGTAGACTGCCCGTGAATCGCTTCCAAAGAGAGTGAGACTCCGGTGTGCTGGTTCGTATACCGGACCCCTCTGCTGTTGGCAAGTGTCACCATGGCCGTGAAAAGTGATGCCGAACCGGCAGTTACCTCTGCGGGGTGTTCCCCTGCTCCTTCAAGCATCCTTTCGATCAGATCGAGAACGACCTTGGGTTCAATCCTGAGTGTGGAGTCAAATGAGAGGGGAGTCCGGGACAGTGGTACCACGTCAGGAAGTCCTTCCCAGTCCTGAGGGGTTGCAAGTTTTCCACTCGCAATTGCAGCGTTCAGGCATTCCTGCCAATGGTCAGGATCGTTTGTACTCGATGACCCAATCCTTCCCTTATGAATAGTACGGATGCCAAGACCGCATTCCTTTGAGATCGTGGCCAGGTTAACCTTCTTCTTTTTTGTATCAGCCGAGACTGAAGATCCCTCGACATAAAAAACTTCAATTTCATCGACTTTTTTTTGCCCATCGTGGAGTAGTTGATCAATCCATGCCACTGCCGCCCACCACCGCATCACACAGAAGAATATACGGTGCCCCGTCGCTCACGGGAACACTCTGACCTCCTTTTCCACAATATCCCGGGCTCATGGTGCGAACATTCCCGCAGAGGGAGATTCCATGGAGAGTCTTTAAGATTTCACCGGATAATGAGACATCCCTTACCATCCTGGTACATTCACCGTTTTCAATCAGGTAACCATACTCCGCATTGAACTGGAATATTCCCCTGCCGGGATCGACCTGTCCTCCGCGCGACCCTTTGAGAAAGATTCCGTCACGGCACTCCTCAAAGATCTCATGTTGCATCGCATCCCCGGCTTCAATGAAGGTATTGCTCATCCGGACAAGCGGGGGTTCTCCCGGCATTGCCCGTGCGTGGCCGGCAATACCATTCCCGACAGATGAAAGGGTTTCACGGTTGTGGAGATATGCGTTGATGACCCCCTTTTTGATAATTTCTGTCCGGCGGACTGCTACGCCTTCGGCATCAACCGGATCAAAACCGAATTCGGGAATCCCGGGATCATCAATTATTGTCAGGTTCGCGTTCCCAATCTTCTGTCCTGTTTTTCCCTTCAGAACAGAGTTGCCTTCCTGGACAAGGTCACCTTCACTGGCATGGCCAACTGCTTCATGGGCAAATACACCCGCTAATTCCGGGTCAAGTACCGCCCGCATTTTCCCGCTTTTTGCAGCACCGGCATCAAGAAGGGCAACTGCAATTTCCGCAGCCTTTTTTCCCAGTGACTGCTGGTGCCGCAGGTTGAATCCGTGAATGGAATGCTCACGTTCGTATCCCATCTGGATGTTCCCGTTCCGTGAGGCGACAGCCAGAATATTAAATCCCGAACGGCACATCTCGTACGAGTATTCATTTTCAGAGCTGTCCGTGAACCGGATGTGTTCAATTTTTTCTATGAAATTTGCTCTCCTGTTCACAACCAAAGGGTGCTGGGCGGCCTTTTCAATTTCCGAGAGCAACGTGGATTTCTCCTCGATACAAACATCGCGGGGATCTTCTTTCATGGGAGGCACGGATAAAATCCCGTGGGGGGCATCACCAAGGACAACATTTTCCTCGGTAATCCGGGCAAGTCTGCATGCAGATTCAAGGATTGCATCAAATTTTTTTCCTTGACAGGGAGAATAATTATCTATCTGGAGAATCCCCCAACCGGTTTTACTGAGCACTCTTATCACTGCTTTATTGAAAAAGGATGTGCCGGCTGATTCCACAACACTGTTGTCGATATCGATATGGGTGACCTGCCCGGTTACATGCCGCAGATCATAATACAGTATACCAGACATCGCACTCAGGCCATTGTCTGGTTGATTGTCGTTAATTCCGGAATTATTGTCGTTGACCTCATCGCCATCTTCTTGAGCTTGGTGAGGAATCCATCAGCGTTTTCCGGGACCAGCGCATACTTGAGGACATCATCAATGGTATCCATGGGCAGGATCGTAACCAGGGATTTATACCGCTCTTCAATCAATACGTCCCCAATATTCATCCGGGGAATAAGCACTGTTTTGATGCCCGCTTTTACGGCCGCTTCAATTTTATACGTTACTCCACCGACAGGAAGAACATCTCCCCGTACTGAAAGGGAGCCTGTCATGGCTACATCCTGACGTATGGGAATTCCCTCTATTGCACTCATTACTGCTGTGGCAATGCTGACTGAGGCAGAATCCCCTTCTGCGCCGTAGGTACCAATAAACTGGATGTGGACATCCATGTTTTTGATATCTTTTCCGGTGAACTTTTTTATTAATGCACTTACATTTTTAATGGATTGCTGGGCGATTGATTCCTCGTCTTTCAACCAGGGTTCCTGACGTTTCCCGGAAACACCGGTAGCGATGATTTGTCCACTTTCACCTTGTGCAGGTGTCACTTCGGCCATTATGGGAAGTACTGACCCGGCATCATTTCCTGTTACTGCAAGACCGTTGACGCGCCCGATACGCGTTCCTTCCACAATGGTCATCTCGTATTCCCTGAGATGCTGCGTAATTTCATCAGATACCTGATCCTCAATCGATCGCGCGGTCTTCTTCGCAGTTATTACATGGACGGATGTCGTCAGGGCAGCATTTTCCTGCCGTGCGATATCCCCCGCAACACGTATAAGTCCACCCATGTCACGAAGCTTTAATGTCAGGTGCCCCTTACGGTTCGATCGCCTCTTCGCTTCCCGGATTACTTCATCAATTGCACTCTGGTCGAAGTGGGGGATCTTTGCGTCATTTTTCACTTCCTGTGCAATGAAGCGAATATATTTTTTACGATTGTCCTCATTGTCCTCCATGCTCTCCGCCATATACACTTCATACCCATACCCGCGGATACGGGAGCGGAGTGCCGGGTGCATCCCCTTGATAGCATCAAGATTTCCCGCAGCAACCATCACAAACCTGCAGGGCACGGGTTCTGTCCGGACCATCGCACCACTCGAGCGTTCACTCTGACCGGTTATGGGGAACTCTCCTTCCTGAAGTGCAGTAAGCAGGTTCTGTTGGGAATGCGGGTCCAGTGTGTTGATTTCATCGATAAAAAGCACCCCGCCATGTGCCCGGTGGATAGCTCCGACCTCAACGCGGTCGTGCGCCGGTGTCTCGAGACCTCCACTCTGGAATGGATCATGCCGGACATCACCAAGCAGGGCACCGGCATGAGAACCGGTACCATCAATAAAGGGGGCAGTATTTTTGGTATCATTGGAAACGAGAAGCTTAGGGACCATCGCTTCCTCCCGGGGGGTAGTGTACCGTAACGCCATGAAAACAAATGCGGCGGCAATGATCCCCATCAGCCACTGGTAGGTAATGAAGGCATAACCGATGATACCGATGAGCAGGAGCATGAGAAGAGTGTTTCGGAACTGGATTTTTTTCTTTGCTTCTGCTTTATGGGCTCCAACGATCTGTTTTCCCCTTCCCCCGGTTACCGTCCTGATCACCGGGTTGTTAGGATCATCGGAGTTTGGGTATGCAAGAATATCCTGAAGCTCTTCTTTTGGTAAAATCTCGGCCATTGCTTTTGCCAGCATCGACTTTCCCGTCCCCGGGCTTCCGATCATCATGACATGCCGTCGCTGGATTGCAGCCTTTTTAATGACCTCAACCGCATGTTCCTGACCAATGACCTGATCGACCAGTTTTTCTGGTACTTCGATCTGGGATGACGTTGCTATTACATTCTCAGTCGGCGCAACCTCAGGAGTGGGATCGGGGATTTGTAATGCGTCTTTCTGCGGTGATGATTGTTCAGAAATTTCCATTGCGGAATTAACCTCTTTTACTCAGGGAGTTTTCATATCAATTGTTGCATGATAGTTTAAGTACTTTCAGCTGATTACACCGGAAGGGAGTGCCAGCGATGGTGAGTTCCTGCTACTGTTCATTGCTTAAAAAATTACAATACCTACTGTTACACAATAATTCTAAAGAAACAATAACCCTTACTTCAGATTCTAGGAAGATATTATGAAAGTTATCTGCACGGAAAAATCCCAAATACTTGCAACCAGCCTTGCACGGGCACTAAAAACCCCAGTCGTTGAAGTAAAATATTCCCGGTTTCCCGACGGGGAACAGTACCTGATTGCCGGTGAACTGGATGATGAGACAATTATTGTCGGAAGTTTGGTGGATAATGACACCCTCGTTCAGTTAATCCTCCTGATCGATGCCTGTGACAGTTCCCATAACCAGCTTGTGGTGCCTTACATGGGATATGCCCGGCAGGACAAGCGGTTCAGAGAGGGCGAACCCATCAGTGCACGAGCCATAGCACAAGTGCTCAGCAGGGGGGTTTCAGAAGTCATTACAGTCAATATCCATGAAGAAGAGGTCCTCAACTATTTTAGCGTGCCCGCAAGAAATATTTCTCTTGCCCGTGATGTCGGTTCATATATTGAATTACTGAATCTAAGTAATCCCCTGATCCTCGCTCCTGATGAGGGCGCTCGTACCTTCGCTGAACAGGTCGCGTCTGCTGGAGGTTGGGATTTTGATCATCTCGAAAAAACACGCCTCAGCGGTGTTGAGGTGAAGATGGCCCCCAAACAATTATGTGCAGCAGCACGATCCGTGGTTATTGTCGATGATATCATCTCGACCGGAGGGACCATCGCCACTGCTTCATCAATGCTCTACAAACAGGGTGCAAAAGAGGTATTTGCTGCTTGTGTACACGGAGTGCTTACCGGAGGAGCCTATGTCCATCTGATGGCAGCGGGAATCCGTGAAGTAATCTGCAGCGATACGATAGAACGCGGGTGCAGTAAAATCCCGGCTGCCAACCGGATTGCCGAATCAATAAAAAAAACTGATGTGCAAAAACACAAAAAAGTATGATTTATCTTCCGTTATCTTGGATTCTCCTATGAAAGCCGTCCTTGATTCCAGTGTTTTTTTCTCGGACTGTCCGGTCAGCGGGGAGTTGTATACGACACCCTCGGTCTGTGATGAGCTGATCGATATCCGTTCAAAAGGGAAATTCGAAAAATTATGTGCTGAAGGATTGCAGATCGCTTCTCCCGGTGCATGGAGTAAGGAGAACGTGGCGATTGCAGCAAAAAAAACCAGGGATGCATGTGTAATCTCCGACACAGATTCTGATCTTCTTGCTCTTGCTATCGAGCTTGACGCAGTTCTCTATACCGATGATTTTGCCATCCAGAATGTGGCAGGTGTCCTTGGAGTGCAAACCATTCCGATCAACCAGCGAAAAGCAAAACATGTTCACTGGAAATATCGGTGCAGCGGTTGTGGCAGATATTTCGATCATGACGGCGAATGTCTCATTTGTGGCTCGATTATTAAAAGAAAACTTAAATAGATTCCGGCGAATCTTTTTCCCATGTCTTCCCTTGACGATCTGATTGGCAGGGCAAAAATGCTCCTCGCGGAGGGACATAGTCCAGGTCAGATTGCAGATGAACTCTCCCTTTCCATGGAAACTGTAACGTGGCTGCTCACGCAAGTGAAAGGGACTGCTGCCCCAAAAGATGTCCACATAGACTGGACTGCGGTCAGCAGTAATGCCCCGCTCCTCGAAGAAACTGCACTGATGCTTCTCCAGAGGTATTATGGAGACCAGACGGATGAAAGCGTTTCATCTCCAGCTGCGGAGGTAATTGTAGGTATTGCCCTTTCGGGGATCCCGATTGCAACTATCATTGCAGTCCAGGAAGCAGCAAAACTGGCAATCTATAACCCGGCAAAACAGAGCCAGAGTGAACACCCGATAGGATCAATAAGCGGGAATTTTGCACCAATCGGCGGAATGCGTTGCATCATCGTTGACGATACAATAACTTCGGGAAATACCATGCGTGAAGTTGTAAAATATTTAAAGAAACACCATGCCATACCGGTAGCTATCTGGGTCATTTTCGATAAGCGCGGTATCAAGGATATTGATGGTGTACCGGTATATTCGCTCTTTAAAATATCGCGCATTGACTGATTCATTCTTTTTTCCAAGGGCTAAACACAGAATATTTATATAGAAGTTCAATTCCACCTTTTACAACATCGGAGGATCCATTATGCAATCTGGACAACCAATTATTATTTTAAAAGAAAATGTTGAGCGTAATACCGGGAAAGAAGCCCAGCGCTCGAACATCGCGGCAGCAAAAGCAATCGCCGGAGCTGTCAAGTCAACACTTGGTCCACGGGGAATGGACAAGATGCTCGTAGATTCGACCGGGGACATCGTGATCACCAATGATGGCGCAACCATACTGAGTGAAATTGCTGTTCAGCACCCTGGCGCAAAAATGGTGATCGAAGTCGCACGGACCCAGGATGACGAGGTCGGCGATGGGACAACCACCGCTGTCGTCATTGTTGGCGCGCTCATGGAGCAGGCAGAGAGCATGCTGGAACAGGGTATTCACCCAACAGTGATCGCTCAGGGATACCGCATGGGTATGGAGAAAGCACTTGAGATCGTGAACAGCCTCTCCCTCAAGGTCGAGCCAAACGATCGCAAAACTCTCTATAAAATCGTCGACACTGCCATAACCGGTAAATCGATTGAATCCGTGAAAACCAAGCTTGACGGTATTATCGTCGATGCCGTAATGGCAGTTGCTGATAAAACCAACGGGAAGATCACAGTCGATGAAGAAGATGTGATGATAAAGAAGCAGAAAGGACAGGCAATGGATGATGCCGAGTTGATCCGCGGTATTGTCATTGACAAGAAGCGGGTAAGCGAGGGAATGCCTAAAAAGGTTACAAAAGCCAAAGTCGCTTTGGTTGCAACCCCGCTGGAGATCACAAAAACCCAGGTTAAAGCAAAGATTAAGATCACAAATGCTGATCAGATTAATGCCTTTTCTGAGCAGGAACGTGACACGCTCAAAAAACTGGCGGACGCAATCATCGGAAGCGGTGCAAATGTTCTTCTGTGCCAGAAAGGCATTGCAGACCCGGTCCAGTTCTATCTGGCCAAGAACGGGATTTTGGCTATAGAAGATGTACCGGAAAGTGATATGAAATATGCCGCACGATCACTCCACGCCACTATTGTGAATAAACCAGATGCACTCACGGCAAAGGATCTCGGAGCGGCAGAACTTGTGGAAGAAGATACCGAGGCCAACATCACCCGTATATCAGGGTGCAAGAATCCCAAGTCAATTACAATCCTGCTCCGCGGTTCAAGCGATTATCTCCTTGATGAACTCGAACGTGCTGTGGTTGACGGAACCCGCGTTGTCATGGACGCCATGGAAGATGGCACCTATGTAGTCGGCGGTGGGGCAGTCGAGACAGAGCTTCTCATGAAAATCCGGGATTACGCTTCAACGGTCGGGGGACGAGTCCAGCTTGCCATAGAAGCATATGCAGCAGCGTATGAATCGATTCCCCGAACCCTTGCTGAGAACTCGGGATACAATCCCATTGATAAACTGGTCGAACTCAAGAATGCACATTCAAAGGGGAAGAAAAATGCAGGTCTTAACGTTTATAATGGAACGATTATTGATATGCTCGCAGAAGGCGTACTTGAACCCCTGAGGTCAAAACGTCAGTCCATCCAGAGCGCATCAGAGACCGCGGTCATGCTCATACGTGTTGACGACATGATGATCACCCAGTCAAAATCACCCGGTCAGAGTGGCGCTCCCGCAGCATTCTAAAAAAAATTAATAGTGACAGGAAATGGGGGCGATCAATCCCCTTCATCGGTTTTTTGTGGGATTTTTACAAATTTTTCCAGGTAGGACACGGTATGCTGATAGATACTGATCTTTTGTCTGTACAATATTCAGAAGGGGTACCAGAAAGCGAGTAATTATGATTAAGAGTGAACTGGTATCAGATAACTATTAGAGCAATCGATAGAAAAAATATCAGAACCGGATGCCGAGGTAGTCTAGCCCGGGAAGGCGGTAGCCTCGAAAGCTACTGGCGCTTCGCGCCTCGGGAGTTCAAATCTCCCCCTCGGCGTATGAACAGGAGGTTCTTAATCTCATCCATTTTCAAGACCAAAATCGTCGATTTTCTTTAAACGCGCAGATTTTCCTCGTTTTATCGATACAATCCTGTCGACCCGCCCAATAATTATTGCCCTGTTTTTCTTCAACTAATCGAAAATCCCCTTGATGCACAGAAGATTTTTCCAAATGAGGATCACTTTCACACCCCTCTTAGAGGCTTAATATCAGATTATCGAGAAGATCTGGTGGCGTGGAATCATCCCCACGTTGTGAAAGACTGGATGATCCGGCACTACGACCGGTGCTCGTAGTTACAATTCGCGGTTCGGCATGGCATGGAATTCTCAGGATGTCACAACCCTGTAAGGATTTACACATGTCAAAAGGAACAATGAAATCAATTGAACCCAACACGTCATTGTTGAAATGCCGTATTTGTGGTCACGAACATTACGCTAGCATAAAACCAAGATCCAACGGTAACTACTACCGCGGTTCCTGGCAATGTCCTAACGGATGCAAACTTGAATGTAATTGTGGGGCAAATCTGAAGGGGACCAGAGATTATCAATCAAAAGGCACCTGGTGGACATGCCCCAATTACAATGAAACGACAGGGAAAGAACATGAGAGGTTTTTCTATCTCGATTAGTGACTTCTCAAACTTTTTCTGGTTTTCATTTTTTTTGAAAAGCATGAAGTTCGACCTTGCATTTCAAACCTCTTACGGAAGGATGCATTAGTATATAACGATCTAGTACTTTTAGGAACCAAAATTTTTCCGAGGTTGGTTTTTACTGAAACCCCATTTGGATTCGTATATCGGGCTCTTCCACAACAGGTCGAAATCTGCCAATAGAACGCTTCCAATGCCTTGCCTAGACACCTATAGAGACACTTGCCAGCAGGTGTGCTTTCACTTGCGTCTTGTAAATTGTGATCTCTGATTTTGATATACCTAGACCTTGGTTTGGTAGCGATGTAAGTCGGGCTGTTGTTAGCTGGTCCACTGAGACGATGTCATGAGTAAACATGGTAGTATACTATGATTATCATTAATTCTCTTCTTCTATATTAAAAAAAATAAAATTGAGATGTATTAGTGTAGATAATGGAGATTCTAGACTAGATTTTTGTGACAATTAACGTTCCGCAATTATCATTGCGACCAAGACGTTCAATGGATTGAAAAATATTAATTTTCCCGGCGATAGAACCATCTGGAATTGTGATTAATGAATTTAAGTCAGCGTATTTATTCGATGTGCCAATTTTGATTTTCTGAAATTTGTATAATGGATTTCCAAACTTATCCTTCTGTACAAACCCATTATACCATATTTCAAGGTCAACAGATGATTCCGGAGTTGTTGTTGTTAACAATATCTTATATTTTCCTGGATTGACTGGCATCTGAAGGGAGTACGCTGGCAGGGCTGCAACCGGAACCAAAGGGGAATCAAATGTGGGCACTGGGCCAGAGCTTGGACCACCAACGCTTATTCCTTCATTAACCCCGTTTAAAAAACAAAATTTGGCATTTGCGATTTCACTATTGAGAATTTGCGTAGGAGTCTTGGAGGGGACTGTTGTTGGGTAAACACATTTGTTAGTAGATGGATCAAATGAAGACCCCGGATACGTGTCACGGCAATATTGATAGTTGTTTAAGGTTGATGTAGAAGTGACACCAACTTTTGTTCGGGTTACAGATGGATTAGTCTGGGTAATTTTTGGTGTTTTTGCAATACGATATGCAATTTCGTCCGGGGCTCCTTTTTCATATAGGGTATCGGTATTTTTATCGTAGATTAAAATAACGGTAGAAGACTCACCATTGACTAAATAGGTAACTGTATAAGTATTATCCTGGTTTTTAACCCAATCCCCGATATCCGCTTTGAATTGTTTATTCGTTCCAATGATATTGCCGCTTTGAGAAAATGTTATATAAAAATATTTAGTGGGGTCCAAATTTGTGTTATTAATCCAAGACCCTAAAATAGGATCTACATCATCTGAAGTGGAAGAAATTGTACTAGTTCCTGATGTAATTGTTTCTGTTGTACTTGTTCCAGTACATCCAGCAAACATTCCAAATAATAAAACAAAAATGGGAAGTATTATGACCAATTTTTTCATAAATGAACTAGTTTTATACTATAATTAATATTCTGGAATTAAGCCTGCTTGTTGATAAATTGTATCTTTTTTTTTATTATCTTTCATTCTGATATTACAGTTTGATATTTCAGAACGAATCAATAAATATTTTATACTTTAATATAATTTTATGGGATTAGTATCATTTGTTGGGAATAAACTACTAGCGATTGTTTTATTTGTCATTGCCTTCGTATGTTTTGTATCCAGCTTCCCTTATGCGGGAACGGCGACGTTTTTCATTTTAGGATTCATTGCTCTAGTCGTATTCCTTGCAGGGATATATTTTTTACAGAAACCATAAAAAGTAATTTTTTGCTATTGTATATTTTCACCTTTCTGGTCAATGTCATCCCAAGGTCGTAACAGATTTTCTTTATTGAGTTTCAGAAAAGCACTTGAGACATAATCATCCGAGGATTTCATACCGTCCGTGATTGCCGGGTCGTCCAGGGCTTCATCAGGTTCAGCAACCAGGACCGTTGCGGGAGGATTCGGTTGTTCATCATCTGATAAGGGAAACATTTTCGTACGACGAGGGGGCTTCCTGCAGTTCATCACGGGTCAGTTGTAGTGTTACTTGTTACGGCAGGTTCCTCTTCCGGATAAAGTCGGGCGACTGCCTTCCGGCAACTTTCTCGGCCGAAAATTTTTCCGGGGGTCCGGTTTCTGGGAAACCGAAATCGAGTTTGGAATATTTTACCCAGAATCCTATCATAACTGACAAATTGTGATCTCTAATTTTGGTATGATATAAGCCCGTATTTGATTGCGATGGAATCTGGGCTGATCATGCAGCCCGCCGGTGTATCAACGCCGCCTTTGGTCAATCCAGTTGGATTGCCCCGGCGAACGGCATTGATCTTTCACGCTCACTTGACAGTACGCAGCGACGAACACTGTGGAACACGGTGTGAGGAGTGTGCAGAGCAGCAAGCCCGAGAGCGAACCTGTGAGCGAAAGGGGTGCGTCATCCTACCAACAGGCAGCATCGGGAAAACAAGGGAGAGTCTGCGAGGTGGAGCGGAACGGAGTGCAGCGGAAACGAACAGTCTCGACCGATCATCATATCAACAATACACCTTCCGTCGGGGGAGCCCACGCGGCGAGGGGCGGGAGCCCTGGTGAGCGTAACACCCACAAGAAAATCATATTTGTCGAATAACGGGTTCTTCTGGTGATAAATACTTCAAAACATCTCTATTCCCATTTCCTGCATAATCCCTCTTACCGATGTAGAGAGGTTCCAATAAAAACACAAGGGGATTTTCTGTAGATAAATCATTGGATTTTTTACGTGAACACATGCAACAAAGAAAGGCATGATTGGTAATTTCAACAAATGGTGGAGGACGGGTTATTAGTTCAAACGGCCCAGATCGTAGAATAAGGAAGTTAGTAAATGCGATCAATTCATACCCTGGGATTCAAACGATAATGTCGTGTGGGGGCCACAAGAAGCCCAGAGTCTTTAGTTCTCAAGTCCCAAAAAATGAGTTTTATGTAGAGTACGGATTTAAAACACCCTGCCCTACAAAGATATCGTGGCAATCGGTAAATGAGATTGCCTGTTCTATGTTTGACTATACATTGTTTGGGTCTGACGAATGGGTTAAGATTGCGGTACATAAGGAGAAGTTAACAACCGTTTACTTCAGACTGCATGGACGGAATGTCGATCCAAATAAAATAGCAGATGATATGGTAGAGAAACAAAAACAGACCTCATCAGATTATCTCAAGACCCTAAATCCCCGTAAACCATACGGTTATTGTTCAAGAGGACGTACATTGACAGACGAGGAAATTAACCAGATATTAGCAGAGGATATCGGGGACGAATGAATAAAATAAGAAAGATCTAAAGCACACCACGAAAATTTGACACCCGGATGAAGGATATGTCCAAAAATCAGGGTCTTTGTCTCTTTCTGAGGTTCGATGATCACCCAGCCTTGCCATTGCCATTTCTTTGGCAAAAGTCCCAGAAATGGGTAAATTGTATGGTAGCCTCATCGATCCTGTTTGCTGAAGGATTGTGGACAAATCGGTTCGATGAAAAAAGGGTTATTGTATTCAAACTTGCTTTTTTTTATGTAAAATTATTGAGTTGCAATTCATTTACTGTCGAAAACTGCCATTGTAATAGGATTTAATCTTCTCCTCAATATCTTCGTCAGACAAATTCCAAACAATCCATTCATGAAAAATTTTCTCTCTCTTCCATTTTTCATAATTCATACGATCACAATAGGAATGTAAAACCTCATCTGCCTCCTCTGGAGTTAATTTTTGCTCCTTTAAATATTGATATATATGCATGGGAATTCCATTAACTTCAAAAACAAGAGGCTCAATAAAATCCCCCTCGTAAATTCGTATAAACGGTAGTTTTTCTGCTGGCTTTCTTGATCTGTCCAATAATTTCTCTAGATCTTCGCCTTCGATACCATGCTCTTTTGCATTTGCTCGTACAATCTTCTCTGCTTCTTCCCAACTAAAACCAGCTTCGAATACCATGACTATATCAAAGGTCGGCTTTTTCATCGTAAGGTCAACTGTTCCTTATCTGGATATAAAATTATATTGGAATGTTTGTGGATGTTTAAACAAGAAGGTAGATGATGGCAAAATGAGAAAACCAAAAAAATGCCCGAAATGTAATTCTACTGATGATATGATTCCAATAAAATATGGATTCCCTTCTCTTGAAATGAAATACGAATGGGCTGCTGGAAAAATTGAATTAGGGGGTTGTATTATAGAACCCGGAAATCCTAATTGGCGCTGTAAAAAATGCAACAATAGATGGTAACCAATATTTGAGTTTTACGGGAGATCCCCCTTATGACTTAAGGGCTAGTTTCCTTTCATGAAGACTTGTTGGCGATCTGCTTTTCCTGCTTTACGGATTTGAATGCACTCCCCATTTCTCCACAGATCGCATTCACCTTTAAGGCAAGGGGTCAAAGCCAGAGGGAGATCTGCTCCATACAGAACCCCGTTTGTTATAGAATTTTTCTTACAACACCAGTACGATTCCATGATCTCCTTTCACAAATGCGACAATAAGGAGGCTGTAGTAAGGAGGGCGTGAAGGTGGATTGATCGAATACAGACCCCCATATGGTTGACATGGCAGTAAAATGACTGAAATAGGATTTTGGATACGTGTGATAGGAATAAGAGAGAATAGACAATTATCTCCATCGTGTTTTTTTACCAGAATAGGTTAAAGATTGTTTTGAGCTATCTCCAAAATGCCCCTTTGTTACTTCATAATGTAAAACGGGGTCTCGGTGGTGGGTATCATCATTGTTTATTCCTTGTCTTTGAGCAACGGTATTTCTTTTAACTGGTTCTTCACCAAATGCGATAAAAAGTATTATACCTATTCCAATAAACAAAACTCCAAAAAACGTTTCTGATATGAATAGTGATAAAAGACCAAGTATAAGGAAAACTAGGCTAACCCAAATCCAAAACCCACCTTGTTTTTTCTTTCCCATAAAGAATAATGATTGAATGATAATATAAAAATATAATTGATTTTTTAAGATTTATTTTTCACAAGCGTTCACATTCACGTTCTGTTTTGCAGATCTCAATGGGTGTATTGTCTCTATAAAATAAAAGAGAAGAGGGGTGTTTTGATTTTTTCATGGCACAACATTGATAATTGCTGAAGAAGAGTGAAAGTTACCATGTGTGGCCGGTATTCTCTCATCGTTATTGATGACCTCGGCAAACGGTTCCGTATCTACGACCCTACACTCGGAATCCGGTCCCACTTCAACATTGCTCCATCCCAGATGAGTCCGGTTATTGTCCGGCATGAACATTACCAACTGGTCATGATGCAGTGGGGCCTCATCCCGCACTGGGTAAAGGACCCGAAAAAGTCGATGCAACCGATTAATGCAAAGGCGGAAACCCTTGCTGAGAAACCGATGTTCTGCGGTCTGCTGAGGAGTAAACGCTGCCTTGTTCCTGCGAGTGGGTTCTATGAATGGAAGAAAGAAGGCACACGAAAAATCCCTTATTATATTCATTTGAAAGATGGTCCGGTCTTTGCAATTGCCGGCCTCTATGATGTCTGGTACGATGCGTTTAATGAGGCACATCCGACGTATACAATCATTACCACCGATGCAAACGAACTCGTGAGGCCGCTCCACGACCGTATGCCTGCGATACTTAAAAGAGAGGATGAAAGTCGCTGGCTCGATGGTGATATTCCTTCATCCGACGAGATGAAAAGGATCCTCGGCCCTTACCCGTCTGGTGAAATGGATGCGTATCCAGTATCCTCACGAGTGAATAGTCCGGATGCAGATGATGAAAAGTTGATCCATCCTATTGGTTCTTTCCAATCTAGATAATCGTGTTTGATACAGGCAGGATCGCCAGTCCTCTTTATTCTCTTGGGTTGGTTATCGGCGGTATAGTAACCCTTAATTTTTTGTTTACCTTTTATTAACCTATAAATTGACTTGTTATTTGTATTTAATTCATAATAAAAAAGTAATAAATTATAAATAAATTGGTAAACAAATAGTAAACAAATGGCAAAGAATGTAAGAGCAGATGAGTCGATATTAAACCCTGCAACAAGTACAGGAACATCTCTTAGAACAACAATACCCGCTTGGATTATTGCGAAGTTTGAGATAAAAAAAGGGGATAAATTCAGGTGGCACATTATGCACGAGAAAGATTACGAGTATATTGCCATACAAGTGATGAAGAAACCAAATATCAGTGATGAATTAGGAATAGAATAAATCTCCTCAGATCTGATCCCTTTCTTGATTTCGACAATTCCCTGAGGTGCGTTCGACATAAAAAGGCTTTTAAGGGGGAATTTAGATATACTAATTAGCGGTTTAAGGAAAGCCGCTAGGCGGGGAGGGGGTTTCTGATCCCACTCCGGACACCACAACGGGGTTGTTTACGACCAATTTACAATACTCGTTGTGGACAAATAAAACTTCCGGTTCGGGATTTCGAGCATATTCTCCTGCCGGAAGGATAAAATGACCTGGAAAGAACTAGTAGTTGTTTTTGTACTGCTAATTGCAGTAAGTATTGCTGGACTCTATTTTGGTGGCAACGCAGTAAAAACCACCGGTGGAGACATGGTCAACGTAACTAACGGATCTGTTATACTTGGATGGGCTGGTGTTCCTATCGGTTCATTCTTAATGGATACGGGTGACGCGTGGGTGAAGACTGCAGTATCAATGACAGAAGTGATCATGCTGATACTATGCGTCTTTTGCGTAGTCTGGTATTACGTCAATAAAAAAACCTAATTTTTTTCTTGAATTCTGGAAAGTCTTGCCATACACCCCTTACTGACGTTACTTCGGGTTACTCTTTCGTTGTAGGCTGTTGAACAGCAAAAATGAGAGGTGGTTATGGGGGATTTGGATGCTTCAATCATGGTAACCTCTGCCGTGTCCAGCAGTGATACCCCTTGGCAGTGGATCAAAGACCCATGCAATGGCATCCTGACGTAGCCTTTCTGCTACCAGATTCTCTAAACCCTCCTCCTCTGCCCGAGCTCTCCACAATGAGATTATACCCTCGTGCCTAATCCGGAGGTCCTGTGAGTTGGCCTGCAAGACGAATGCACGGGCTTCCATGTCGCTTATGGCAATCTCCATACGTTCGAGTTCTTCAAGGACCTTGCTAGGGATGGCATCGGTTAATGTTGGGGTCATGCTTTCACCTCTGCTACTGTATCTGTCCCGACATCCTGGGCGACGACCGGGGCGGTAGGGCCGATCATGAAGTCCGCTGCCTTCTCAGCCCTGCCTGCGGCATACATTACCAAGTCTGTATCAGCCTTGATGGCTGTTACCCAGTTCTGCAGATATGCAGCCTGATTCAGGACAACGGCAGACGAGTTAATACCAGTGAGTGAGGCCAAGTATGCACTCCCGATCTCGGCAACCAGCTCCTCTCTCCCATAGGTATCTGAACCGAAGCATACCGGATCGGTCCGTTTGAACCGGCTAAGTCGGGGCCCAGTGGAGTGGACGCATTCATGGAACATTGTCGCATAAAAGTGCTCGGAGGTTGTGAACCGACTGATATCAGGGCAGGTGATCACGTCCGTCTGTGGACTGTATGCTGCCCGGTCTCCAGCAGTGATTCTTATGTTATGGCGACCCGTGTAGTCCTGAATGACGGTATCGCACTTGAGTAGGTGGGGATTTTCCCTTATATCTGGGAGTTTGTATCCTTTTTCAGCGTAGTCAGTCTGACAGACGTTGAAGACGACGAAGGCTTTCAGGAACCTGATATGCTTTGCGTGCTCCATTTCCTCGCCCTCTTCGTTGACCTCGTTGTCGATCATCACTGTCCGTCCCGAGTAGACGATCCCCTGTCCATGTTCTCCCTTACGGACTTGCAATCCTTCAGAAAGATACTGCCGATAAGTCGCCCAATAAGGCAGAGAGAAGGGGGAGAGCCCCAGTATTAGACGGTTGAGACCAGTGTATTCTCTGCCACTGAAGAGGTTTCGCGGGCTGTTCTCGATCCAGGGTTTCAACCAGGGGATTTTGCCTGAAGAGAGTGATTGTATGATCCGATTGTTGATCTGGGACTTCACGTCTGCAACTTTCATGCTGTCACCTCTGCCTTTGGTTCTGTAGCAGTGAGGGGCCGAACTTCACATATCGTAGATACGTTTGCGTACTTCCGTTCACCGTTTAGCATTTCTTTTATCTGGGCAAACGGTGAAACGAACCGGGCACCGTTAATGGAGATCATAACTGCTTTACCTGAACGTGTAATCCAGGCTTTTCCAACTGGGTCTGCATCGGTTTTTTTCATCACGTCTGAAATATCGAAGATAGATGCAGGATTGCGTTCAGTAAGCCTGCGGATCTCACCAGCGGGGATGACCGCCATCATGGTCTTGATGTCGATACGGATTGTGCCGTTATAGACACGCGCTGCTCCGATATGCTCGAAGATAACATTTGTGTTTGATTCCATTGTTTCACCAGACCAGTCCTCGATTGATGCGAGGGTTGGTTCGGAATATGACTTTGGGGAATATCGTCGGGGGCAATTCGATAGAGAAATTGACTGTATATTGTGATCGATTTTCACTGGAATCAAAAAATTCAAAAAAAAGGTCCGACTATTACGGGATTTAACAATTTTAAAAATATTGGGATTGGGTGGTCTTAGCTGAGAAGAGATTACAAAACTTTTTCGTATTCGATTTCATTGTTCAGATATTTTATCTGAAACAAAACTTGTTTATTACATTCCTTGGTCAAGTTTGCTACCTGAGGGATTTCGATAGCATTATGTGGTTTTTTCTTTTGTTTGCGCACCTTCGTTCCAGTCTGGGGGAGGTATCCGATGAGATCCTGTTCGAAGATATCTTCTTTGTCCATTACTTCCCTGACAAGGGCTTTTAGGTTTTTTATTGCCCGTTCCAATATTTCCTTGTCTGCATCATCGGTTATGGAATTGTGATAATAACCAAGTTCATCACAGGATACTAGGGCTTCATAGATTTTACCGAGAGAATAGATTTCAGATTCCATTTTCCCTCCGAATTAAATGAATTCCTTCGAGTTAATCACGAGGATTTCTGACTTTTGGATATCACTCATCCTCTTATAGACTTCCCGATTACTATTCTCAGCTGTACTCATGATCTCATTGTAAATTTTTGCTCCAGCCTCAGGAGCCAGATTGTATTCTTTCAGGATTAATTTTACAACACCCCCGGAGGTTTGAATTGCCCGGGAGAGCATCTCCCTATCAGTTTCAGAATCTGTTCTGCTTTTGAGCTCAAAAAGTTCGCCGCAGGACAGTAAACACTCTGCAATTCTGTTTTTATGTATCTGGGTGATTGATTTCATTGCATGTGTATAAACTTCACAATCCATTTAAAGAGAATTAGGGAGGGGTGAAAGTGATATCATAATAACCAGATTCTCAAAAACCATAGCATCAAGTCCCTGTAAATACAACAAAATAAATGTGGCAGGGCTCCGTTAACCTGCTCACAAGGATAGACTTTTCTTAATGCATTAGATCTGTCATCTGTAATTCATTCATTACCATCAAGGAAACATCATGACTCGAATGCTAGAAGATATTACACTATACGCGGATTTTCCATCAGTCCGAAGAAAATTAAACAGGAGAGGACTCTATGTCAATGTAGCGTACGGGGCCATTTGGGAATATCATATTATTAATCCCCATACGAATTCCAGGGTAGTCGTTGGTCCAGGAGAATATATGGACTATGAATTAGAAGCCGGGAAAATTATCCAAGTAGCGATTTATCCTCATAAAGTATTTGAGATTGCAACACCGGCTGACTGGAGAAATATGACAAAACCTATTCCCGTGAAATACTAAAATCCATTTTTTAAGGGAAAATTTTTTTTAAATCAGCAGATATTTGGGTTGCATTTTGGGACCACTAAGATACTTCGTCATACATCCTATCTACGATATCAAGATAATAATCCTTGTTCCGACCCTTCGCGTTTCTCCATCGTTGGATCTGGAGGCCTTCATTCATTGTGGTAGAAATCTCAACGAGTTTGTAATAATCGTCTTTGGAGTAAAATTTTGTTCCTTTTTGTAAAAATGTACCTGCCCGCCCCTCGATCTTGGTTTTAATGAGTTTACATGATTCTAACAACATCTTTGCTTGGCGTTTTTTGATCAGAAGGTGAGGAATTAACATTTCACAGAATCGGATGGTATCTGCAACATTTGTGGTCCAAAATACTATTGCAGCGTTTGATTTTCCATTATTAACGAAATAGATTTTTCCACCTCGGAGTCGTTTCTGGATCTCTTTTAACACTACTTCCTCATTGGTGTTGTATTTAAAACCGATCTGAACCCGTGGGTTTAGTCCGATTCCCGTTCTACCATCTTTCCATTTGCGTTCACTAATCTGTAATGTAAATGAGCCTTCTCCATCAACAATGCCTGCAATATACTCATCTGTCATCATATCGCCTACTGTTATAATTTCTCCCAATATCTGAATTCCGTTTTTGAATTTAACAGTTTAAAACGCTTAATTAATGGTTTAAGGTTTTAGGTAAAAGGAAAACAGTAAAATTTTTATTCAATTCTTTCATTTCACCGTTAAAAAATCGACAATATCAATACTTTTTAGTCGCCAATACAATTTCTTTGATCTTCGAGGTGGCACTAGTAATCATCCCAATCTCGAAAATTTTCCTTAATTGAAGGTAGATGAAGAAACTCCTTTTTTAATGGTACCTGAAGCACTTCCGGGATTTTATAAGCCTTTGTTATGTCCTCACCGGTCTTGGCTACTATAACCGAACTATCAAAATCCAAACCACAATTTGTCCGATAGTATTTTGTTTGATTATACCATCTTGTCGAATTCAAAGGATCCCCCAGATTATTGTGATAACAATCGATATCGAAGTAGAACCATTCGCCGGTGGATATATTTTTTATCTCAACCCACGCATGCCGACCTGGATAGCCAACTCCGCGTGTTGTGAAACCGGCTCTATCAGCAATATGCTCGAACAACGCAGCTTTTTCTTCACATTCACCCGCTCTAAAATATGCCATCCAGTACGGGTTATCCTTGTAGGGAGAACTCATACCACGATTATTTGTATACGCCCGAATCTTCCCATTTCCATAATCATAGTAACGATAGAGACTGTCCGGTTCAGGATCTTTATTTCCCCAATATACACTCGAGAAATCCCGAACCTCCCACTCAGCAATGCCATTTAATTTTTCTTGAGAATTGTTGATTTTATCAAGTTCGTAAAGTATTGCGGTAATCCTTTTTGCTCCTTCGGGTTTGATTATCGCCTCATATTGTTTTGAATACTTACTGTCAAGGATGGCTGCTTCCTTTTCGTAGTTTGATTTTATCCACAGACCTTGACCATTAACTACACAAATTATTCCGATTAGAATAACAATTACTGCAATAAAAAACACGATGAAATTCTTATATTTTTCAATAAATTCTGCTACATTGGAAAAAGTCATACCAATTCCTTGAAAATTGTCATCTTCCAAATAGGATTCATATTACGTACCTCCACCCCTCTTTCCTGAGCATTTCTCGTCGAAGGTTGTAATCCGGCATGACTCTCCGCAGATGTGTCCAGAACCTGGCTGAATGGTCCTTGTGTCTGAAATGGCAGAGTTCATGAGCCACAACGTACTCCATCTGGGTTGAGGGGGCCAGAACGATGTTCAGATTAAAATTCAAGCTGTTCTTCTTACTGCAACTACCCCAGCGTTTGGTCATTTTTTTGACCTTAAACTGGGGCTTGGGAATGCCGAGGATTGTGGAGTACCTGCTTACGCATTCATCGATCTTCTGAATGGCATGGTCACGATACCAGTCTATCATCGCTGCCCTCACAGCCCGCCGATATTCTTCTCCATCCTGGGAAGCCGGGAGTGCTACCTCGAGGTGGCCTTCCCAGAGCCTGACATGTGGTTTATCGACACTGTTATGGATCTTCAGCCGATATTGCCTTCCAAGATACAGGACAGCCTCTCCTGTAACGTATTCCTTGGGGTCTGTGTATTGCCTGATCTGTCCGAACCAGACGAGCTTCTTCATAATCCAGGGGGCCTTCTTTTCAACGAGCTTGCGAATGCGTTCTCGAGATACCTTTGGGGGTGATAGTACGGTAACAGACATGTCGGGGTGGACTTCAATGGCGAGGTTATGGCGACGTTTGCGATGTATGATTGTGTAAGCGATGCTTGTTGTACCGAATTGAATGGTGTCTGCGATTGGCTCACAAGCTGTTTTCATACCTTTGCCCTCCGGGTGGCAAGTTCCATAATCCGACTGACCATGTCCGAGATTGCTTCTGCAGGATACTTGATCTCCATAAGGATCCGCTTGATCTGCCGTCGCATCTCCCGTTTGGTATCTTCCTTGTGCTGCCAGTCAACAACCGCGAGTGTCCTGAAAACTGTAACAATCTCTGTGGCCGTTGCTTTCATTTCTTTAGAGTTTGTATTGTCCACCATGAGGAGATCATAAAATGGTGCCACATCTGCATCTAACCCGACCTGCCGGGCATGGATTTCAGGGTGTCGTACTTCTTCAAGAATTTCTAACAGGGGTTTGAGACGTTCAGCACTTTCAAGACGTTCCTGCCGTAAATCGTTAATAATGCGTTCCAGGCGTTGTCTTAACGATTCATAGTAAACTGGATTTTCATCGAGTCTGATATTGATCTCGTGCTTGATGGCATGTTCAATTTCACTCTTTTTGGCCTCCATCGAGGGGGTTTTACTAATCTTCTCATCAAACTTCGGGGAGAGGATGGAGACCCGTTGGATTATCTGTGTTATACCTTCGACCTTCAGGTGTTCTTCAATGAGTTTTTTGACTTTTTCACCGCAGCCGGCAATGTTAAGATCCTCATCACGGTAACGATTCCGGGCGCGCATACGGATTTCACCAAGCCATTTGAGGTCTCTGGAGAAGGGCAATGCACGTGGGTCGGGCAGGAGGATGTCCATGTATTTCGAGAAACGCATGAAGAGCTGGTCAAAGGCAATCCTGCGGTCTTCTGGTTCAAGGAACTGGACACATGCCTCTTTGAACTCCTCAGGGTCTTTCTGTGCCGGGACATCCCTGAAATAGTTCATTGCAGCATTTTGAGCGGTCTGTAGCTTGGGGAGTATCTCGTTGCGGTAGTTCGTGAGCACCATGCCGATAATGCCATCTTCGCTATACATTTTGAGTGCTGTCGAGAGTTCATCATCAACACCCCAGTAATCAACGACAAGGCCGTATTCTTTTCGGGCATATTTCCGGTTAACCCGTCCCATTGCCTGTAAGAGTGTATGTTCCTTGAGAGGGCTGTCGAGGTACATGACCTGTTCGATAGGGGAGTCAAACCCAGTGAGAAGTTTGTCACAAACGATGAGGATTTTGGGGTCTGCCTCTTCCTTGAATCTGCGTATGATTTCGGCCTCCTCGGTCTTGGTCCGGTTAAAAGGCTGGTATTCCTCTCCTTCATTGTGCAAAACGGTCATGAGGGCGTCGTGCGAGGGGGCATTGAGCTCGGTGAGGATATTGTTGTAGAGAATTGCAGCCTTCCGGTTATAGGCGACGACCTGTGCCTTGAAACCATTAGGGAGGATGGTTGTCTCATAATGGTTGATGAGGTCAATGCAGATTTCCCGTATGCGTTGCGGTGCAGTGGCAATGGCTTCCTGTGTGGCGTACTTTTTCTTGATGGCTTCACGTTCTTTGTCATTATAATCGGCAAAATAACGGTTGAATAAGGCATCAATTGAATTGCCAGTGATGGAGATCTCGGGCATTCTCCCTTCGTAGTAGATAGGGACTGTTGCTTCATCGTTGACGGACTGGTTGTGGTCGTATCGGTCGATATAGGATCCGAAGGTCTGGAACGTGTCCCGGTCATCTTTGAATATAGGTGTGCCGGTGAAGCCGAGGAAACAGGCGTTGGGCAATGCTCTCCGCATGTTGGCAGCAAGGGACCTGTACTGGCTCCGATGTGCTTCATCTACCAGGACAAAGATGTTGGGATTTTCCGTGAGAATGGGATACATCTTCGATGAAGCATCCTGGAATTTCTGGACGGTAGTTGTTATGGTCTGCCCTACAGGTTGCGCCAAGAGTTCACGGAGGTGCTCAGAGGTTTTTGTACGAATAGGATTTGGGAATCCACAGTTTTCGAATGTCCCGTGAATCTGTCTGTCGAGGTCAGTCCGGTCAGTGACAATAAGCATGGTCGGATTACCAAGTTCCTTAATACGGCGAAGTTTGACTGCGGCCCAGAGCATGGTAAGGCTCTTCCCGCTACCCTGCCAGTGCCAGATGATACCACCACGTTTCTTCAGGTCCGTATTGGTGACCCGCTCGATGATGCGATTTGCAGCACGGTACTGTTGGTATTTTGCCAGTTTCTTGACGACCTTCCCGTATTCTCTCTCAAAGACGATGAAGTTCCTGATCAGGTCGAGCAGAGTCTTTTGATTGCAGGTGCCGAACAGGAAGAGGTCCTGCGGGGTTGCAATGCGTCCCAGCTCGCGGTTTACCTCCTCAAGGGTGTAGGGGAAGGGATCTTTCCATTCAGCCCAGTGGCGTTCTTCAGTGTTGTTCGTGCCGTATTTTGCCCTGTCACGGTGGGTAACCGCAACGATCTGGACCGTGTTGAAGAGACGGGGACAACCAAGGTTGTTGAACTCGCTTCCAATCTCCTGGTACCTAAAGACCTGTTTTATCCCTTCCTCCATCGGTTTGGCAAGATCGGGTCGTTTGCATTCAATGACAACGATTGGCAGGCCATTTATGAAGAGGACAATATCCGGTATATTCTCCCGGTAATGTTCGATGCGGAACTGGCGTACTACATGGAACCGGTTATTTTTGAGGTTGTCGTAGTCGATCAGAAAAACATCCTGACTCTTCTGTCCCAGCCCGTCCTGTTTGTCTTGTAAAACGGTTGTACCACGCTCAAGCATACCGTAGATCTTCTCGTTGGCTTCCAGAACTGACGTGGCTGGTACGTTGGTGATATTTCGAATAACCCGGTCGATATTTTCGTCAGTTATCCAGGTATTGATGCGTTTAATGGACTCACGGAGGATGGGAACAAGGATTGTTTCTTTTAGGGATTCCCGCATGTTTTCGGCATTCCGGGTATCGATTTCGGTCCAGTCGAGATTATGGGTGAGAACCTCAACGGCAGGGTTCTCCACATACATGAGCTCTTTGGCATCATGCGTCATGCCGGGTTCTCCTTTGAGTCCAATAAAATCCGTTCTACATTTGACGTCGCAATCTCTCCCTGACCCTCCCCCGTCATCAAATCGTAGAGGAGATCTATCTGTTCGATGGATCGTTTTGCGATAGGGTAGATATCGGGGAGGGCTGCAACAATCGGACATTCCTTCGTGTAAAAGGTGATTGGATCAAACCCTTCGTCCGGCATCGGGTACCGGGATCGGATTGCATGCGGTGCCGTCAGTTGTGCTAAGGGTATGAGTATGGTTGCACAGTCAACCAAGACCAATACAAATGTTATCAGGTATTCTGTGCCTTCTTTGTCGGGAATAAACTGGGATATTGCGTTCTGTTTAAAATCCTCGATTATTTCCATTTTTTTTGATTGTGACAATGTTGTGGCAGATAGGGCAGAAAAGACCATGTCTGTCAACACCTTTTTCATCTGATTGTAATCTGCGTCGCTTAATCCATGATCCCGGTTCTTTTGTATTTCGATGTCAATCCGTGCGGTCTGTTTCCGGATATCCTTGATGATTTTGCGGATTTGTTTTCTGTTGAGATCATATCCTTCCATTTTCTTTAATTCGGCAAATGCCTGTTCGACCCACTCCTCAATTTTTATATCAAATGCAGAGATGTCCATCCCCATACCAGTGAAAAAAAGCTTCAAATCGGGATTTACATCGATTTCCTTTTTCATTGCATGAATATTCCTAGTCATATCTGTCGAGGTTTTTTTCAGAATATTCATTGGATTATGGCCTACAATTTTATAGGCTTCCTTATCAGTAATTAACAACAGGAAAATACCCAAGGACTTTGCTGCCTTTTCCACAGATTGTTGAAGCAGGAAAACAGCCTGGGGGTAGTAACCCCGATGGTATAGTACCATTGACGAATCAAGGTCCTCCATCGCCATGAACAGGAAGCCGTCAGCTACCGTTGCATCGAATAACAGATTTTTGGTCTTTTTCTGCGATTTGATCTTGGGTTGTCTGACCTTGTCAGTTTTCACAAGGTGGGAGGTTTCAGGCATGTTCTATCACCTCATTATTGGTTTTTACCCTGTTCCTACCCGTGAGAAGATCTTGTATTAGACCTTTTTTGAGGATTTCAAGATGAGTGTGGTACTGGAATTCTTTTTCAAGTCTCCGGTCAATATTTGAAAGTATAGCGGCGATATTGCATTGTTCTGCAAGAGGAGGTCTGATGATCAGGAACGATTCAAATTCTTTACTGGGGAGATAAGAGATCGTCGTACCTGTTGACAATTTATTAAGTCTGTTTGCATAATTCCCCATGAGGTAATACAGGAATTCATTACCCAATTCCTCTTGTTTAGGTACAATCCCAATAAATGTTTGATTAGTTACCAAATCTCGCCCGGCAATAGCACATATACCGAGATTTGCACTGCATGAACAAATCACCGAACCTGCTGGAAATACTTTGAGATGCATCTCGTTGATAATTGTCTCATTCACAAATTGGCCGCTCTTCGATTCGCTGAGGTATTTTCCGTTAAAATCTTCTATCCGACACCAAGGAATATCACCTTCAAATTTCTTGGGTTTATCCCTCATTGGAACAATTAACTTATGTGTTACTTGTCCAAGGCGGACAATATCCCAGTTTACAGGTATCCTACCAATTTCGGTATCCTTGAACTCTGTATGCCCAAGGCCTCTGGTGAAGAGTTCCTGCATCAGCCCTTTCTTGATCTGCTCAGTCTTGGCGATGATTGTATCGGTTTCAGCGATGGCGGCGTCAACCGTGGAGAGTATGGCGGCGATTTTGTGTTGTATGGGAACAGGAGGGAGAGGAAATTTGTATTTTCCAAAGTTTGATTGTGAAAGACCAGTTAATGTGCTTCCTGTTTTAATCGAATCAATAAATGCAATGAATTGTTCTGATTGCAGAATATAAAATAAAAATTTTGGAAATATGTTATTTGATGCGGGTCGTAAGACCAGCAAATGACTATTTAGTGATGCAGGACCTGGTAGGTGATCAATGAATGCAACCTTTCCAATTGTACCATCTTTAGTAATCAGGACATCGTTTTCCCTAATTTGAATTTCTGGCGATTCCAGGTATCTTTCCATTGTTATATGGAAACAGTTGTCCCAATCAATTCGATTGTCAATGAAATCAACACCGGTTATTAGGTATGGTCCCGTTTCAGTGAATTCAGATTTTTTAAGCCCCCTCCAGCCAATACGGCCTTTCATGTAGAGGGTTTCGTGAGTGGATTTTACATCCCACTCCTTCGGTATCCTACCAATAGGTGTGTCCTTGTATTCACCAACCGCGATGTCACTTGTTTTTTGTTTTTTCATAAAACTCCACGTGGGATTGAAATACCAGTATTTATTGGCTCAATTCCGAAAAGTTCCGAATATTTCCGGTTACACCGCTCAAAATCAATATCAGATCCACAAAAAAATGCAGATCCTTTAATTGATCTGGAAATACCTGACACGAAGGATGAAACATGCTCGGGAAATGCTAACCTGCCCCTTCCGGCATACCCAACTGTCTGAACCCAAACACTCGTCATAAGAGGGAGCGGAGGATTCCGAGGGTCAATTGCTTCGATTTGATATGCCCGGATATAAGTGAGAGCATAGAGATATTCAAAAACGTCGAAGTTTTCGATAAAACGGTTGTCGCTTGGGAGTATATGATGTAAAATTCCGTGGAGTATTCGATGGGGATAGGTGAATGTATCACCGTCCTCATTAAAACGCTCTCGGTTTAATCCAATGAAAAGATCATCGCAACTTAATACAGTGTGGATATTTATTTTCTCATGATAAGGAGTGTCTTTCTCCCCGATACCCTTCCAAATGTTAATTCTCGGGGCGATGATGGCATTCAGCATATTGAAATGATCGGATTTGATTGCAGCAATTCCTGCGGAATATATTACCAGGAGAGCTGGAAGGAATTGAAGTCGATTAAGACACGCAGAAAAAATTTTACCCCCAGAGGAAAAACCTTGAAGGTTTCGGTGACCTGAGCCCGGAAACGGAGATACTCTATGAACATTGATTAACCGTTCAATGATATCAAGCAGGAGTTCACAATGGTTTTTATCATCGTAGAATGTGATTGTTGCGACCATTGCAGCCAGAGCTGCTGACCGTCGCTCAAGTGAGGATACTCTTGAATTGAATACGGATTTTGCGTCAACAGTACCCTCTGTAATGTAACCCTCGATTGCAAGAAAATCGATAATTTTATCAGTTTCAGTATGGAGCAGATCAGATAAGATTAGCTCTGGACGTGGTTGTTGTAACGCATCAGTAACTTTCCGAACAGCAACCTGTATCGGAAGTATTTGCCCTCGTTCAGCCACTGTAAGGCGTTCTACAATAGTATGAACCACTTTGAAGAATTCATCGGCCGATTCAATCTGGACCGAATTTGGATTCAATGCAATCTTCAAAACTTCGGGGATCTCACCATCCGAACGCAGCGCCCAAAACATCGGATATCGGCGCACTTTCAAAGCCTTTAAGATCTCAACAAGGCCGGTATCAAATTTACCGGACCATCCACATACGACAAGTCCGTACTCGGAACAAATTCTCCGGATATAATCCTCCACTGGCGAATCATATGATTTTAAGTCCTCTAGAGTGATTCTCAGAATTTTGCTTGTAAAATCGCCATTCACTTTTACAATACGGCACTTGTCTGGAAATACCGACATAAGTGATGGATCTGTTTCTCCAGTGATAATGATGGGAGGAATTCCAGTTGCTACCTTGATTGCATCCTCAAGCAGATGATCGAAATTTGTAGTAATAATAGTGGTAATAAGCCCTTCTTTTACTAGCTCGGCAATAGCCATATGGGCGGGAGTGGGATTTATCGGAATTGGTTGCCCAGCCTCGTTACGAGGAATGATGAAAGGAAGGAGTCCATCACTCCTGTTCGTCTCGGATATACCGAGTTTCTCCATTAACAGATCAAAAGTTGCCGGGACCCCGAAGGTTTTTTCAAACCAGTCGAGGCAAATAAGAGGATCATCACCACCCTCAATCGATTCCCCCCTTCCTTTAGCGATTTTCCGGATCATATTGCCAGAAACATCTGTACCAGTGGGGAGACCCGCAGAAATTGAGATCCCTGCACCCAATAATAGAGCATAGCGTTTGGGCGATACATGCATTGCATAAGCAACCGGGATTACTGCATCATCCATGCAGATACCACACTCCGGGCGGATCTCGTGTCTTTCCCGGCTCAGGTGCCTTTTCAGCGGGCTTTCTTCTCTTACGACGTGGCATAACCGCACCCGGGGGTAAAATCATATCCTCAACCGGCATGTTCAGTTCAAATTTTTGTTTACGATGAGACCATTTGAATTCTGGATAAACGGTTTTAATGATTCCAACCTTCAGCATCCTATACAAACGGTTGTCTGATGTTGCTCCTGCAATATTTTGCAGATTCGCATGTTCCTCGCCAGAGATTTTCCCAAGACGGGCTATTCGGTCTATTGTATAGGTATCGAGGCTGGAAGCACCTTTGTATTTCAAATATTTCGCGACTTGGTCAATGTCAATAACCGGAATGGGTGTTTCACTGGTCATATCCCAGCTCCTTCATGTATGCATTCATTTTCTGTACGACCTCATCCCGGCGTTTCTCAATCTCGTGCAGTTCCTTCAATGCCGCCTTCACATCGATCTGCACCGTTTCGGGAGCTGTGTCGACATACCGTGAAATATTCAGATTATAGTCGTTTTCTTTAATCTCGGAGAGGGGAACAACACGACAGTATTTTTCAATGTCCCGGTATCCGATGTATGCCCCGACAATCTTCTCAATGTCCTGATCCCGTAGATAGTTCTGGTTCTTTGCGGCTTGATACTCTAGTGATGCATCAATAAAGAGAACCTTGCCACGGCGCTGCTGTGGTTTGTTTTTGTTAATAATCAGTACTGCCGCAGGAATGCCGGTCCCATAAAAGAGGTTGGACGGGAGCCCGATGACCGCATCAACAATATCTTCTGAAAGAATGTTGGTCCGGATCTTTCCCTCTGCACCACCACGGAAGAGCACCCCATGGGGCACTACCACACCAAGCTTGCCTTCCATGTTGAGCACAGCGATCATGTGTTCCACGAAGGCGAAATCGCCTTTCGACTTGGGCGGAATCCCGTACCGGAACCGACCGAACCCATCATTCTCGGCTTTTTCAACGCCCCACTGGTCCAGAGAAAACGGCGGATTTGCGATGACCCTGTCGAAAAGCATCAGTTGGTCATCGACGAGTAATTTCGGATCACGGATGGTGTCACCCTTGCGGATATCGGCATCGGGAAACCCATGAAGGAGCATATTCATCTTACAGATACCCCAGGTGCTGATATTTTTCTCCTGACCAAACAGGGACAGGTTCTTGGGATTACCGCTGTGATTCTCAACAAAATGGGCGCACTCGATGAGCATACCTCCCGATCCACAGGTCGGGTCACAGATACGCATTCCCTCTTTGGGTTCGAGGACGCCGACGATGAGTTGCACGACCTTACGGGGTGTGTAAAATTCTCCCCCTTTCTTCCCGGCGTCGTCTGCAAACTTTTCGATGAGATATTCGTAGACCCGGCCAAGCATATCGGGTTCCGCGAGATCGCTGTTTTTCAGAGGAATTGTGGAGAAGTGGGTGATCAAAGACTGCAGGGTCCGGTCCCGTTGGGTTGTTTCACCGAGTTTGTTAGAGTTGAAGTCGATTGCGGCGAGTACACCTTCCAACAGCCGGTTCTTGTCTTCCAGTTCGCCACTGGCTTTATTGAGGGTAGCACCAATCAGGGTTGTTGCTTTCCGGAGGTTTTCCCAGCGGGCACGTTCCGGGACGAAGAACTGGTGTTCGTCCGGGTCGTTCCAGGCAAGGTCTTTGTTCCCTGTTTCCTGTTCGATCCTCTCTGCCTCTTCCTCAAAGACATCAGACAATCGTTTTAGGAAAAGTAACCCGAAGATGTAATCCTTGTAATCCGACGAATCGATTGATCCACGGAGAATATCTGCTGCCTGCCAGACTTTGTTTTCAAGTTCTTCAACAGTTAATTTTGCCATAGTAATTACTCCACAATATTCTGCATGAGAGCGTCCCGGATAGCGGTGCGTAATGCAATTTCTTGATTCATCAGTTCGACATATTGCCGGTGATAATCGGTGTAATCAGCCAGTCTTTTTTGTACATCGAGAGGGGGGAGTGGTATGGGGATCTCGAGAAGTGACTGGGCAGTGAGTCCCTGAATGCTTGCCCCTGCAGCACGGGCTTGGATCTTTTTTTGTCCAGACTGACTGTTGAGGTAGGCTGCGACATACCCGGGAATTACTTCACCCACCAGGGAAAGCCCGATCAGGTTAGTACTGTAGGTGAAGTCACGGTGGGCCTCACCTGCAACTGCAGCACGGAAATTGGGACCCTTTGCGATTACAAGCAGGTCCCCGGGAACTAATCGGGATGTGTGCACTGCCATGGTGTTCTTGACCGTGACCTGCTCCACCGTCTCGGTGATGATAGTACCGTTCTGGATGTCACGGACATTGATGAGGCGAACAGTCAGGTCGTTACCTTTAACTCCATAGGAAGAGATTCCTCTCTTCAATGAGGAAGATAACTCACTGAGTGTTTTTGTGTGTATTGTGTTTGTAGAAATTTGGTAAACAGTTTCCACAATAATTTATAATTGAATTTCTAGATTTATATAATTGTCGATCCGTCGGAATTGCGTCGAAATCTAGAATTGAACGAAAAAGATTCCCTCCTAAAAGAAGGACCCCCCTCAAACGGTTTAATTGACAATGATCTGAATATCAACATACGTTCGCAGAGGTTCCAACGCCTAAAAACACCCCCCCCGACCCCCTTTTTGCAAACGTACTTTTACATGCGATCCCTGGAGTGTCATTTGGTTACGCACTTGATAAAAAAGAGAGTTTTAACAAGGATATCTTAATGTAAACTGAACATTTATGATGAATTTATTCAAATTGACTAAAATTGATCTTAATGGAACTCATTTAAATGATTTTATAATAATATAAACTGTTTTTTATATTATACATAGAATTTTCAAACCTTATAACATTACAATCAAATATGTACCACAATGCTGCGTTTGAATGTTGGATTATGGTGAAAAAAGTCGGGGGTGATGGTTATTTAAGATCGCCCCCCTCTTTTGGAACAATTGCTTCCTTCTTGATCATCTGGAAATGTTCATCGCACAGATAATTCAGTCCCTGGTGGTCCTCCCATTCCATCGGATTGCCGCAACCTTTCACAATGCAGCTGCCGATCTTCGGGGTTTCGAGCCTTCGGTATTCAGTATGATCAGGCATCCGGTTCAGTCCAAAGGCCTGTAACCTCGAATCTGCATCCTTGCTAGCCTTGTGTTCGCATGAAACTGTAGAAAGTGTAGATACTGTATCCTTTTCGGAATTTTCAGCATCAGAAGGAACAGATTCTACGGATTCTACACTTTGATTGCCACACACTGGAATTTTTTGAGTGAATGAAGCAAAGGGATCATTGCTCTCACTGCCAGTTGGTCCATAAGTCCACTTCTTTCCACGCAATACTTCCGGGCATGACTCCAGGCTGAGTGCAAGATCGTAGCTCGCGTAGCGTTGAATGATCTCCCGCCACCGTCGAGAATCCGGCACGACATATTTCTTGATGGATAATTTTCGTCTTTCATTGTCCTGACCAACAAAGATCTTGTCAGGTTCAACGACGAAACCGATGCCGGTAAGTGCCCGCGTCACAGAATTTGGTTTGGATTTGAATGCCTCTGCTACCATTGCACCGGTGACTGCCTGTATCTGGCCATCCTGGTAATATTTTTGGAATTCTGAATGCGTGTTGGGGGTTTCATCACCGGTTGCCAATGCGGCCACATAGTTGAACAATTGCCCGTCCCATGACTGTGCACGGACATTTTTCACTTCTTTTTGCCGTGCAGTCAGATAGGTTTTGAACCGGTCTCGTCCATCTGGGAATAACTGCAGAACAAGGGACAGAGGCCTGGACATCTGCTTCATCCGTGGTTCCAGGGCCATATCTCCACAGTCGAGGAGTTTTTCTCCATCGATGGTCTCCCAGTTGTGGAGTGCCAGCAAAGCTATCGATGCCCGCAGGTCATCCACACTTGCGTAATATTCTTTGTTCAGTTCGACGGGAATATCAGTCCTTGTTGTCTCCGATGGGGTAAATGAGAGGCACCGTGCCTCAGTGGCATTATCCCCGAACGGTTCGCGCATTGCGATCACTTTGGGACCGAAGGGGTCGAAATAATCCTGCTTGTCCGGGTCGTTTTTATCGGTAAGGCAATACAGCTGGCCTTTTTCGAACCCGAGGTTGAGATACTTGATCAGAGGGTTGCTGGCTCCGCCACTCAAATCCGATTCATCGATTTTCAGCGTTCCGTGGTAGCGTTCATTCGTACGCATGATCCCGGAGTATGAACTTGCACCTGATACCGTGATGGGATAGAAGCAGAGATCGGAAATTGCCTGTAAGATCCGTGTTTTGCCTTTTCCGGTATCGGCAAGCAACCGAAGGTAAAGGGCCGTATGGCATTTCATCGAGAACCAGGAATACAGGGTATAGTAGACAAACATCTCACGGTCGGTTTCCGGTACGTCGATGTAACGATGCAGATGGGAATTGATTCTCTGATACAATTCCTGTGGTGTTATTGGGGCGTTTCCTTCCAGTTTGTCAGTCCGTGGGTACCCAACTATTCTGACGAGTTCCCCGGTGTTCTTGTGGCGATCAAGGCCACGGACATATACTGGAATCCCATCTCTCCCGACAACCATATCATCGAAAACGAGTGTGCCATCTTCGACGTGGACGAACTGGAATGTATCGAATGGCGTGATTGTCCCGAGGAATAATTTATTGTCCATTTCAAAGTAGAGCAGGTCTTTACGGGGCTCTTCCGGATCCTGGTTCTTGCTTTTCGAGGTCTGCCCTTTCTTTTTAGCCCTTTTGAGTGCTGCCAGCACAGTTACTTGACCATAGGTGCGTTCTCCGCGGAATTTATCCCATTTCTCTCTGATGAGTTGGGACTTTCGGAATATCCGGTCAATCTGTGCGGCATCGCAACCTTGGCCCGCAATTACGGCGCAGAGTGCAAGGTCCGCCTCTGATTGTGAAACGTAATCAGAAATATCCCCTGACCATAATTTCGTGAATCTGTCTCCGTGAGAGGTTTTACATTGCTTTATGATCTGGTCATCGGGTAATTCCGTTATTACAACCATGTCTTTTGAGGGGGCAGGATCTTTGCCAAACCACTTCTCGTAAAGAGTGTTGATTGCCGGTTGTGAATCGCTAATGACCACAGGGAACTCCGGCAATATATGGGATGTCATCGTGAGGAACCGGGCGTTGTCATACATCTCACGGTCACCTTTTTTACACCGTTTGCCGGGGATTGTACCTTTTACGATAACATGGATGCCTGTTCCGGAAGGCGAGATTTCGGTGTAGCTGTTGAGTGCTTTGATTTCAGCCAAGGATTCAGGATCAATAATGCCAGTCACAGGATCCCGGACATGATCGAAATCAATACCGACGTACGGAGCGGTGAGTTCAAATCCCACACCATCGAAACCGTCGTTGTTCCTCGTGTTGATCGTAACAGAGAAATCTCCCCAGGAAGAGGGGTCATTGGCTTTTGCCATACCCCCTTTGGGGGAGTACGGCACTTTTGTAAGTTTACCTCCCCGTTCCTGGTATTTCCACATCACCCAGTGAGGGAGATCCCGAATTTCTTCGGGGAAGTGACGGGCATATATAACTGAGCAGGTATCACTTGTCATGCAGTGCCTCCACATCGAAAGGTGCTGGGCACGGATTAGGGCGAGGTCTCCATGGTGGAATGAGTGGGGAAACCTTACCATTCGAATTATTTGCCATTTTTCATCAGCCTCCTCACGGTATCAGAATCCAGCGTCTTTGCCGGATAAGATTGATCGCAATGGCTTTGAGAACGGCATCCAGTTGATCCAGGGTATCCTGGTGAATGGTAAATCCGTCAATTATCCCATTCTTAGATTGGGATTGGGAATGATCGGCAGTTGCCATCATGAATCACCCCCTGTCTCCCTGACAAAAAGTCGATTATTCCCTACCCGCATCTCTCTGACTTTACCTTCCTCAATGAGTTGGTTCAGGTATTTTTCCGCTGTCAGCCTGCAGATTCCTGCGTGACGGGCAATGCTTTCGAGGTTTGCTATCCAACGGTGCTCGGTAATACCGAGTATCCGCAATTTGGCTGCTTCAGCCGCTGTATGCCGTTGTTCGGTCATACATATAAATATTGAATCTTTGCATATAAGTGGATGTCACTATTGCAATGTTTTATGGTCAGGAATTGACAAAAGAGGAGATTTAAATGGTTATTTATCTAGAAATATAGATACTCAAAGACACTCTGTTCCGCAGATATTTACTCTGCAACCACCGTGCGTCCATAGGACTGTTCTTTCTGTATCTGCTGAAGGCATGCAATGGTTTCTGCTATACCCTGAGGTGATGCTAGAAGCGTATTCAGCTGGCTCTTTGCGGACCTCAGTTCATTCTTTGCCGTTTCGGTCAGCTCAGTCCCACAATTGCCGCAAAAATGCTGTGTAGGAGCATTGATAGTATAGCATCCCGGACACTGACGGGGTTCAAGGCAGTCAGTCTTCTTTCTCTGATCGGGTAAGATTATTCCAGCCTGTTTAGCTACCTCATTGTCAATGTCAGCATTTGTCAGGTGAGCGTATGCCTTGAACATTTCAGAATCGAGGCTCCCCCACATCATTAATTTAATTTTAGACTCGCCGAAACCCTTCTGGATGAGGTGGGTTATTCTGGAATGGCGAAATATATGAAAAGTGCAATGCTTCGTTATACCAGCTCGTCGGGCTATCTTTTCGAATTGTTTGACAGTCCCCCGGTATTTTAGTTGTTCGTGTTTGCCCGCAGTCAGAAAAACAAAACCATCGTTTAGTATTGGTAAAGGATAGTCATTTTTCCATTGTGCAAGGTAAGGACGGGTCGCCACAAGGGGGATATACCGGGGTTTTCCGGTCTTGTTGTCGACGTTAATTGCGACATTCCAGTCGTTAAACTGGACTTGCCCCCAACGCAGATTGCCAATTTCACCGACGCGGCAACCACTTTCATATATCAGGCTGATAAGTGCACGGTCCCTGGAATTCTGGCAGGCTTCGATCATCTTCAGCACATCATTTTCTGATACGAGCATCTCTGCGGTTTTGGTCATAAGGGGCGTGGTAGGGGGCCGGATTTTACTGATTTTCTTTTCCTGTATTGCAGTATAGCCATTTTCCGACAACCAAAGGTAGAATCTTTTTATGAAACCAACATAGTCGGCCAGGGTGTGTTTCGCATAACGGGGATTGCCGGACCTGTCACGAGAGACTTGTATCGCATTGATTCCGGCATGGAGATCGGCTATTGTGTTCAGACGGTATTCACCTATGTATTCCCGCCAGTGAACCATAATATACGCATATTTATAAACACGTTTTACCGTGATGTGCTCCGTTGCCTGGATCTCAGCAAGAAACTCCTTGAGAAGGGCAACATCGTCTTCTGATATTGAAGGAAGCATAACATTTGTCTTTTTAGTTGGTATGCCATTGCGGGCTCGATAGAGAAGTGTCCGAATGTATTCCAGATGCGTTTCATCTGCTTGATAGAAGCGATTTGAGGTGTTGGGGTCGGGTGGCGCGGGTTGTTTCTGCTGCATCTGAATAAGGGGTGCGTTCGACCCCTTTATAAATAAATGTCAGGATTCGGTACCACCTTTACCGACGCTCCCCCTCGGCGTATTCTTATTTTTTACCGGTATTTATTCCCATTTCGTTATTTCTGGTTTAATTTTTCATTTCCTGCAATCATTTATTATTCCCTGCGCACTGAACATATTTCAGAAGATTTTGGGGGACATGAATCTAATAAGTGCCCGGTGCGTTGCGATTTTTAAAAATACCCGATTTATTTTGGCTGTTTCTCAAAAATAAGAGAAATTATAAGATTTTTTATTTTTATTGCAGAAAAAAATTATATATAATACCTATTCATAATACAACATACTACGCACCATTCAATTATTTAAAAAGTGAAGCGGCAGCACCGGAATTGTTATAGAAAATCCCTGGTCAGCATGGAGAACACTATGATACGGATTAAGAAAAATAAACCACAGATTTCACCAGAAACAAAAACATTTCGTGTGGTACGAAGGCTTAATCTGAACCGCACCTATATTCCTCTGAAAATTGGATTAATAGCCGGGTATATTCTTCTGGGTATGTTATCCGCTTCCACTTCTATGTTCGGGATTCTTCTCGGTGCAATGCTCCGGATAGCCGGGTTATAATTTTTTTCTCTGACTTTTTTATTCATTCTACAATAACAGTTCCATGCATTTCCGGGTGAATTGAACAGATATAATTATAGGTACCCTGCGAGTCAATTTTCCTGCTCCAGGAATCCGAAGCCGCAAGCGTCTGTGAATATGTCCCATCCGCAAACATTATCCTGTGCGGAACCGAATCCTGATTCACCCAGCGCACGGTTGATCCCACTTTGACGGTAATATTAGCGGGATCGAACGCTAACTTTTTGATCCTGATGGTATTGTCAGATACCATAGGTGTCTTTTGCAGGGTTGCTGTTATAACAACCGTTGGCGACTCTGTGGTGAGGAGAGGTGAAGTCACGTTTACTGGGGAGGGTGTCGGTGTCTGGGTGCATCCACAGACACCAACAAGAATGATGGTAATGGCAAGAAGAATGAGACCGTATTTCATAGTTTAATTTTCCCTGTTTTCTATATAATATCCGATGCTTTTGGCAATGTGCATGTATACGGGTAATCTTATTCTTCATCAGGATAGTGGATACACGGGTCAGAATCCAGGATCAAAACCGGTACGTGCTTCATAACATCCATGAATTCCTCAACATGATAGTGGTCAGACAAGGACAGATCAGAAAGGAGCGCCGCCGGCAGAGCACGGGCAAATTTCCAGCTCTCTGCCTGGGGCATTGGGAGAACTGCCGCTATTTCATCCTTCTCCATCTTCTGGATTTCTTTTAATACATGGAGGACGCGTTGCCCAATACCTTTTTTTCCAGCACGTATTATTTTGATACTAAAATCAGTGTACTTTACCTGAGCTTTACCACCGAGTCGATCCTTAAGAAGGAGCGAAAGCAACCGGTTAAACCTGCTTCCGGAAAAAGAGAATATGAGAACCTCAAGTCCTCTTTTACCTGTCTTTTCGATAACATACAATCCCTCCTCGCCGAGACATTCCGGAATCTTTGCGAGTACGGATTGCATTACATCCTGCTCATGCTCACCCAGCGGAAGCGCTGATTCCCCCCGTGCACATATTCTCTGTACCATCTGGCACACAAGGGGTGAAAAGCCACTTTCACCGGCACTGGTCCAGAAAATGCGGGAAGTGTCTGATCCGCTTGGTACCACGACCACAATATTATGTCCTTCGTCACACTTCACCATAGACCAGGTGCGTCCGCCGAGCGAAATTTCTTCTGAGTTTTTGCTGTTAACAAACCGTGCATCGAGTTTTCCCACAATCTCTCCATCAGGAGTCATGGCACGGTACTCCCCGCCACCGCTGATCACTGAATAGAGATCCTTCCAGTTCGAACGCCCGAATACCCGCTCAGCCTCGGTTCCCAGCATCACGATCTCACCATCGGTAGTGGCGAAATCAGAGGTAATCAGATGGGAAATGATCCGATCAAGAATTTCAGGTTCAATATCTTGGAATGCCGGATAGGAGAGTATTGATGCTGCTATCTGTTTGCGGCTTGCCCGGGAATGGTTGTATAAATACAGAAAAATCTGCTGGAGCAGGACGTTGTAAGGTTTTTTAGGGGGGGTGAGATTTTCTACTTCTTTCCTGAGAGCGCATTCTATGATTGCAAGGCTGCATAGCAGCTCACATGGGTTCTGGAGCACCCAGGCTACATACGCGGATTTTCCCCGCCGCCCGGTTCGTCCCATACGCTGGAGAAAAGAAGAGACAGAATTTGGAGGACCAACCTGTACCACCACATCAAGGTCGCCAATATCGATCCCTAGTTCCAGCGTGCTGGTGCAGATGATGCATGCACCTCCCGGTGAAAAGAATGCTTCTTCTGACGATTTTCGGGTTGTTGCAGAGAGTGAAGAGTGATGTATGTGAAGATTTCGTATCCTTCCGGCACTTGCCTTCATAAGTCTCTCTGCAACGCTCCTGCTGTTGACAAAGACGAGCGCCTTCTTCTGATTCACAATCCGTACAAGAGAATCGATCCGTTCTGATTCTTCAGGCTCAACAATAAAAAGGAACTGTTTCTCTTTTGAGGGGGGGAGGACCATAACAAGTTCTGTACTATGCCGGTTATCAGACAGCCATTCCAGCACTTCTTCAGGATTTCCCGCTGTTGCTGAAAGTCCGATCCGCTGAACGGGTCTTTGAGCGATACGATCCATCCGGTTGAGCAACACCTTAAGATGTACACCTCGCTCTGACTCAACAAACGCATGGAGTTCGTCAATAATGATGGTCCTGACTGTCCGAAGATCCGGGGATAACTTTTTTTCCTGGAGCAGAACTTCAAGCGATTCAGGAGTAATCATCAGAAAATGGGGGGGTTCCCCCACTTTCCAGGTGCGATCTCCCTTTGGGACATCCCCATGCCATTTCATGACGGATAATAATGTAGGAGTGCAAAACAACCTGAAACGTTCTTCCTGATCATTGATCAGCGCTTTTAAAGGAGAGATATAGAGGCAGGTAACGCCCATTCTGCCATTTTTAAGGATATCATCGATGACAGGGATGAGTGCTGCCTCTGACTTACCGCCTGCTGTTGGTGCAATAACGAGTACATCGTTTCCTCTCACTACCGCTGAATATGTCCGCTCCTGCACATCACGGAGCTCAGTCCAATCCAGTCTTTGTGCAAGCACCTGCTGGAGGGATTCGTGGAGAGTTGAAAATACTGATGACACGTTTTCAGTAGAACGTAGTGCCTTACGCATTATGGTCTTTTTGGGTAAGCTTGGTTCATTCAGAGTTGCTAGGATTAACAATCAGATGCGAACCTGTATCTGTGCCGCAGCATTCCTCCCGATATCCGCTGCCATAAATTTGCGAGGAATCCCTCGACAAAAACGACACTCTGGAGTGTGGTATCCGGTTATGTTTCCTGGCACCTCCGGGCAGCTTTTTACCTATAATGGAATCAAAACCATTCGGCCTCTGCCACCTGGTATTTGGCATACCGGGATTTCTGCCACTTCCGGTGACAGTTATCGATCCGATTATTATCGTTTTATTGATTTCAGCAGTAATTATGATACTTTTACCGTCGCAAACTGACAGGCAGAAACCATCTGACTCTGCCACGACTGCCGGATATTCCGTACAATCCATGACATATAACAAGCAGGTGGAAAAATGGCCATCTGCTCAAGAGAAACTTTTTTTGTTCATAAAAACGAGAAATAACCATGGAACTCGCACAGAAAAAATGCACCTCCTATAGAGCGGGATCTCCGCCATTAACAAGAAAGGAGATATTTGAGCTCCTCAGTGAAGTGCCCGGATGGTCGCTCGACAATGGTCACCTGACCAGGATTTATGAGTTCGATAACTGCGGCCAGTGCGTTGTGTTTTTTAATGAGGTTATAGCTCTTTCCACCGATGATGGTCATATTCCGGATATATGCATGAAAGAATCAAAATTCGTCGAGATCTCCTATTACACGTATCCTGCCGGGGGATTGACGTTAAACGATTTCATTATGGCCGCAAAACTGAACGCACGCGGATAGATTAATCCTGTTTTTTTCGCTGAATTTTTTTTATTTTATATTAAATTTCCTGACAATTTTTTCCCGGAGTGCCTCTTTTGGATAGGCCCCGATAATCCGGTCCACCAGCTGGCCATGCGAAAATAGCATTATTGAGGGTATTGCGGTAATGTTGAACTGCATTGCGAGAAGCCGGTTATCTTCTGTATTACACTTGCCGAAGGTAACCTTCCCGGAAAACTCTTTAGACAGTTCTTCAAGGACGATTCCCACCCGGCGGCATGGGGCGCACCATTCAGCCCAGAAATCCAGAACCACAAAGGTATGCGTCTTGATGAATTCCTGAAAATGGATCTCATCAACATGAGTAACCTCTGCTTTGACCGTGTGTTTCATTCTTTCTTTCAGTTCCTGTACCCGCTTCTCCCGTATCTGCCTGATTTCGTCATCCATAATTCTCTCTGGGTAAAAGAGTAATTAAATCTCCCCACTATGATTCTGTAACAGTCAAATTGGGTAAAGTATATCAGCGCACCCCGACAATAATATTATCCTGATTAGAGAAGCGAGGTAGGGTAGTCAGGATATCCCGACGGGCTCATAACCCGTAGATCGATGGTTCAAATCCATCCCTCGCTACTGGTTCTTTTAAAAATCTGTTTGATTACCGTTCTTTGTGTCGGTGTCATTATCTAATGCAGTCTTTAAATCAGATCCCCGGACTAGCATGAGATTTTGCAATGTGTTCAAACAGCCAAAAAAACAAGCATTGGTTGTGGAAAACCAGTGAAGATTCTCCTCACCAACCGTGGCAGAAGCCAGCACCGATTCCGGCAAGCCGGGCGCGCCTTTGCGGATCTCATACTGTTCCCTTATTGTACGTTCAATAACTTATGAGGGGGATAACGTGGATTAACAGGAATTTATGCCTTTCGCGCGACAGTCACGATGAATATCCGATTTTTGAAAACCACATCAACCTCATAAAAACCGCACTCCTTAAGCCACTGCATCTGTACGGACAGTTTTTCGTTCCGGTCCAGGATGTCGCGCCGGTTGAGGATTTCAATATGTACTTGCTCGTTCAATGGGCCGCTCTTTAAAAACTGGTTCCAGTAATCAAGGTAACGCTGCCGGAAATAGAAGGTCTCCCCATCTGCCTGGTCTGCATTGATGAACATGCAACCTGGCTTCAGAGCGGAATATATCTTTTCGAAGAGTTTGAATTTGTCCTCAGTGGCGAGATGGTGGATAGAGAGCGCGGAACAAACGATATCATACGGCCCTTCCAGCTCCGCCCTGCTGTAATCATTGACTATATACCTGATGTTCTTTCGGCCAGAAAATCGCTGCCGGGCCACCGCAAGCATATTCTCTGAAATATCCAGCAGTGTCAGGGTTGCTCCCGGGAATTTCTGCAGCATCAGTGCGCTCAACAGTCCCGCTCCAGCACCTATATCGAGAATTGCAGGGTTGTTCTCAGGTGACTCCGCTGCCCAGACTGCAGCACCATAGTACTCGTCCATCTCCGGGATGACATACTGGCGCTGGGAGTCATATTCTGCAGCGATGTTATCGAAGGCGTTTTTTATGTGCTCCATAGCTATCCTTTCTTATCCACTACACCGGAGTGAGATTTCTTATCGTTTTGTTGCAGAGATTGAAAAAATGATTTACATGCCTTCAGAATCGGTTTTTAAAGAAAAGAAATTCGTATGCCAAATCCTGTTCACGTACTCTCGGCCTCAAATGACCCCAGTTTTGCCTGGTATGTCGCATCTACAAAATCGACCTGATGCATCTTTGCATGTTCACCTTCGATAGCTAAGGGATAGCACCCCGTCAGACACCCGGTACATAAATCCTCGCGATCGATACCAATTGCTTCAATGAGTGCACCGAGGGAGATGTGGTGGAGTGTGGTCGCGGTGATCTTGTGCCTGACCTCTTCTTCGATCCGGTTACTAGCGATCAACTCTTCTCTGGTGGGCATATCTACACCCAGATAACAGGGTGCCTTGATGGCCGGTGACCCGATGCGCATATGTATCTCCCGGGCACCAGCTTCCCGCATCGTCTCGATAATCCGCCTTGACGTTGTCCCGCGGACAATGCTGTCGTCAACCAGAACGATTGATTTATCCTTCAGGTGTGCCGGAATTGGGTTGAGCTTGAGCCGGACGGCCTTCTCCCGTTCTTTCTGGGAGGGCATAATGAACGTGCGCCCACTGTACCGGTTCTTCATCAGGGACTCGACAAACGGAATTTTAGAACCTTCTGCATACCCAATGGCATAGGCAGTTCCGGAATCAGGGACCGAGCAGACGGAATCCGCCCTTACCGGGTCCTCCTCGTAGAGCTTCTGCCCTATTTTCCGGCGCACATCGTAGACAAGAACACCGTCGATAATGGAGTCAGCCCGTGCAAAATAGATATACTCGAAGATGCAGTGAGCACGCTTCCCGGGAACCGCTATCCGGGTGCATTTGATCCCTTCGGAATCGATCCGGATCAACTCGCCAGGAAAAACATCGCGGAGAAACTTTGCATTCAGGGCATCGGCTGCTACACTCTCTGAGGCGACCAGGTAACCATTTTCCGTCTTGGCGATACAAAATGGCTTTATGCCTAATGGGTCACGGAACGCGTAGATGATCCCGTCAATCATCATCACGACAGAATAGGAGCCACGGGTTTTCTGCATGCAGATCTTGACCGCATCTTCCACGCAGTTAGAACTGCTGATCTCGTCCATCAGGATCTTTGCTATGATCTCCGTATCCGTCGTTGTTGTGAAGATCTGCCCGGCCTCTTCAAACGCGGAGCGGAGTTCGCAGGTATTGACGAGGTTCCCGTTATGGGCGATGGAGATGAGGTGATCTTTGAACTGAAAATTCAAAGGCTGGATGTTCTCCGGAAGGTTCGAACCCGTTGTCGGGTAGCGGACATGTCCGATCCCCGCATTACCCTTCAGATCACATAAAACAGTCGGAGAAAATACGTCGGCAACAAGCCCTGCCCCTTTGAATTTTTGAAGATTTATGCCGTCATATGTTGATATGCCGGCGCTTTCCTGGCCACGGTGCTGGAGAGCATACAGGGCATAATAGAGCTGGATGGATGCACCGCCAGCATCCACGATGCCAACGATACCACACATGATAAATCTCTTAATGTGTTGGGATTTTTGGTCGCTTTGTGTGCCACTTATAGCTGCTCATTTTTGTGCTTCTGCCAAAACCGCAGGCAGAGCAGACTTTCTTTTGGGCGTGGAACGAGATCTTCCCACAGCGCCGACAGGCGATATGGGTGAACTTGTTCATCTTTCCCATTGACGGAGTACCTTTTGACATGTTACTTCACCTTATTGTTCCAGTGAGGGGGATATATAGATAACATTATCCCCACGGACGATGAGCGTACCTACCTTCTGTACCTGTCCATTCTCCACATCTTCTGCTTTATCGAGTACGAGGTTCATATGAACGTCATATCCTTGGAGAATCCCCCGTATTTCTCTGCCACCTTTGAGAGATACAATAACGGGTTGACGGTTCAGCACCTGATCCAAAATATCCAACGGCCTTTTGGTCATAATAATACCCTGCTACCATCGCTCTGGAGTAATATATGTGTGTGAGCTGCTTACTTAAACATACCGTAGATCTGCATCAGCTAATAATTTTTCCGAATCAGAATAATGGATAAAAAATCCCCTGTTCCATGAAACTTTTCCGATACAAATTATTTTTAAGCGGGAGATAAGAATGTAGGAACTGTAACGATGAAAAAAATTGTTGTAAAAAAACGCCATTCCATCCGGAAGAGCCAGGCTCAGGATCTCTTGTCCCGGCTTTTTGATCAAATCGGAGATTCAGCAAAATTTTTTCATGCGGATATGATTGAAGTACTTGAGACCAACGCCGATGTTTCGTTGTTCATGGTTAACAAAAAACCACTCCTGATGGATACGGGCGACTGGGTATTCCCTACACTTAAGGGTGCCATTCAGTTCCCGTTTCCAAACCGCAGGATCGTGGTGGATGCGGGCGCAATACCCTATGTAGTCAATGGTGCAGATGTTATGCGGCCAGGTATTGTTTCTGTTACGGATGATGTAAAAGCCGAAGCACCGGTTCAGATCGTTGATGAGCGGCATGGTAAACCACTTGCGATCGGAATAGCGCTCCTGGATGCGCCCGATATGCGTGCCAGAATTTCTGGAAAGATGTGTAAAAATTTTCATCACGTCAGCGACGAGATATGGAACATAGAAATCTAACATCAATGGCTCCGCATTGATTGTGCGGAAAACCGGTCTTTTTCTCTATTTTATACTGAAAAAAACCTGATATGTGCTTTCTAAATAGATACTATTAAATAAGTTTCATCATACAGTTTTTTTATGGTTAAAATCATTGACACACTTCTTGGAAAGAGTTCCTCGCATTCCGACGACGATTATATGGAGCTCGATCTTGCATCCTATGAAGAGCATGGCGGATCTGCCCCTGCACTGCTTGTAAAGATCGCCACTATTACTGATCTCAAAGATACTCCGCGGGTAAAGGATGAAGTATACAGCGGTAACATTGTAATTGTTGATATTTCCCGGCTTAAAATGGACAAGATTTCCTACGAAAGGGTTTTAAAAGACCTAAAAGAGGTAGCAAAGGATGTCAATGGTGACATCATCGGTCTTGGGGACCAGAGATATGTAGTACTCACCCCGATGTCGGTAAAAATTTCCCGCGACAAGATCGGTGGAGCTTAAAGTTGCGAACTGTCGTCCCTGGCCCTTGTCCTTATTGCAATACTGAAATCGAATATATTTATCACACAGAAAATATCCCTTATTTTTCTGATATTCTCATCATCTCTGCTATATGTAGTTCATGCGGTTACAAGTATGTGAACACCCAGATCCTCACGGAAAAAGAACCTGTCCGTTATGAGATGATAGTTAAAGCGGGAGAAGATCTTTCGATCCGCATCATCAGAAGTATGAGCGCAAGCCTTGAGGTTCCCGAACTGGGCGTCCGGATTGATCCCGGTCCTGCATGCGAGGGCTTCATATCCAACGTCGAGGGGGTTCTCGACCGGATAGAGAAAATCGTGAAGGGTGCGCTGAACTGGGGGAACGATGAGGAACAGGAGAATGCCCGGCTCCTGCTTGACCGGATTGCAGAGGTAAAGTGCGGATCATTTCCCATCACGCTCATTCTAGAAGATCCCTCGGGAAACAGCGCAATTGTTTCTGATAAAGCAAAAAAAGAGTCTTATATTCCGGAGCCGGAATGCGGGCTGGAATAGAATTTTTTTATTATTTACACTATCTCGATATCATTCAGCCTCACGCCAGGCTCTTCCACAACTTCGCCAACAACTTTTGCGCCTTTCACCATCTTCTGGATGCACGCGACACTCTTTTCAGGTACGACGTAGGCATACCCCATACCCATGTTGAACGTTCGGAACATCTCAACGATTGAGATATCCCCGGACTCCTGAATCCATGAAAAGATTTCCGGAGGAGTCAGGGGTGTATTGAACTGGAACCCATACGGGCTGAGTCTCTTGAAATTGAGCAATCCGCCACCGGTGATATGGCACATGCCATGTACAGTACACGCAGAGACCACATGCAGGCTTTCATGGTAGATCCGGGTGGGTGTGAGGAGTTCCTCACCAAGTGTCCTGCCATTCTTCAGTTGTTCATTGTAACTTGTGTATTTTTCAACAACCGTCCGGGCAAGGGAAAGTCCGTTACTGTGGACTCCGGTTGAAGGGATCCCAATGATTGTGTCACCCGGCCGAATGGTATCTCCGCTGATAATTTTATCCTTTTTCTGCATGCCCAGACACGTGCCTGCGAGATCAAGACCATTGACGAGACCTCGCAGAGACGCTGTTTCGCCACCAACAATATCGATATTTGCCTGGCGGGCGCCTTCATTTAACCCGATTCCGATTTGCGCCATCTTTTCAACAGAGAGCTTATCAGTGGCGATGTAGTCCACAAACGCGACAGGTTCCATGTTCATGACATAGAGGTCATTGACATTCATCGCAACGCAGTCGATACCCACTGTGCTCCAGTCCTGCATATGATCGGCGACCAGCATCTTTGTACCGACCCCGTCGGTAGTCAGTGCAAGTGCCATATCGCCAAAATCGAGGAGGCCGGCAAAATGACCCACACTTCCGATCATCCTGCAACTGCCCTTTCGTTTGTAGGTAAGATTTTTTATGAGGGCTTTTATTGCTGATGCCTCGAGATCGATGTCAACTCCCGCATCCCGGTATGTATTGTTACTCATCCGTTTCCTCCGAGAGGCAGAACTCGTCGTGGAGCACGCGTACTGCCCGGGGACCATCCTGCTGATTCACCACAAATGAGATATTCGCTTCAGATGAACCCTGTGAGATCATCATGACATTGACACTTGCTTTCCCAAGGGCTGTAAAGATCCTGCCTCCTGTTCCCGGAGCTCCCGCCATACCGGCACCGATAACAGCAACTGCACATACATCGTGGTTGTGGGTAACTTCACGCACGATCCCCTGCTTCACCAGATCGGCGAGTGCATGTACTGCAGCATTGAGATGCGCCTCATCAACAATAAGCGAAATGTTTGCTTCAGATGAACCCTGCGAGATCATCATCACGTTTACTTCATGATCTGCTAGTATGGTAAAAATTGCTTTGGCTACTCCCGGCCTCCCAATCATCTGGGCACCATTGATATTTATCGCAGCGACTTTGTCGATATAGGTCAGCGCTTTAACCACCCGGTTATCCCGTTGCCCATTCCGGACAATTACCGTGCCGGGGTGAGAGGGATTAAAAGTATTTTTTACCCGAACAAGGATGTTCTTCCGCATTGCGGGTTCTATGGAACGCGGGTGCATCACTTTTGCACCAAAGTATGAGAGTTCCATCACCTCAAGATACGACAGAGAGGGCATGACCCGTGCATCATTAATAACTCTTGGATCGCAGGTCATTATACCATCTACATCCGTCCATATCCAAATCTCATCTGCATCTATTCCGGCACCAATGATAGATGCGGAGTAATCCGAACCGCTCCTCCCGAGTGTTGTCACAATCCCGCTTTTGGTGCAGCCCATGAATCCAAGGATAACCGGAATTTCGTTTTTCATGAGCGGACTGATCCGGTTTTTTATCCTGTCATCACTTTCCGGCAGTGCAGTGGATTCCCCATGATGATGTGTCGTGAGGATGCCGGCTTCACACCCATCCAGTACGGTTGAAGGGATGCCACGCTGGCGGAGCGCTGCACTCAGGACAGGAGCAAGCAACCGCTCACCGAAAGAAAGTATATAATCTCTTGAACGGGGAGTGAGTTCCCGCAGATTATACACGGCAAAGAGAATGTTCTGGAGACTGATGAGACGCTCCTCGATGACTGCACCCGTCTCTGCAATAAAATCCGGGGCAGCGCCTTCAAGGGTATTCATGTGTCTTTTTCCCAGCGCCTGGATCAATGGTGCTATATCGGAATGATCCTTAGCAGTCGGGATTGTGCCGGTAATTTCGATGAGCTGGTCGGTCACACCACGCTGTGCGGATACAACAACTGCCAGTTCGTCTCCGGCTTTGTGATGTTTTTCTAAAATATCCACAACATTGTTGATGCATTGTGCATTGGCAACTGAAGTCCCGCCGAATTTCATTAATAGTCTCATTTCTCACTCACTTTGGCTGTGCCATTTATTTATGTAATTATACATCCACAAAATAATAAGATGCTTGCAGATGATGTGGTGGATTGCCATGTGCTGGTGATCGGGAGCGGCGGTGCTGGTGTGAGAGCCACCATTGAGGCATCGCACTATGGCGATACGGTGCTTATTTCCAAGACCATTGTGGGAAAAGGGGGTTGTACCACAATGGCAGAAGGCGGCTATAACGCAGTCCTACGGGATCAGGATTCGTGCGGGATTCATTTCGAGGACACACTAAAAGGGGGAGCATACCTCAACGATCCCGATCTGGTAAATATCCTCGTTAAAGAAGCCCCGTTGCGTATGGGGGACCTGATCAAATGGGGAGCGGTGTTTGACTTCACTGAAAATAATGAGGTTGCCCAACGACCATTCGGTGGCCAGCGGTTCCCACGAACCTGCTACGCGGGTGACCGGACCGGCCACGAGATGATCACTACACTGGTCGAACGGCTTGACTCATCAAAGATCACCAGGCTGCAGGAATTCACTGTCCTCGACCTGCTGAAAAATGGTGATGCGGTCATTGGTGCAATAGCGCTGGATGAGAAAGGCCATCTCATAGTGCTAAAAGCAGACAGCACAATCCTTGCAACTGGCGGGGGGACAAAAGTGTACGACATTTCCACAAATTCATCGAGTGGTACCGGGGACGGTTTTGCCATCGGTTATCGTGCCGGTGCCGAGGTGATTGATATGGAGATGATACAGTTTCACCCGACCGGTGCGGTGTTCCCCTACGATGCACGGGGAAGGTTGATAACCGAAGCCGTTCGTGGCGAGGGGGGGATCCTGCTGAATAACATTGGTGAGCGGTTCATGAAAATGTATGATCCCGAACGGATGGAGCTTTCCACCCGTGATGTGGTTGCTCGGGCGATCGCAACGGAAATCCAACACGGGCGGGGTACAAAAAACGGCGGTGTTTATCTCGATGTCACGCATCTTCCCCGTGAGCAAATCGAAACCCGGTTGCCAGTCATGCTCGAACAGTTTTTAAAATTCGGGGTGGATATCCGGAATCAGCCGATGGAAGTAGCACCCACTGCCCACCATATCATGGGGGGATTACGAATATCAACAGAGTGCCGGACAACACTACCCGGACTCTTTGCCTGCGGGGAGGTTTCCGGGGGTGTGCATGGTGCAAACCGTCTCGGGGGTAATGCCCTTGCCGAGACACAGGTCTTTGGGAAACGGGCCGGGGAATTTGCAGGAAAAGCAGAAAAACGGATAAAAAAGGTGGATGAGGGCCAGATTAACAAGCAACAGGATCTCCTTGATACATTCCTTACCGGAAGCGAGAACCCGGCGCAGGTTCGAACACATCTGCAACGGGCTATGTGGCAGGGGGCAGGTATCTTCCGAAAGGCCTCGGATCTCAACAAAACCCTTGAAACAGCCAATAATCTGTCTTTTACTCCAATTAAGGCAGAATCTGCCCGGAACCTTGCTGAATGCAGTATCATCCGGAACATGTGCCTGACCGCTTCGCTCATCTGCAGGTGTGCTCTGATCAGAACGGAGTCCCGGGGGGCGCATGTTCGGACTGACATTTCCCAGACATACGATGCCCAGCACTCGCCATTCAGTCATACCTTCATCTCGCAATCCAGACACGGGATAGAGAAAAATGTGGGGTCAGCATGAAAGAGATCACTGCCAGAATATACCGCTTCGATCCCGAGAAAGACACCGAGGCGTATTTCGACAGATTTACCGTAAGGGTAAACGAAGGTGCCCGGATTCTCCATGTTCTCCATGCTATTCATGATACACTGGATCCGACACTTGCATTCAGGTACAGCTGCGGTTCCGGGCAATGTGGAAGCTGTGCGGTACGGGTAAATGGTGAACCAGTGCTTGCCTGCATGGAAGAGTCTCAAAATAATATCACGATCGAACCCCTTCACCTCCCGGTAAAAAAGGATCTTGTGGTTGATCTTCTTCCAACGCTTGAAACGATCGCCTTCCTGAAACCGTCAGACACGATACAGATGCCGACAAAATCCGATATCGATATGATAAAACCGCTGCGGGACTGTATCGAGTGCCTCTGCTGTGTGTCTGTCTGTCCGGCAATGGATGTTACTCAGTTCCTGGGACCGACGGCAATGCGGCAGGAAATGCGGCTTGCTCTTGATCCACGTGATCATGGGGACCGGATACTCGATGCAGTCAGGGAAGGACTTTTTACCTGCACCAGCTGCCAGGCCTGCTGGAAGGCATGCCCTAAGGATATTGAAATTCCATCTAAAGCCATAGAAAAACTCCGTGCGCTTGCTGACAGGCGTGGGTTCACTATTCCGAGACACCAGGAAGTAGCAGCACTTATCAGGGATAGTGGTCGCTCTCTGGCACGGATAGAACCCACCTTCATGGAAATCATAAACGCAGATGTAATCGAACCACCAGGAGAAGTGAGGGCAACAGTCGGATTCTTCGTAGGTTGTATGTACAACATGCGTCTGCCCAAAACAGCACTCGATGCAATCGAAGTGCTGAAACGTAATGGAATCCGGGTCATTATCCCAAAAGAACAGGTCTGCTGCGGTTCACCGCTTATCCGTACTGGCCAGATTTCCTTCGTGGATACACTCAGGAAACGCAACATCGATGCTTTCCGGTTCCGTAATATAGACACGGTTATGACGATGTGCGCTGGTTGCGGCTCTACATTAAAAAACGATTACAAGACACCATTTACGGTAATGGATATTTCTGAAGTACTGACTACCTATGGGATAGAACCACCTGCCCGGCTGCCGATAAAAGCAACATATCATGACCCCTGCCACTTACTACGAGGGCAAGGTATACGGGACCAGCCCCGTGAGCTGATCCGACAGGTTATTGATCTTGTCGAGATGCCATCCATCTGCTGCGGTTCAGGAGGTGGGGTAAAATCCGGTCTGCCCGATGAAGCAGCGGCGCTTGGCAAACGACGGGGAGACGAGATTAAAAAAACCGGAGCGGATATGGTGATCTCATCCTGCCCGTTCTGTGAGTTCCATATTGCCGGGCACACGGATAAACAAGTCAAAAATATAACGACGGTACTACTTGAGGGGTATAAAGAAAAAGACCGGAAAAAAGATCTCGCAATTGTTTCGTGAAATTCATTTCAGGAAACAGACCTGATTTTCAACTACTAGCTTTTTTTCATTAAAAACAGGAAATTTTTTTAGTTATTTTCCTGATTGCGGTGCTGACTTCAGAACATATTCATGGGCTTCAAGGGCGGCTTTTGCCCCGTCTCCGGAAGCAATGATGATCTGCTTACTTTTTACTGAAGTTATATCCCCAGCTGCAAAAACTCCAGCCATGCTGGTGTGGCAGTTAATATCCACGATTATTTCCTTTTTTTCATTCAGTGCAAGGAATCCATCGAGCATATCTGTATTGGGCAGCCAGCCGATTTCCACAAAAACCCCATCAAGATCGATTTTCTGCTCTTCACCTTTTTCGTTCCTTATCGTGATCCCCGAGAGGAACTTATCACCATGAAGAGCCGTGATTTGTGTATACAGGTAAAGGGTGATGTTCTTTTTTGTTTCGAGCATTTTTACATAGACGGGATCAGCCCTGATACTTCTCCGTACGATGAGAGTGACAGATTGTGTGAACTTACTCATTTCCACAGCAGTCTGTAACGCGGAATTACCGCCACCGACAACAGCTACCTTTTTTCCCTTATAGAGCGGTCCATCACAGGTTGAACAGATTGAAAGACCGTGTCCAAGAAACTGTTCCTCGTTTGCTATACCAAGTTTTTTCGGGCGATTTCCCTGTGCAAGAATCAGGGTTTTTGCCTTGAACGTTTGTTCTGATATTGTCCTGATGGTAAAAATGTCATCTTCTTTCGAGATTTTTACGATACGGTCGAGTTCAAGCCGCATTTTAAGTGTCCGGACCTGATCTTCAAATTTTTTCATCAGTTCTTCACCAGTGATCATGCGATAACCCATGTAATTTTCGATCGCCCATGATTCCAGTGCCTGCCCTCCGATATTTTCACTGATAATAATCGTATTCAACATTTTTCTGGCACAATAAACTCCTGCGGTGAGTCCTGCAGGCCCGGCTCCGGCAATCAGAACATCATAAATTTCCGATGGAGAGGCGGAACCAAAAAGCTCGTTTAGTCTCTGTGAATCAAACCCGACAATCACCTCATCGTCGACCGTAATTACCGGAACTCCGCGCTGACCGGAGAGTTCTATCATTTTTTTTGCAGCATCGGTGTCTTCACCGACATCTATACTTTCGTAAAGGACCCCTTGTTTATCGAGGAATGCCTTTGCCATTCGGCAATAAGGACAATTTTTTGTTGAAAAGACGGTAACTTTACTCATCATTTCGAAAATGGTGTGGTGTCTTATAAATTTATTGACATAGAAAATGGTAATGATTCAACTTAATCATAGCAACTTTCTTTTTGGACGAGCCCCAATACACCTTTAACTGGATACTATGACCGTCATGCCTGGATCAGGGAGACTTAAAACCTGCGCACTTTTTTGTCTGGTACTCCTTTGCATTTCAAGTGGGGCACAAGCACAAACCGATAATTCCGAATCCATACATGACCCTGTGTTATATTTCAACTTCAACGAGGGCAGTGGAAATTATGCCCTTGATGTATCAGGTAATGGCAACGCGGGAACTATTTACGGCGCATCACGAATTGAGAGAGGGGTTTGTGGAAGGGCCTTGTCCTTAAATGGGATGGATAATTATCTTGAAATACCATTCAGCTCCCAGAATCATCCCACCAATGCTATTACAGTTTCATTATGGTTTTATTTGGAATCGTTTGAGCCGCAGGTTTTAGTCTCATCATACGAAGACGGAGGATACAGGTTGGGATTTGACGATGGCAGAGATCTCTGGTGGACTTTAAATCTGGAAAAACGCGGGGAGATTTCAATACCGGTCCAGCATGAAGGTATATCGCTCTACCAGTGGCACCAGGTTACGGGAACATATGACGGGCAGACATCGAAAATATATCTCGATGGTGTGCTCAGAAACCAGTTAAATGCAACGGGTGCGATACACTATGAATACAACAATTATATTTTGGTCGGGGCTGATGCAGGCTTCTATAATCTTACGGATAAAAACTGCCCATACTATTTTCATGGTGCCCTTGATGAAGTAAGGATTTATCCCGTTGCATTAACCTACGGGCAGGTCATGGATGAAAGGTTCCGATGTTCTCAGGAGTCATTAGAACCTCTCCGGAATTTTTCAATTTCCGGTCAGATGTCCCCCTCCTGTACTGGAACATCGGGTTGGGTGAATCTCGGCCCAAATGATGTGGTATTACGGGTTCTTTCCTTCGCGAACCAGACTGAAAACGGAACATGGGATGTTACTCTTCCCCCGGGCTCAACGCTCGTTGTGAATGCCCGGGACTTCTATTCAATATCAAACCCTGATGCCTGGTATGTTGAATTGTCTGATGAACATGGGAGGATTACCCGTTCGATCGCATTCCCCAACAGGAACAATGCTCCCGTCAAGGGAAGTGTGCCTTCAGGAAATGCGACCGTGCATATCAGATATTTTGACGGGAAGGAAAGGTTTCCTGTCAAGGTAGCTGTCCAGTTTCAAAGTATAACACCCCCACCACCGCGAATATCTCCCCAATCAATACTAAATTACCCCAGCATTGTAATCTATACTGCATCCTGGGCAACACTTATTGCAATTATCGTCGTCATGGTCTGGCTCCACCGTCGTAATAAAAAACAGAAATAGTCAATTGGGAAAAATAATTTTAAAAAAAATGAGTGAGAAAAATCAGATTAAAGATTAATTTCCTGGAACTGTTTTCCAAAAACACCGCAAATCGGACATTTTTCAGGAGGTTTTGCTATCTCGATGTTTCCGCAGACAGGGCAGAGGAAAATTTTTTCCCTTCCCATATCTTTTCCGGATTTTACTGCGGCAAGGGCTTTTGCGTAAAGGTTTGCATGTACCTGCTCGGCCTTCATAGCGTAGGTGAACGCAAGTACGGCATCACTTTTACCCTCAGATTCTGCAAGCTTGACAAAATCCGGATACATCTGGGTAAATTCATGCGTCTCCCCGGCAATGCTCGCTTCAAGGTTCTTTTCCGTTGAATCGATTGCTACCAGAACTTTAAGTAATTTTTTTGCATGAATTGCTTCAGCTTCTGAAGCTGCTTTGAAGAGAGTTGCAACACTCTTGAACCCCTCAGCAGCAGCTTTTTCAGAGAACGCCAGATATTTGCGGTTTGCCTGAGATTCTCCGGCAAACGCTTCCTTTGTATTCTCATGCGTTGACATACGGAAAACTATGGTGAGAATCTGACTTAAATATTCGTCATGGGGCAGAAAATAAGGGAAATTATTTTGGTCTTGCCACAATCACGTTTTTATTATAAAAATGTGAAATTTTGAAATTCAGACAAAAAATTGAGGTTTTATTAAATAGATGTGTTTATTTACTTTTATTTATAAGAACTTCATTCAGGGATATAATTTGAGAGTAAAAGCAGGCATTTTTATTATCATTAATTTATTGTTTCTTGTTGGAACAGTTACAGCACTCCTCCCGGATGCTTCAACCATTACCAGCACTGATTCGTGGGTTACCGCGAACGGTGTTGATCAAACCAGAATTACCGTCACAGCGATAAATGCGAGTTCCGGTGCAGTAAAGAATGCACTCGTGCAGCTCGCGGTTAATAATACGATATATGGTTCTGTCAGCCCTTCAACAAACACCACGGATAATTTGGGTGAAGCTAAAAGCACTTTTTATGTGAACAGAACGAGCGGAGTCGTCAATATTACAGCCCTGATTATTTCTGACGGATATACCGTAGTACGATATCTTCAGGTAAATATCGATCACGACAGCCCTTATTATCCCTATTTCAGCTATCCGCTTTCCGGGACAGTTGCAACTGAAGTTCCCTTTAATATATCAATTACCGACTATTGGGGAAACCGCATCGATAACCGGAGAGGTGATCACATGATAAGCCTCCATGTTCACGGTCCTGCGCCGGATGACTGCAACTTTGTTGGAAGCGGACATGATATTTCCCGAGCTCTCGATCCAAACGGAAATCTTTCGGTCAGGGTAAAATTAACCACGAAAACGGGTCCCAATAACATTTTGATGGATACGTTTGGAAGCATACCGGATAAACTCGAATGGATCACTGCCGACAACACTGGAATTCCGTTTTCGATGTACCAGGTTTATTCACCATCGGGATCTCCTCCGACCCTTCCCGCAGATGGGGTACAGTATTTCACCATATTATACACCCTGATTGACCAATACGGGAATCCGGCAAAGGAGAAATGGATATGGATAAATACCTCTGTCCTTGGAGAGGAGAGACAGGTCCAATCAAACAATCAGGGGGAGATATTGGTCCAGTATGGGCCACGATCGTCAATTGGTGTGATAAATATCACAGCAACAACCATTGCTAATAACACGGTCACTTTAAACCAGGTCGTGGAGTTTATGAATACCGGTGCGGAGATCATTGCACTGACGGCAAGCCCTGATACTATGGCAAGTCGTGATGTCCCGCCCTCAAACGTAACGTCAGATATTATCGCAACAGTTGCGGATCACGCGGGAAATGCAGTTGAAGGGGAATATGTATCCTTCGCTATTGCAAATATTACCTATGATGCACCGTATAACGTGACAGAAAATCCTTTCCTGTTGACCACGAGTGCCCTTACCGATGTTTATGGAAATGCCAGGGTAAAATTCAATCCCGGTAATTTCACTACATGGGGAAATCCCGGTTACAATGCAACGGCAACGGGACACTGTAATGTGATTGCAACATGGAACGGGACGATAAAAACCGTTCCTGTCACCTGGAAGAATTATCCTTACATAAGTGTGACAACCAGTGTGAACCCGTATACCCTCGGGATAAACCAGACGATAAACATTTCAATCGCATTGAAAGGAGATGGGTGGGCGCTCGGACCAAGACCTGCAGATGTTGTTATCGTAACAAATCTTGCAGGAGGAGTGGGGGGAGCTGAACGACTGACCCAGACAAAAGTGGGAGAGATAGCTTTCATTGAAAGTGCAGAATCCGGGGTCTTCATATCGTTAGTTTCCATCGGAAATAATCCCACGTATATGTCAGGTTCAGGACTAGGTGGACCAGGGCCGTTCGCCTCTGCCAATGCCCTTGCCCTGTGGAACCAGCAGAAAATCGATAATCTGCCACACTTCCAGCCATATGCAGGAGCCCCGATGGACAAATGCCTGTGGGATCCTGCCAAATGGAATACACCCAGCCGATCCATGCCCAATGCAACCATTTGCCCGGGTACAGCCTATAATTATTTTAACCCCAGTTCGGATGCCAAGCTCGAGATGGATTTCATTGAAGCCAATTCTGCAGCAAACAAGGCTCTACTCAAGAATAAAGTCCTGAATTTCAGGGATTTTGGCGGAACCAATTACGCTGCCGGGATCAATATGGCCATAAAGCAATTCGATAAAGTCAAAGATAACGGGCACATTAAAGCGATGATTATTATGGGGGATGGTATCACCATGGTAGCTCCTACATCCCCTGGCGCAACCGACTCCTACTGGCCTTCAGACTGGTATCCTCGTGCAAATCTCGGGTGCTTTGATGAGAGTGATTCTGCCAAAATTGCTACCTGGAGGGCCGCAGACATCGCAAAATCCCAGGGGATTGAGATATTTGTTCTCGGATATCCTTCATATGGCCAGATTGATAACCAGACAATAAACGGAATGGTATCACCGGGTCGTTACTACTTTGTGCCCGACGCAAACGAGATGCGCCATTATTTCGACGTTATTTTCGGAGAGATCAGGGAGGAAGCCGGTGTAAACACCGCCCTGAAGGTGGACTTTGAAAATATTAATGTCACTGGTGTAACAACACCGGGTAGTGAGGTATATGATTATATCTATAATCCAACTGCTTCGACAAAGATCGGTTGGCAGGATGGAAAAACAAACGTCACCAACCAGTCCGCTGATTGGGCTGCCGATAATAAACTGGACTTCAGTGTCGGAACCTTAAAAATCAAACAGCAGTGGAATGCGACATTCCAGCTCAAAGTTAAAAAAAGTGGCATCATTGATGTATTTGGCAAGAATTCAACGGTTATTTTCAATGGGTTGACAAATGCCATGATCCTTCCCCAGATATTCATCACCGTAGTGCCCGAACTTAATGTTACAGAGATCGGGACCAGAAGCATAACCATCGAAAACCTGAGGGTAACTGAGCCCGGAGAGATCAAGGCTTTCCTGCCGGTCGCGTGGAATTCTACCTACACGGGAAATCAAACACTCACCGAACGGGTCTCTTATCAGATTGACAATGGGCCATGGGTCCTGTTCGATACCATAACTCACACATATCCCCATCCGCCGGAACTTTATGTCACCACACACTACACAGATTATGCAATGCTCGATGTGACAAAACTCCCCCCGGGAGGATACAAAATAAAAGTAGATGCAACCTCCTACGATACTGCTGGTGCATCGGCCGAAACTGATATTAAGTCCGTGGGGGGGAAGGGAAAAGTATTCATTAAACTTGAAGCTCCCCCGTTGGAGTATTCCGAACAGCATCCGGAGAATAGTCCTGGAATCCTGTTTTTCCATCAGAAAAAGCAAAATCTTTGGAGCATTTTACAGGACTGGCCCGATTAAAATTTTAATCATTATTCCCACCTTGGGTTTTTACAATAATATTTTATCGGGAACCATTTCGGTGAATCATCTGGATAAGACACGTGCATAATCCTGACTCGTATTATGATTAGGGGCTATGTAGGTTCTTCAGAAACCAATTTTTCCCTAAATCGGAGTTCTTCGAGGAAAAATTTATTAAAATAATCATTACTTTCGAGAATACCACTATGAAAAAGATGAAAGATGTTCCCGTCCGGGACAGACCACGTGAAAAGATTGTCAGAAGAGGCGTTTCTGCACTGTCTGACACCGAACTCATTGAGGCGATCATTGGGCGGGGAACAAAAAACAAGGATGTCAGGACGCTTGCAAAAGAGATCTGCGGTCTCATCCAGAAGCACAGACAGAAGATCCGGTATGAAGATCTCGAGGAAATTGAAGGACTCGGGCCGGTAAAAGCATCCCAGATCACAGCATGCTTTGAACTATCCCGGAGGTATTTCCCAACAGGAGGTCAGGATACCACCGTCACAAAACCCGAAGATATCCTTCCTCATGTTGCATATTTAAAAGACAAACGACAGGAACATTTCGTCTGTATTACCCTGAATGGTGCAGGAGAGGTGCTTGGCATCAGGACGATAACACTGGGTCTCCTTAATCATAGTCTTGTCCACCCCCGGGAGGTGTTTGTCGATGCAATTACGGACAGAGCGGCATCTATCATCTGCGTCCATAATCACCCTTCAGGATCTCTTGAGCCAAGCAGCCAGGACATTGCCATCACTACCCAACTCCGGGACGCCGGAGCGCTTATTGGCATACAGCTGATTGACCACATCATCGTTTCGAAAAAAGGGCATCTCAGCTTGCGGGAACGGGGTTTGCTCTGAGGGTCAAATCAATGCCAGCAATTAATGGCCACGTCATCTTATGGTAATTCATACTACAAAAAATATTTAATGTACTATTTTTTACTTTACTATTCTCTGGTTTGTTCATTCAGTCACTGCCTCTAGTACAACATGAGAGAGCAGATTCGACAGTATTATTTGGGCCAGGTCTCAGGTTAAAAAAATTCAAGGTATTGAAGCATTTTGAGCTATCGTCAGGTGAACAAAAAATTTATATAACGTAACCACAAAGTGGTAATTATCCTTTTTCAGGAAAAAGTGTTCGATTCCCTATCATAAATTTTACAAAAGCAGGGTGATTAAACTGAAAAAAAAAGAAATGAGTACAAAAAAAGTTCTCTTAATCAGCATTTTGTTGATTGCGCTGACCGCTCTCCTGACCGGTGTCGGGACCATGGCATATTTCAGTTCAACACAAACGAGTGGCCCTAATCTGCTCAGCACGGGAAGTATTACAATTAACGTCAATGGTGAGGATCCCTGGTCCGGGACCTTCAACGCAACTCTTGCAGATGTGAAACCTGGATTAAGGCGTTGGGGTAACGTTACCGTACAGAATACCGGAGAGAACCAGGCAGATCTCTGGCTGAATACCATTAATGTTGTCACGAACAATGGATCCAATACCTCTGCGGAGATTTTAGAACCTACTGCTTTTGATATCGATGGTGTAATCCGCTATGATCTGTATAATAACACCGGTTCGGGTCTTCAGCCACTTATCAGGGACACTGACGGCTTCACCATTAGCACGGGGACGCATAATTTAACCGGGGCACTGCAAACCACTGCGATAAAAGATCAGTGGATTTACCTCGGTAACATCCCCTCCGGGGCAACATGGCAGATTAACCAGAGTTACATGATGGACAGAAATGTCACTAACTGGGCGCAGTCGGATAATATGACATTCAATGTTGTATTTTATGCCCAACAGAGCCAGGGTACGCCGCAACCGGCAGCTCCCTCACCAGAACTCCCCCGACACGGAAGATAAACTGGATTGTGCAGGTAATTTTACTGTACACAAACATTTTAGGGGACGTGGTTGAAGGAGATGGATACCCCAAACCTGAACTCAGGTAAACATCAATTAAAAAGAGCAGGAAGAGTAGCTGCAATTCTTCTCCTGATTTTAATTATTTCCGGATCATTATTCACGATAATTTCCCCCTTTTTTGGCTGGAGGGTTGAGGTGGTCATTTCAGGAAGTATGGAACCTGCCATCCAGACAGGCAGTGTAGTTATTATCCGCCCTGTTATTCCTGATACCATCCGAAAAGGAGATATTATTATGTATTCTTCTCTCGATAAGAAGAGCCTGACGACACATCGGGTGGCTGACGTTGAATCCAAGCCCATACTCCAGTTCATCACCCGTGGAGATGCAAACAGCAATTCTGATATCAACCCTGTCACACCTGGTCAGATCGTTGGTGTGGTTGCATTCACTATCCCGTATCTTGGTCTCTTCACCCAGTTCATCAAAACACCACCTGGATTTATCCTGTTCTTCCTGATTCCTGCAGTGTTTCTCATTGGACGCGAGGTGCTTGACCTCTGGAAAGAAATGGAATAACCGAGGAAAGAGCTATTAAACCATGAAAACCATAGGTGTCGGTATTGTCATCTTAACTCTTGTGGTAATTTCTCTTTGTACCATTGGCACAACCCATGCGTATTTCACCTCTAAACAGGTTACTGGGTCGCATCTTATTTCCACGTGGCAATCCACTTTCTGGACCCAGACCACCCAGGCTGACTTTTTGGTTGGTGTTCCGGTCAACGTTGACACGATATCAAACCCTGGTGGAGTGAAACTGGCCGGGAGAAATACATCTCCGATAATGTATGCGATAATAGGAGGAGCAACTACTGCATTTCACCAGTATAATGTTTCTAACAATACGTGGAATCCTCTTAGGAATACACCCGGTAGCGTTAGTACCGGAGGGGCGGTGGCAGATAATAATCTCAATTACCTGTACGTGTTACGCGGGGGGGGTACGAAGTATTTTTACCGGTACTCAGTCTCCTCCA
>DADR01000026.1 GCA_002495055.1 Methanoregula sp. UBA247 | reverse complement strand
GGATCCCGCACCATCTCCCGGTACAGGCGCCGGGAGATCCGGTGGATCTCAAGGAACGGGAGTGCGTAGTATTCAGAGCAGAGTTCGCAGGTTCCCTCAACGGCAAGTTTGAGATTTTTTTCCTGCACCGCTGTTAATCCGGGGTATTCGGAGGCTGGCATGGCACACATCCATCCTGATGGCTGTTAACAAAAGATGTATTCTTTTTTTGGAACGATAATTTTTTTCGATCGTCCCCGGTATAAATACCGGTATCCCGGGAAGCACGGTAAAGCTGGAGCTGAGCCCGTCTGAGCATGATCATAGTGAGGGATCGCGTTGTTGGAAAAACCTCGTTTCGATCATCGTATCAGGGTGCCCTGATATGGATCACCAGATACCTGCGAGCCTGGGCAAAAATGTGCACCATGAAATTTTGCAATTACCTCACCCTTAATATCCTGGCTCTACAATCCTCTGGCAGGAAAGATTATGTCTCGCATACTTGTCGCATATGCAACAAAAAAGGGGTCCACCGCGGAGATCGCACAGGCTATTGCAAAGGAGCTGCAGGCTGCAGGGCATTCAGCCGATGCCGTTGAGATCGCACAAGGGGCATCGCCCAAAGGGTACGACGCGGTCGTGATCGGAGGCCCGATGTACCTGGGGAAGATAGAGGGTATGGGAAAATTTGTGCAGCGTCACATCCCTGAGCTTGAAAAAGTGCCAGTCGCGGGATTCGTTGTCTGCCTTGCGGCGGTTACAAAGGATCCGGAAGGGATGGCATGGGCAGAAAAGGCGCTCCATGCCGCCCTCAACCCGCTCCGGCCGGTTGCGGAGACGATTTTTGCGGGCAGGCTGGATCCGGAAAAGCTTTCGTGGTTCCAGCGGTTTGCCGTAAAGAAAGCAAAGTCCCCGGTTGGGGACTTTCGCGACTGGGCAGCCATCGCGGCCTGGGCACGGGATCTGCCTGGTAAGATGAAGGTGTGAGGTGAGGGAGGTTTCCGGGCAAAAGTATACAGACCCGTGGATCCTCGTCCGGTTACATTTTTTAAATCAGGCTGCAGGGACGGGGACGACGAGGAACGTAGCGTACCTGTAACCGGTGTTCCTTGTCACATGCCCCTTGCCGGTGGTATCCTCCAGCAGGATGAGGTCCCCCGGCTTGAAGGACCTGACCGTCCCATCGGTTGTCTCCATCTCCACAGCACCCGACATAAGGGCCAGGAACTGTCGGGCGGGACACGGGTGCCAGTCGCCGATCCAGCCGGGCTGAAACGAATAGAAGCGATACTTCGATGCGGTCTTATCCCCGGAGACGTAGAACGGGGCAGCGGGTGGCGCCCCGCTCGCAAGACTCTGTTCGACCATAACGGAATCAAAGTGCGAGCCACCCTGGGCATCTGCGTATATTCTGTGATACTTCACAAGGGCGATACCGGGCGGGAGTTTTTGCGACATGGTTAATCTTCCTTTAAAGCGATATCGGGTTTGGGATATGCCTTCCCGATGAAGGTACAAACAGAACAATGAACAATAAATGTTACGACATGTCTTCAGCCACGTGGCTCTCCTGCTGAATAATTTTTTGTGCCGGGGACCGTAATCTGCTGCACAATGGACGCGGAAGAACAAAAAAAACTAAGGAAAAAATCGCGGTGCTCATTCCCGTAGTCTTTCTCGGCCTGATCCTGATATTCTTTGTCCCTGGGACTCTTTACGATTGGGAGGCTTTGGGTCTTTATCGCAGTTCTCCTCGTCTCCTTCCTGTTCGTCCTCATTTACCTCATCAGGAAGGAACCGGAACTCCTGGCGGGGAGAATACGGCTCAACGAGAGAGAATCCACCCAGAAAAGGATCATCAGAGCCTCATTCCTTATCTTCATTACCGGTTTTCTCATCCCGGGACCCGACCACCGGTACGGCTGGTCAGATATCCGAATGGAGGCAGTCCTTGCCGCAGACGTCCTTGTCATAAGTCGGCTATGCCATGATATTTCTCGTTTTTTAAGGAAAATCCCTTAGCCTCGAGAGTCGTGGAAGTGGAACAGGACCAGAGAGTGATTTCCCCTGGTACCAGTGTGGCTCGCAATACCTGTTGCCCCCGGCTCATTCTGGGCGCTGCCCGTATTCCTCATTTTTGCCAATAGTCCTGGTTTACCGAATCATGAATGAAGAAGAGGTCCTCCTGCGGAAACTGCCGGGATACCGGGAATATACCCGGAAGGTGAAGTACCGGCTTATCCCGGGTATCTGGTAATAGTGAGTGCCTATAGTTCAGGGTACGCTGAAGAGGCGTATTCCGATGATTCTGTGCACCGATGAGATTATCGGACAGGAACAAAAAAAATTCAGGGGGTCATTCATGTCGCTGCTGTTGTGCCGGCAGACTGTGGCCATGCGACCACAAGCCGCCATCCTGTCAGCGCGTCTGACTGGAACCGGGCTATATAATGAATTCCTCCGTCATCATACTCGACGGTGCCGGAACTCTGTGCACGCATCGTATCGATTGCCCGCCCGAACGATGACTCCGGCCCGAACACGGCAACATTCCGGGATATCTGCCCTTTGTCTGAATGAAGGGCAAACTTGCTTTCGGTATCGATAGTGTAGAAAACCAACGGCTCGGGCACCCTGTTCCGGAGCGTATCGGTCAGCGTGTCAAGGTACACCGAAGCTCCCATAACTCCGGTAACAGCACTCTGGTTCCTGACAGGAACTGCAATAATAGCAACATTTTTACCGGTAGAATAGCTCATGACTACTATCCCCACCGATTCTTTGCCGGCAAGTACAACGGGAAAATAGGACCGGTTTTTCAGGTTTGCGCTCGTAAGGCCGTCGACAACGGTATAATAGCTCCCGTCTTGAAGCGCGTACCATGTGCGGGCATCGGGCTCCTTTTCTTCAAGAGTGGCGAGCAGTGGCCGGATGTTTTGCCATTCTCCGGATTGTGCCTCTGTTGTTATAGCCAGTACCTCAAGCGGGCGGAGGACGGCTTTCATCTGTGCCTCCGTTTCTGCAGCCAGGATATTCAGGGCAAGGTCAGCCTGTGCCCCCGCTGACACGGGTACCCCTGTTACCGCAACGCTCGTCATTCCGTACTTCTTCCTGATGGCATCAAACGTCCCATCCCCCTTCATCGCGTCAAGAGCAGCCTGCCAGGATGTAATGACGCTGTCTGGGGTGTCATTGCTGAACGCGATATAGAGCCTGGTGGTCCGGACCGGGTAAAGCGCTGTGTAAACCGACGGATCGATGCCTTCTTTCCGGGCAATATCAGCTGCATTCTCGCTGCTTCCCAGCCAGAGTTCCGTCGTTCCCGCCATCAGGTCGCGGAGGCATTCGGCATCGCTCCCGCAGGTCGTGATATTATCAACCCGGTTTTCCCGCAGAAACTGGTGCCTGGCGTCATCCTTCACGACGCCGATACGCCCGGCCTTTTTTGCCCCTTCGAGGCTGTTAATCTGCAGACCGGAACCGTTCCGTGCATAGAGCGTGTATTCAGATGACGCAACCGGACCGACCCACTTGAAAAGCTTTTCACGTTCATCGGTCCGGGCGGTTGAATACAGGGCTACACGGGGCCCGGCACGAGCCAGGTGGTATCCTTCAGTCCATGGCAGGATCTCAATTTCAGCCTTCTGGTTCAGCCGGGCAAGAATGTGGTTTACCACTTCTGTGGCCTGGCCGGTTGCCTTCCCGTCCGCACCGGCATAATTAAACGGCGGGAAATCCTCAGTGATGATCCGGAGCCCGGCATCGGTAACTATACTCCCGGGTGTCACCTTTTGTCCGGTTTCCGCTGACAGTGCCGGCGTGGAACAACCGCACACAATGACACAACCCACAACGGCACATACTGCAATGATAAAGTACCCGGCATCTTTCATGTTATGTTCACCCTCGTTACATTCTCACTTTGTACAATAACTGGCATAAAGGAGTAGGATTAATAAAGAAATCCAATTCCTTATGACACAGAAATGATCATTGTATTGAAATAACTGTACGCCGGAAGGTGCCTTTTTCCCTGCACATCACATTATTTTTCCTTCTTGTCTGTCGTAATGTGCTGGTAGCCAAATACGTCGTCTTCCCTTGTTCAATCGCACCGGGCGTTTCGTTATTCTCCACGGTGGTTGCTTTGATGATCGTTACGACCCTTATGGTTTAGGATGGTCCTGAGCCGGGGGTTTTCTCTTTGGGCAGGGAGGGGGATCTGCGGCTGATCTCCTTAGTCGGTTGATAAGAATTGCAAAAAAGCGGGATATAAACTGCCTACCTGTACATCCCGGGCCAGTACGGGAAGGGAATGCTCTCCGGTGGTTTTTTGGAAAAGAAGTTCGGGTTTCCGGCAACAATGCGGAATTTCAATACCATGAGCAGACTGGTGATGATGACACGAGTCGTACCGGTGCAAGAGGAGAAACACTGATGAGGTGCCCCACCACGTTTTTTCGGGACGGGGGTAACCCTGTCTGACATGGTCGTACGCGACGGATTATTTTTACCGGGTCCGGTGCGCCATTCGTTTTTTGTCACGTACAGATAACATCCGCGTAATCACCATACCTCTCACCCGTGAGAATACAGATTGTTCTCTGGTTTTTACGGTTGTGCTGTCCCCTGCCCCAAAGACGCAAAAGCTCTATGGACTACGGTGAATGGATCCAGCGGAAAACTGCAGATCAGCAGGTATCCCCGGCTGCCCCCAATACCCGCTGACTATAAAAAAGGGAAAAAATTGTGCGCTATGAATCTCTATTTTGCCTTGGTATTTTCCTCCCAGAGCCCAAACGCGTTACCCTCGGTGTCCATGCAGTTGGCAAGATAACCCATGCCGGGCACGGCCATCTTTTCAGAAATAAGCTTTCCCCCGAGGCTTTTTACCTGGTTCATCGCGGTTTCAATGGAGGACACGCCGAAATAATTCATCATACGCTGCGAAGGCTCCATCCGCTTTCCCATACCGCCACCGACCCCTGGGGTTCCATCCAGGTTCGCCGTCGTGATGAGGTTGTACTGCATCTCAGGGAAGGATTCGAATTTCCAGCCTAAGAGCGCGGAATAGAATTTCTTCGCTCTCGCAACATCTTCTGCGGGTACGTCAAAATGGACAATCGTTGACATCAGACTATCACAAACCCTCATTGGATGAAAAGATAATAAATTTTATTATCCAGGTAAGAAAGGATAAAGACCGACCGGCAATTCATCCCAGACAGAAACTGGGCGGCTCTGAAAAGAGTCAGGAAGCAGGAGAGTGATGCCTCAGGAGTCCCTGCTAAAAGCCCAGGTCCATGATTCGTTCGTTCAGCCCCTCGTTTATAGGACCTGTGTAAGGGCAAAGACAATGACAAATATTCCCCACGCGAGGTATAGCCGTCGGATCTGGAGCCGGCCGTCTTGAATTATCCGGCTTCTCATAAGGGCAAGGGAACAAGAGATCATCCAGAGGTCCGTGATCATGATAAGAAACAGGTAGCCATACCCGAGCCAGCCAGCCAGCCAGGAATGGGATCGGGGTCAGAAGAAAGAAAACCAAAAACATGAGCCTGGACATCCTCATCGCACGGGTCCTGTTCCATCTCTTCGCGAGACTTTCCGATGACCGCACCTGGTCTCCCTTGACATCCATGGCATCTGCAGCAATCTCCTCGCCAAGGTCAAAGAAAAACGCCAGTGCAGCGAAGGTCAGAACCACCCCGTTTATCGCTCCTGCAAGTATCCCCCCGACAATAAAGATCATCCCAAGACTGGTGGCCACGATCAGGTTGCCAAAAAAACCGTACTCCTTGAGTTTCATATTATAGAAAAAAGCGATCCCCCAGAGGAGGAATACCAGTGCCAGCACCAGCGGTCCGAAAAAAGCAGCGGCGATGAACCCGGCGGCAGAAAAAATGAAAAACAGGATCCATAATTCTGAAACCGAGATCCGGCCAGACGGGAGAGGACGTTCAGGAAGGTTGATCCGGTCAACGTCCCGGTCAAAATAATCATTGGAGATATTTGCAAAAACCGGAGATGAAGAACAGTATCAGGAACCCCGGTAGCACCTGGTTCATTGGGGGTAATCCACTTATGGCAAGGATCTCCCCGGCAACCAGAAAAAACCCGGCACCCAGTGCAAGATCCATCCGGACGAGATCAGCAGATGCACGAATTTTCGTCCCGATGCTTAACCCCATGATCCTGCATTGATGCCAAGGATATTTGGATTATTCCCATCCCGCTAATTGCTAGGGAGGGGTAGCGGTGCTCCCTGTACCGTATATCCTCCCACATGCATAATAAAATTATAATATTTGATTAATAAAACTATCACGTACAGTGGTCCCCGGATTGGGTAATGACCGGGGTTCCAGAGGGTTGGTCACAACCATGGTCCTGTATGTAAACAAATGCGAATCAAGCCTGCGGCAACAGCAGGGCATAGGGAAAACGGAAACGCACTTGATCTGGGGAGATCCGGTAGACATAAAAAGGGAAGAAGGGGAGTATGCCTGGTGCCGGGCCCGTAACCATGAAGGCTGGATCAAAAAAACAGAACTTAGCGAAAAGGGGCTTCTTGAAATTTATATCATCGATGTCGGGCAGGGTGACAGCGTTCTTGTCAGGACACCTGACGACAAATGGCATATCATCGATGGCGGGAATGCAATCGAACAGCAGATGACAAGAAAAAGTGCGGCAAACTTCCTGCGCTGGAAGTTCCAGGATGATCTGGGTATCAAGACAGTTACGCTGGAAAATGTTATCCTGACGCACCCGGATCTTGATCACTTCGGGGGACTCATGAACATCTTTCTTGGCGATCTCCATGATGGCAGGACATTTCCCGTTGTTGTGAACAATTTCTACCACAGCGGAATAGGAAAGTTCGAAGATTCCCCCAAGCTGGGAACTACCGTATCAGGTCAGCCGGGCCCTTTCCCGCAGGGGTATCATGGGATCGATGAGGATGGAAAATTCATTGTCGAACTTCTTGACGGCCGGGACTCGTTTGGCAATCCGGTACGGCTGTTTGACAGGGAATGCAGGCAGAAAACGTTATGTTTCGAAGATTTTGCAAAACTTGTTGCCTCTGTACCAAAGAATATCAAAAGGTTATCGCATAAGGATGAGCACCTGCCGGGATACGGGCCGGATGAGAACGAGGTCACAATCAGGGTTCTTGCCCCGGTTGCCGAAACGGCCGGGCCTGGCACCGAAGGGCTCCGCGTCTATGGAAATGAGGGAGAGACCATCAACGGGAACTCCGTTGTCCTCCGCCTTGATTACGGGAATGCCAGGATCCTTCTGACCGGGGACCTGAATGCGAAAGCCGAGAAACTCCTGTTAAGTTATGTTGACGCAGCGGACCTTGCCGCCGATGTCTTCAAGGCATGCCATCACGGATCCGACGATGTCAATTACGAGTTTCTGAAAGCCGTCAAACCAAGGGCTACAGTCATCTCATCCGGGGACAACGAGACGTACGCGCACCCCCGCCCGGTGGCGATGGGTGCAGTCGGCCGGTACGGGCGGGACTCCAAGAGTCGCGATAATAAAGAGAAATATCCCCCTATGGTATATTCAACCGAACTCGCACGATCTGTAAACCTTGACCATGCATCTGATGTCCAGGTCCGTGAGCAGGGCGACCAGTTACGGAACGTTGACGTGAAAGACGCAAGGGTAACAACAAAAGACTGGAATAAAAAATACCGTACACTCGCCGAAACATACCTTTCCACGGACCTGACATACGGGCTCGTCAACATCCGGACTGACGGGCGCAATATTCTGTGCGGTGTCATGAAAGAGTCCGGAAAGGACTTTGACTGCCGGGTATTCCAGGCCGGCGCAGATGTGTGATGCCGGGAAAATCGGGAACTGACGGGAACCCGGCCGTTCAAAAAAATCATCAAAACCGCTGAACATGTTTCCGAAAGAATAAATAACGTTCGATATATCAGTAATCAATATTTATCGGGGTATTCAGATGGGGAGATTTGAATGAGAGGGAGAGACGCAGAGCAGAAAAAAGATACTGCTGCTGAGAGTGCCCGGCATTTTCAGATGAAAAAGACCGTCGAGATTGTTGCGGGAGATAGCACCGGACCGGCTCCGGAAGGTTCCGGATCGACCCCAAAAAAAGAAGACGACCCCTGTGAAAAAGTGCCGGTTCTCACCCCGATTGCCGGTGTCAGACTTGCATGGGCAATGACCGGGGGATTCCCGCAATCGAATGTCAGAGAGGATTTGGGTGAGAATGCATCGCAGGCAACAGGAGAAAAGGGGGGTACTGCATCACCAGCAGCAAGCCAGGTTAGCATAATTTCCGTCAGTTCAACCAACGCAGAAAAAATGCTTGCGTGCGAAGCCAAGACCCTACCCACGGATCCAAAACAGATCCAGTATGTCCGGGAATCCACCCTCGCGATCCGTGCTGCTGTACGCAATCTTTCAACAGTCTATCGCGGGCGTGAACTGAACTTTCGGGAAAATGATGGTCTGCGAAATGTCTACATGAACGCTATCAAGGAAGATCTTTCATTTGTTATAAACCTGAAGAACTTTGCCAAAGCACTTCCCGGAGCGGTGATCTCCGGTGGAGTGGGTCTGGTGCTCTCCGTGGCCTCCCAACAGATTCTCGGAGTCCCATTAACTGAGATTGATATTTTGAGGATCTCAATAATAGCCGGCATTGCCGGAATTATCGTATTTTTTTTATTCAATCTGATAACCCGGTGGCGGCAGACAAAATTCTATGTCCGGAGCGAACACCAGAGGACCCTGTATTTCAGGTATTATCTCGACCGTTCCAAAAAAGTACTCATTGATTTATATTACGAACTAGCCCTGCAATATCACCATTATATAGACAACACTTTCACTAATTATAGTCCGAAAAAATGCCCGCATGAGAATTATAATGGATACGATGAGATCGACCTGATTCTTAAAGGTCTCTATCCTACCAGCGTTTGTGAAAATGCAGACAAATGCATACACTCCTGGTTCTTCCGCCCGCGATGGTGGATCCACTGCGAGACGCAGGGTGAACCAGAGACGACTACCACGAGGGATAAACCCGGAGCGGATAGCCCGGGCATCATTGACATACTCGCAGATGGATTTATTGTATGGGTAGGGAAAATTTGGCCGGTTCGGTGGGCAACGAAGTGTCCCTACAAAAAATGGATGGATTTCTATCGTGGACTATCCGTATTCGTCGTGTGTCTTGTGATAGTCTCCGTTGTCCTGTCTATGATCTGGTCCGTCCCGGGCGGCGTCACCCTGACAAAATCCCCGGCCACCTCCGCACTGTACAAAAACCAGACGCTCAATGTCAGCATTGTCCTGAATAATACCGGCAGCTCGGATATATCCGGCATTACGATTGACGATACTATCCCCGCAGCGTTTATCCTGGAGAGCGGAAATCTGACACGCTCCGAAGTATTTCTCGGGCGGCAGAAAAGCATGTCCATGCAGTACACAATCAGGTCCCGGTATACCGGAAATTTCACAGTCCCTCAGGCCCGGGCAGTATTCACAAACAGCGGCGGGGATTCCCGGGCGATCCTGTCCAATACACCAGTCTTTGAAGTCCTCTCCTCCGGCGAGCCTCCTGCAAACATGAGCATAGCCAAATCGGTCAGCCCTGTACTTCTTGGGGAGAATGAAACACTCACTGTCAGGGTCATCTTCAAAAATACCGGCAGCGCCGATATAACAAACCTGGTCCTGTCCGATCCGGCGCCTGGGGACTTTGTGTTCATTGATGGGGACAGTAACCTGTCAGTACCTTTGCTCAAGGCGACTGAGTCCCGGTCGTTTAAGTACACCCTGCGCTCCGGAAATGCAGGAACGTATATCCTGAACCCGGCAACAGCATGGTTCAACAATAGTCAGAATGATTTCACCCATGTTGAATCAGAATCTCCGATGGTCGAGGTGCGATCGGATTATAGCGCTGTTACGTCTGCCAATGTATCTATGGCAATCCTGAATGCATCCAAATTTACGTCATTATCAGATTGGTGGAAAATCACTTTCCCCTTTAATAAAACTGCATGATTTTCTTAAAAAGATAATCATGATGCACGCGATTAAGGGGCTCGTCATAAATCGCGATGATGAAACGGGATAAATGCCAGCACAAGCGGCCTCAGGGGCGGCAACATCCTCTTCCTTATCAGGAAACTTACCGATTCGGGTATGATCCTCCAGCGCCACGAACGGGAAGATTATATCATCACCGACAAGGGATATAAGACCCTGATGGCAATCTCAGAACTCAGCAGCCGGCTCGACGGAGCATGACTCTGGACCTCTCCTCTCCATCATATCACCATAACCAGAATACCTCATCTCTCACCCTCCTATCCGGGCCTTTTTAACGCCCGTTTTGCCCGTTCCAGGATTCCATTTCAGCTTCTCAAGAGTAAACGACGCGTTTATCTCCGTGCCATGCAGTATGATCCATAATCAGGGAGAGAAGATGTCTCAGGGATATCGGACAACACCTATGGCAAGGATTCCACGGGGAACCTGCAAGCTGTTCGGCGCGATTAAAGCACTCAGCACGATAAAAAATAGTGTAATCCTTGTCCATGGACCAAAAGGTTGTGTGTACCATATCAATTACATATTGGGAATGAGAGGTGATCGCCCGTCAGAGATCTATACAACATGTCTCGATGAACACGATGTTATATTCGGTGCCGAACAGAAACTTAAAGAGGCGATTGAGGATCTGGACCGGACGCTTCGCCCGGAACTGATGTTTGTGCTCTCATGCTGCACGTCATGCATCATTGGCGAGGACGTCGATGGTGCTGTCCAGGATACCAAGACAGATTGCCGTGCGATTGCCATATCTGCCGGGGGTTTTGAAGGGGATTTCCATGATGGCTACAGCGAGACCCTGTGCCAGCTTGCAGAGCAGCTCGTTCGGAAAACCGACAGGATCGATCCCTGTTCTGTCAACCTGATTGGGATGCTGCGGGCTGGCCCCGATCTCGCAGAACTCAGACGCATGCTTGGCCAGATCAAGGTAAAGGTGAACGCGGTTCTTACCGCGGATGCGACACAAGAAGACCTGCAACGGCTTGGTGTGGCAGCACTCAACATCGTGCTCTGTGAGCCATCAGGAAAGGAGGCGGCAATCCTCCTCCGGACTCTGTGCGGTACTCCCTACATGATCGAAGAAATCCCGATCGGGTACCAATCGACAATAAGGTTCCTCGAGCGGGTGGCAGAAAAACTGGGCATCCCATCTCTTGTTTCCCCCCCTGATGGTCAGGATATGGTACCGGATATCACTTCTTTGAGGCACCGCCATATCGCCATCATCAGTGGCCCCACCCGCGCTATTTCAATGACCCGTTTTCTTGGGGAGTATGGTATTATCCCCAGACTGGTTGTTGTCGATTTTGATAGTTCCGTTCAGGAAAAAATCAACTCTCTTGTCCACCCGGCAGGTGAAGTGCTGATCGAACCGCATCACGAACTCATTATCCAGAAATTAAAAGAGCACACCATTGATCTGCTCATCGGTGGGATGTTGGAGCAGCCATTAGCAAAAGCACTGGGAATTGAACATGTGGATATCATGCACGGCAGCCAAAAGACAGTTGGGTTTGCCGGAGCACACAATCTTGTGCGACTCTGCTGCAAAAAAGAGACGGGATGTTGAATTTTATAATCGAGCGAAATAGAACATGAAAATGAAGTACTGCCATACCTGTCAGCACATGAACAACCGACATACATGAGAGGACTCCTGCACCTCCACTCTTATCCTCATATCTGCACACGGGACACATGGATTTCTTCCCCGTGCTTTTATAGATGTGGCCACATTGAGTGCAGAGGTACATGTACCAATTAAGATCATCCATTTCACGGTTCGCGGGACTGTCAAGGGAACACATGCTGCATCACCTCACCTACCTCCATACTGCTTTACCTAAAAAAAACCGGCATCAGATGCTCATACGAAATCCGTGCCCGACTGATACCATCAGGTGGATATCTATCAGATGTGAGGCATTTCTTACCCGATAGTATAACAGCCAATCCAATAACCTCAGGGTATATTTCCGGTAATTTTAAGTTTACATCACTCTCGAAACGTACATGAGGTTCAGCAACGAACGAACTATTGTTTTTCATAGGAATGGGAATATGGAGAGGATCAACAATGAAAATTAAAGAGGTACAGATGAAAATAATTGCAATCGGGCTTATTCCGGTATTCCTGATACTCGCCTTCGCATTGCCAGACACTGCCAGCAAAGCCCTCCTGTTGGGGGGTATTATAATCACTGCTTTTGTGGTAAGTTTCATAGGTATGTCAATGCAGAAGAAAGAAGAAAAAGAACCCGATGACCTGCTGGCAATTCCGCCAAAGAAATCTTAATTTTCTTCTTTCATAGTTACTTCTGTAAAAAAATACCTGGTTTATGGACTAATGGTCTGATTTTAGTATCCATCAGAATTATTTCCCGGAGCCCGGCCTGGTACGGTGTGAGATGAGCACTGGAAGAAGTGCAGCAGTTACAAGAGATCAGCTAAATCTATTCGGAAGGTCAATGAGAAAAAATTTCATGGACTCCCGGCTAATTCTTCAAGAACTTCATGGTCATCCAGATCATACCACTGTTTATATGCATCGGCGACAGCAAACATCCGGCTGCTCCGGATGTTCAGACAGATTAATTGATCCACCTGCCAAGAGACCAGTTCAGCGGATGAGGCAGAGGCTGTGGGAACGGCGACTATGATACGCTCCGGCAGGTAGGTGCGGATACTTTTTACCGCTGCGAGCATCGTGAATCCCGATGCAAGACCGTCATCAGTCAGGATTACGGTTTTTCCTGCTGGTGAAGGTATTGCCTTTCCCCGGGTAAACCGGGCAATCCTTTCGTTTACATTTTTTCTTGTTTTTCCAACCGCCACATCCACCTCGTGGGCTGAAAGTCCGATTGCCGCAGACAACCGTTCGTTGATCAATACCTGCCCGTCCCAGGTTACTGCCCCGAATCCTGATTCAGTACTATCGGGGATCCGGATCTTTCTGACGATTGCAAGGGACAGGTGAACACCGAGTGCCACAGCAATTTCCTTACCGATGGGTACACCACCGGCCGGAATGGCAAAGACCAGGGGATTTTGGATGGCGGGAAGCGTTTTTATAAACACTCCCAGCTGTCTTCCCGCATCATGACGGTCCAAAAAGACAAACTTTTGTTCCCGTAGCAGGGGACTATCGACTATGTCACCCATATGCGGTGTTCTGGATCCTTTTGGCTCATAATGATTGCGATACCAGAAACCATCTGCCAATGTAGTGACCCGGATCGCATCTTGGGGGCCGCCATAGCGGCGCGGGGGCGAAGGCAATGCCAAAACCCCCCAGGAGCGTCATCAATGGTGAATTTTGATCAATCAGCAAGTAAAATTAATCACTGGAATATGATTATCCCCTGGTTTTTTTACCCGTACTATTCCTGGCCAGCCGCATGAAGGAACCGTCAGAACTTCTCGTCCGGGCGTTCCACCCATTGCGAAAGTGGTCCGATCTTCCTGAAAGCCTCCAGCACAGGAAGTCCGATACCCGAACGACGGGCATTTTGAAAAAACCGCCACCGGTCCCTCAACCTTGGCCCACCCTTTCCTTCCCGCGAGAGGAGATAATCGAGTGTTTCCCGCTCTTTTTTCATCCAGGCAAACCGTGCCAGTACAGATCTGGTATATTGCTTATAATCCGGCCAGGAATCTGCGAAAATTTTTGCACATTCCAATGAAAAAATAATACCTTCCCCGGTGAATGGATCGACGGTCCCAACCGATTCACCAATACCAATGATAACCTGGGAAGTCCCGTCTTTCCGGGTCTTTTTATAAAAAAATGGTGTCGAATAGTACGGGGAAGCGACCCGAACAGAACCCCGACAGCTGCAGAGGCGGGTAAATGAAAAACGCCCGGACAAATCCTGATAAAACCGGTCCAGCAGGCTGTCGAGCCCAACAAGCCCGATACCCCCTGTTCCGATATGATAGTGATTATTTCCGACAGGAAAGATCCACAGGTAACCGAGTCCGGGGATCCGGTTCCCACAAGCCCCCGCTTTGAGGGTTTCGTCCCCGCGGGATTCCACGACAACCCTGTGCTGCAGCGTCGGCATCGTCAGATCGGACCAGCAGGGTGGCAGGAAAGCCCGGGCGATGCCGGTCGCATCCACCACAATATCATAGTTATCCGCCTCCTCCGGCTCCAGGTTCTGCTGCTTCAACCCGGTATCCCGTGCGAGATCCTTGATAAGCCGGGGTTTGTTGAGGGTGCAGAGGGGCGTCTTTGCCACGAGACCGTCAAAATTCATAGAGGACATAGGTTCTATCAGGTAATCGTTAAAGTCAAGGCCGACATCAGCAAGATACGTTTTGATACCGGTGGGTGCACCCCACCCGCACGAGCGACATCTGCAGCGGGTGTCATGGTCCATACCATCATAGATGTCGACGGTGATACCCTTCCGCTCAAGAAGCCTGGCCAGATACCCTCCGGCAATTCCCGAACCTGCGATAGTGACGTTCATACAATCCCCCCAAATACCCGTAAAAGAACAAAGACCGCCACAAACGGTACCGTAGATGCTCCTGCCTGCTGCAGGTGGTCTTTCAACGCTAAATCAGGAAAAATGGAGTACATCCCCTCGATTTTCAGGATTCGCCGGAACATACGAAGGTCGATGTTATTCACCCCGTTGAGGAGTTTTGGGATAGAGGATGCCAGACCTTGTCATAATGACCGGGAATTCCGTGTCGGTCATACAAATATTTAAAATTTCGTTAACATGCCGGAAAAGACGTTCTGATATCCGATCCAACGATTTCGGTACGGGGCTGGCCATTCCCGGCAACAGCGGTATGCAGATCGCCAGACCGGGCTAAATCCGCAGGATCCTGAGGGTGAAGGAGAAACAATCCAGTAGCTCCTGGATTGATACTGGACCCGCTCTATTCAGGTGTGTCGGTTGGTTCCCTGCCTGGCTGACTATAGGCAACGTTAGAGAGCAGGTCAGCCTCCGCATTCTGTTCCCTTGGTATCCAGATAAATCTCGTTTTCCTGCCTTCCAGCAACCTGCGGATTTCCGCAACAAACTTTTTTGAGGTTTCTGATTTTATCTGCCAGGTACCGTTCATCTGATGTATGACAAGTTGAGAATCACCTTTAATTATGATCTCGTCATCAAACCTGTTCTGGCTTACCCATTCCACTGCATGTTTTAATGCGGAATATTCCGCAACATTGTTCGTCATCCCGGCACCAGAACCAACAACGCCGCAACCACTTTTCACTTTTTTCCCATCCTGGTAAATCAGGTAACCGTACGTTGCCACGCCACCGGGGTTTTTGGGTCTGCATAATCCATCAAAATAGATGGTGATCATGTCTTTTAGCATCTCCCGATCAACAACGAAACAACAGAAATTTCTGATTTTTTAACATCCTTGTCATTCCCAAGAACCAGTCTGCTCTTGAAGGTGACTCACTGTATCCCGGCCGTGCGATTGCAGATGCATAAGTGTCCTGTTCATTTGCATTCGGATTTAGACATGGTGTTTGGCCGGTATGGAATGGGGTGTGGATATCAGGTAATTGCCAGACGGTGCTCTGCGCTGCGATCACTAAAAGAGGAACATCATTTGACTAGATAAGGAGCTCTATGTGTGTCATTGATGCGATTTTTTTTATAAAGGGATGGATTGTATGAAAAATGAAAATTCTATCATAATAATAACAGAGAGGGACAACAGGGTCTCTGAGATAAAATATTATTTTTTAAAAAGAGAGAGAAGAAGAAACTCGCGATTTGGCTGCGGGCCTGATGTTGGATTTCATACACAGAAAAAATAGATCCGGAATTTTAATACCATGGCGTTTATGATTCTCATCGATACAGGGAAGATGCGATTGGAGGTCTAGTGTCAATCCAATAATAACAGGGGGGTCCGTTTTTTGATGCTGGGCAGGGAAAGTCCCGGAATAATTCTGATGAGGTATCCCCATCCCGTTTTTCCTTACCGGCAGCTGAAAAACGCATTATAGCCCGGGAATGAACATTCCCGGCTGTATGAATTATGCAATCCTTTAATAGACTTCTCCTCCTTTCCTTCAATAACGAGCATACCGGGTAGTCGCGATGTATTCCATTCTGTATGTGGACGATGAGGAAGCCCTTCTCGAGATAGGCAAGATTTTTCTTGAGAATGACAGGACCATGACCGTCGAGACCGTCACGTCTGCCCCGGCTGCACTGGACCGGATCGGGTCCGTACCGTTCGATGCGATAATCTCGGACTACCAGATGCCGGATATGGACGGGATTGAATTCCTAAAAGCAGTCCGCTCCCGTTTTTCTGACATTCCGTTCATCCTTTTCACCGGCCGGGGCCGCGAGGAGGTAGTGATCCAGGCTATCAACAACGGGGCGGATTTCTACCTCCAGAAAGGCGGGGACCCCAGCGCCCAGTTCGCGGAGCTTGTCCACAAGGTGAGAATGGCAATCGAGCGCCGGAGCGCAACGCAGGCGCTGCAGCGCGAGACTGTCTTCACCCAGGCAATCTTTGACAGTGTCCCCGGCATCCTGTACCTCTACGACAGCGATTGTCGGCTGGTGCGGTGGAATAAGAACCACGAGACACTCACCGGGTATTCAGGTGCAGAACTTGCCGGCCGCCATGTCCTTGACTGGTTCCCGGACAAAGCCGATAAACAGGTCATCCTTGACGGGATAAACCTCGCGATGAAGGATGGACAGGCATCCGCGGAAGCAAACCTTGCGACCCGTTCGGGGGGGAGGATCGCCTTCTTATTTACGGCACGTCGACTGGAGATCGGAGGCCGCGCCTACTTCACCGGCATCGGCGTAGAAATTACTGAGAAGCGAAAAGCTGAGGAAGCGCTCCATGCAAGCGAGGAGAAGTTCCGGGGAATCTCGGAGCGGAGTTCCGACCTGATCTATATTGAGGACAAAACCGGCGTGATCACGTATGTTTCGCCGTCCTTGGAACGGATCCTCGGTTACACGCCCGGAGAGGTGATCGGCATGGCAGGCGACCTGTTCGTCCTTGACGAGGACCTGCCCAAAATCCGGAGCGGCAGAGCTTTCAAGCAGGAGGGAGGTATATTCGAGAACTTTGAAATCCGGGTAAAGAAGAAAGACGGTTCTTTTGCCGTGCTGGATCTCCAGGCGATTCCTATTTTTAAGGATGAGGATTATTCCGGTCTCCAGGTAATCGGCCGGGATGTAACTGAACGGCGAAAGGTGGAGCTGGCACTGGAAGAGAGCGAGGAGCGCTATCGCATCCTGATCGAACATAACCAGGACGGGGCATTCCTGGTCCAGGACGCATTGGTTGTATACTGTAACCAGGCGTTTGCCGATATGGTGGGATATACACCCTGCGAGATCCAGGGTAAGCCCATCACCGGGTTCATCGCACCGGAGGACCGTGCCATGGTCGTAGAACGAAATGCCAGGAGGATACGCGGCGAAGAGGTTCCGGAGTCCTATGAGTTTGCCCTTCTTCACGCGGATGGAAATACACGTGTTTATATCGCCATGTCGGTAGGCGCGGCAACCTATCGCAACCGCCCGGCAACTATCGGGACCCTCCGTGATGTCACCCGCGAGCGGCAGCAAACGCAGGCACTTAAGGAAAGCGAGAAACTCTACCGCACCCTTGCCGATAGCCTGCCGGACTTTGTCATCGTCCACCGCGGGGGTACGATCCTCTATGCCAACCGCCTTGCCGCGGAGATTACCGGCATTGCGCAGGAAGACCTGCCCGGCCACTCGATCTTCGAGTTCATCGCACCGGAGAGCAAAGACACCGTTCTTGAAAAGATGCGGCAGCGCGACGAGGGAAAAACGACCGAATGGTACGAGGTGATTGTCCGTGTACGGGGGGGCATGACAAGGACAGCGCTCGTTAACTCCGCGGAGATCCCCTACCGATGGTCGCCCGCGGTTCTCCTTGTCATGAGCGATATTTCATCCCGTAAACAGCTGGAAGATTCATTACGGGAGAGCGAGGAGCGGTTCCGCCTCCTGACCGAGAACTCCCTGGACACCATTATGCTCTTTGATAAGGAGTTACGGCACCTGTATGTCAACCCCGCGGTCGTGAAGGGGCTTGGTATCCCTCCAGCTGAGTTCATCGGGAAGACCCACCGCGAAATGGCGTTTCCTGAACATTTGGTCAGGCTCTGGGAGGACACACTTCGGGGAGTCTTTGATTCCGGGAATCCGGCAGAAGTCCAGTTTCAGCTCCCGAACGGGATCTGGGCCGACTGGCTCCTTGTCCCCGTGCATGGTCCTGACGGCTTTGTCGACCAGGTCCTTGCATCAGCCCGCATTATTACGAAGCTGAAGCTGACCGAGCAGACGCTCCGCAGGGCCAACCGCCAGGTCAGCCTGCTCAACGCGATCACCCGGCACGACATCCTCAACCAGATCTCGGTGATCCAGGCCTTCCTCACCCTTGCAGCAAAGAAGCCGTCCGGCCCCGAACAGGAGGATTACTTCCGCAAGCTGAAGTCAGCAGCGGAAATGATCCGGGACCAGATCGGGTTTACCCGGATCTACGGGGATATCGGTTCCCGCGATCCGATCTGGCAGGACGTAGCTGCAGTCCTTGCACAGCAGCCGGTCCCGGAGGGCATTACCCTCGCGGTCGATATGCCCCGGGTCGAGATCTTCGCGGATCCTATGCTCGGGAAGGTCTTTTTCAACCTGCTGGACAATGCTGCACGGCATGGCGGGTCCGTGAGCGAGGTCCGGGTCTCTGCCCGGGAAGGGCCGGCCGGCTATGTAATCAAAGTTGCGGACAACGGTTGTGGCATCGCGAGGGACGAGAAAGAGAAGATCTTCGAACGGGGATTCGGGAAGAACACCGGTCTTGGGCTCTTTTTGGTGCGGGAGATCCTCGCTATCACCGGCATCATTATCTGCGAGACCGGAACAGCCGGTTCCGGTGCCTGCTTCGAGATTGTAGTGCCGCGGGAGGCGTACCGGTTTATGAACCGGGCTGTATGACATCCCTGGTGCCCGCTGCGGGTGGAGCCGGGATGAGGTGATTGTGGGAAGGGGGGAGCGTATCTTTTGCGAGAACGAAAGAGACAGGGCACCTAAATCTTTATTACCTAGAACTCAATTCTCACATTGGTGTGATCTTTATGACAGAACCTAAAAAAAAATTCATTGAATTCCCCAGCGTGCTCGATCAGGCTTACAAGGAATCCCGGCGTCACCTGAAAGTGGGCGACATCATGAGCCGCAAGGTCATCACGACAACTCCTGAGACCACGATGATGCAAGCGGCAAAGACCATGGGTGAAAAGCACATCGGGAGCCTTATTGTCATGAAATACAAAACACCCGTCGCTATTGTAACGGAGAGGGACCTGCTCTCCCGGGTCCTTGCAACCGGTATGGACATGAGAAAGACCCGGGTCGGGGATGTCATGTCGTACCCGCTCATCAAGATATGCCCGACATTCGAGATCCGGGAAGCGGCACGGACCATGATCAACAAGAAAGGGAGGCTGGTCGTCTATGTATGCGGCAAGCTTGCCGGGATTATCACAGCGTCCGACCTGATCCGTGGCATGCCCGAGGCCCCGGAGACCTCGATGGTTGTCGATAAATTCATGACACGGGAGATTGTCAGCGTCGATGAAGATGAAACAGTTCTTGCCGCAGCCGGAATTATGGGGCAGCAGCGGGTTGGCAGCGTGATAGTTACCAGTGGTGAAAAGCCGCTCGGGATATTTACCGAACGGGACCTTCTCTCGACATTCATTGCCCGTTCACGATCGCTGGATATTCCCCTCGGTGAAGCATGTTCCGGGCTCATGACATCAGCTCCTGCCGGTATCAGCATCCATGAAGCAGCAAGGATCATGGCTGCAAAACATATCCGGCGGCTTCCCCTTATGAAAAAGAAGCAGATTGCCGGGATAATCACTGCACGGGACCTGGTAGAAGCATACGCAAAGTAACCGGTGCCAGTGCGGGGAGATCGAATCCTATCCCTCTAAAAATACGGGCAATACTGGCGGAGATAACAATAACAAATGATGAGGATGTCTGATTAGTCAGGTTTAAGGCACAGGAAGGGGAAGCATTCACCCCTCCTGTTTTGCCGTCGGAACCTCATCACCCCAAAAAGAGACCCAATCCCACAACCAGTTCATCGTCGGAGACTTTTCATCATACGTGGTTTTTTGACTCCTAAAAAGGCACTCATTTTTAAAAAAGCGACCCTCTTTTTTTGGGAATGCTTCATTCTGGAGCTCATTTAGCTAATCCTGGGCTAAATCGACTAAAAAAAATGACCGCTGACAGCATGTTTTGGGAGGCGAGATTCACGTGCGCTGGATAGAGGGAACGGTCATGAAGCAAGGAAGGACGGATTTGGGGCTGGGAATGCATGGGCAATGACCAGTACTGACGTCAAAATCTTACGAGGCCAACCAAGGACATAAAACTCCTTTTTGAAAAGAACTCTTATGTTTATTTAAAGTTACATTTACATTGAGTAAAGTTTTAATATAATTATGTAAAACATTCTTTACAGTGAATCGCATGACCGAAACTTCAATATCCAAACAGAAAGCGGGGACAGACTTCTTCGCCCAGATCAAAAAGCAGCAGGTGATCCTGACTGCGGGTATCTGTCTTATTGTCCTCGCTGTCGTTTTTAAAAACGTCCTCCTCGTTCCCTATGATATTCTCATGAGGGACATGATGGTTTACATTATCGTCTACCTGGGTTTTGTTACCTTTGCCTTCGGGACCGATGATGTTTCCTATAAATCAGGAAATATCAGTCCCCTTGCCGGGGACCTCCTGGTCGTAACCATTACCCTTGCGATCATTGCGGTCTACGCACTGTAGTTAAGGGAGGTTACTCCATGCAAACGAGAACCTACTGGATCTGCAGTCTTATCGTAATGGTTATTGTCGCTGTACTGGTGTTCTGGGCTGTCCGGGCCGGCAACCCCTGGCTGGCAGTGATAACACTTCTCTGGGCTGTTGGGACACTCTCCATCTGCCGGAACCGTGTCAACGAAGTAATCGAAGATGAACGGAATGTCAGGATAAACGAGAAAGCAGCGATGAAAGCTCTTGAAGTGTTTGTGATCGGGAGCGTCATTTCCGGTGTTGTATTATATTCCCTCAGTAACCAGGAAGCCGATTTTACCCAGGCAGGCCTTACGCTGGGGATTGCAGTGACAGTACTCCTCCTCATCTATGCGATATTTCAGACACACTATGGACGGTTGCCCGGGGAATCTCAATGAAGAACAGGGTGCGGGTCTACCGGGCAATGTATAGCCTGACCCAGGAGGAACTTGCCCATCACCTGGGAGTGACCCGCCAGACTGTCTTTGCCATTGAGAAAGAACAATACGACCCTTCGCTCGAACTGGCATTCAAGATTGCGCAACTGTTCGGTGCGAAGATCGAGGAAATGTTCATTTTTCCGCTTTCGATAAGCCCGCTTCCCCCTTCAGAACAGGACATACGAAAGGAAGAGCCCTAGAAAAAGAGAAACTCTTCTCTTTCCTGTTGGATCAATCATTTGCTACTCAGGTTGAAACTGCAAAAAATCCTTCCGGAAAGGCCATTCATCCGTTCATCCGGTTGAGAATCCCTGCAGCTTTTTTGACCAGAAATTCTGTCTCACGCAGTTGAAATATTTCGAATACTCCCGGCCTAACCCATTCCGCAGGTGTTTCTCTTCTGCACGAACGATCCCGCGATGCATGGCGATGACAAACATTCCGGTCATTCATACCGCAGCATACAGTATATGTTTCCGCATCCCCTGCAGCACCCGAAATGTGTGATTACCAGGTTTCCCAGGAACAATATCCAGAAGACCGCCATCAGCATCAAATTTCGGATCAGCCAGTACTGGGGAAAGAGTGCGACAAAGCCAAAGAACAGTAATAAACCGAGCAGATCCCCAGGAGAATATGGCCCGGTTGTGCGGCCTGGCATGCAATGTGTCAGCATGCCCTGGAGGACATGGGTACAATTATCGCGGACAGGGCATTTTGCACAGAATGCATAGACAAAGATAAGGAATACTGCGATGCTTCCGACAAGATAAATGCCCGCTGCATTGACTGAATACTGGAAGATGCCATACAGGCCGACAAGAACCGCAGCTGTGAGCATGGTAAGCCCGATCAATCCGTTTGTTTTTGTTGACATGGTTTTCACCTCTTGTTCATAGTAGGTCATAAATTAATTCTTGCTGAATATTTCTGCCTTTATCCAGAAATTTTTAGTATTTCCCGTCATGCGTTTCTGTCGGCCTGTTCGTGTTTATGAGAGGCTCAACAGCTTTTCAGATTAGATGTACTGCCTCACGCGGCTGCAATATTCCGAATACTCCCGGCCAAACACATTCCGCAGGTGTTTTTCTTCTGCACGAACGATCCTGTGGTGGACGGCGATGACGAATACTCCCGTCAGGATGACGAGTGGGTTTAAGGTGTAGAGTGAAGACGCAGCGATAGTCAGGTACACCCCCACGTACATCGGGTTCCTGCTTATACGGAACAACCCGTCCGTCCTGAGGCTGGTGTCTTCTTTTGGTGTACCGAGCCGGAAGGAATCCCTCATCGTAAACCGCCCGAGATACATGAAGGCAAACCCGCAGGACCAGAACAGCAGCGCTATGAACTGGAAGGTTCGGGGTACCTCGACAAAGGATATCCTGATACCCCAGCTCTGCAGTACCATTGCTCCCCAGAGCACAAGGATGGAATATTTGCTCACGTAAAAAAGCGTCCTGTTAATCGGCGCTTTCCCATCCTGTTCAATGTTTCTTTTCAGGAACAAAAATCCTCCGCCGAATAACACAACCAGGAATCCGACAGGAAGTATCGTTACAAGGACAGCCTCAATCATATCAGTCACCTCAGTATTTTCCGGTATTTTCGCGATCAGGGGACTTTTGTGAATCCCCGGACCAGGAACCCGATTCCCGCAAGGATTAACAATCCCGGGATGGCATAGGTCCAGATTACGGCAGGCGCCCAGACAACGCTAATCCCGGCGAGGATCAGGAAAGACCCGATGAGGAGCGATGTCATATTCGTGCTCCCCTGTAAAAGCGACTCACCCTCCCGGGGTTTCATGACAAGGGGTACCAGTTCCGAACCGAGCAGTCCGAGCCCGAGCCCGACAAGGAAGCCTGCTCCCGCATGATCCACGAGCAGTCCTATACCCAGGCCAATCAGGATACCGGCAGGAATGATGAATCCCTTGTGCCGGTTCTCTGCAGGTTCTGCGAGCCCGCTCTTCAGTTCAATTCTTCTTGCATCAGTGATTTCGGTACAATTTTCCGTTTTCATGGTTCACACTCCATTTTCTGATAATGAAAAAGCTGGCAGGCCTGTTATGAATTGAGCCATACATGTATGGCCATATATTATATCATGTCCCGGATACCAGATCGGCTCATGAAGAAGATGACGGTCAGGCTTTCTGCAGATATCTTCGATTACTGCAAATCCTATGGCCAGGTCATCGAACGGTTCGAGGTGGTCTCGCTCTTCAACCTGACCGGAGAACAGCACAGCGAAGTATGCAGGTTTACCATCAAGGAAGGGATACCGGTCGATAAGATCCAGTGCAATTATGTCTCGAATCTCATCGTGCTCCAGAACAGGGGCCGTGAATATACCTGTCTTGTCAAGGGAACATTTTCCGATGATATTACCCAATTTCTCCTTACCTACGGATCCAAGTTCGAGCCCCCGGTTGTTTTCGAGAACGACTGCCTGTCATTCAGCATGGTCGGGGACCCGGAGGACTTCAGCACGTTTGTTAAGGATGCCGCGGAGAAAGGATGGGGCCTTGAAATCCTTTCGGTCTGCGATTACAACTTCGGTGCCAGCGGGATTTTTGAGATCCTTACGCCAAAACAAAAAGAGATCCTGCTGGAATCGTACCGCCGGGGATTTTTCGATCATCCCCGGAAGATAAATGCCGGTGAACTGGCTGAGAAGATGGGCATGCACAAGACCACGCTGCTCGAACATATCCATAAGGCTGAGAAACGGTTGATCGGGCATATTCTTGAACAAGTTGCCTGAACAGCGGGACATTTCTCCCATAACGCACCCTCTCCTGCTCAGGTGCCGTCGATACAAGGACTCCGTAACGAGCGTGACCATCCCCCCTGCTCCTTTGTCTCTTTTTCTGCACAGATGGAGCCTGGATTCTTTGGACTCCGGGTGAGATGTACCAGCACGTAAAGGATACCGGGACACCGCAGGCCATCAACCATACCCCTGCTCTTTAACAGCGGTTACCGTGTTCACGGGAGGGCAGAGAACGTTGGTTACTGATTGCCAGGAACATCTTTCCGGGAGGATTCTACCTTATTCTTCCATTTATTGAGTTTTCTTAAGAATTTTACATAGGTTATGAGTAATATCACTACCCCTAGTGCAAAAATGAGTGTTCCCAGGTTGAGAAGGCCGTCTTTTACGGAGAGAATAATCATCAGGATAAATCCTGTCATGAATGTTATTAGGCCGATTGCCAGAATTTTCCATAATCCCAGTATGATGAAGAGGACGAGCAGGATTCCTTCCCAGCTGTCCAGTTTAATATCGGCAAACCCGGCCTTCGCCCGCTCGCGGTATTCTTCCCAGACATCCTTTGGCATGAGCCAGATGGCGAGTGCGATCCCTACCGGTATAATGATCAGATCATCGAGATATCCAAGGAAGGGGATGAAATCCGGAATAAGGTCGATGGGGCTGAATGCATAGATAACGGTCAGCACTATGATGGCTTTTGCATACCAGGGGATCCGTGGATCACCCCGGGCAAGATAGAGAGCATAGACATCGCTCATCATAGTCTCTGCACGCTGTCTGAATGATGCAAATGAGCCCATCGTTCCCTGCCAGGTATGCCTTTGTATGCATGTTGATGTAACGAGAGAGATAAGTATATCTGTTCCCGCAGCAGGTTTGGACAGGATTTGCCGCCGGGGCATCCCTTTATTGGTGAGGGAGGAACCGGCGAGACCATCGCAACGCGAGTGTTTGAGTTGCAGGTTTGCTGAGGTTTGTCCGGAAAGAAAGATGTTAAAAAACTGATTTTTTTCAAACCTGAAGGCGTTTGGATTTTCACGCGAACCAGATCTTCATTCTTTGAAAAATCCCGGTCGAATGGTGCAATCTTCGGAATTAAATGTTCCCTGCATGGAGCGACAATCAGAGCATTTTTGGGAAGAAGAGCATAGGTGCGGGCAATTTCTGTGATAGCGGAAATATTCGATGAGTCGGCAACGATCGCCAACTTTTGAGAATATACCATTCAGATTGCGGATAAATTCGTCAGCAAACCCATATCCTTTGTTGAGAATGTGCTCTTTTGGTTTTGCTGTACCGGTAATGGCCACACACGAGCAGAGCTGCTGGGCTTCGGGCAGGTTATGCGTGCACAGAAAGCGCCATAACCATCTTTTAATTCAGTGATGGACAAACGTATCCCGGTAAATCATGACATCAAAAAACACTCTCCTTATCATTATGGGCGTCTGTCTTGTTGCCGCTCTTCTTGTTACCGGTTGCACCCAGCCGATGGTACCCGCACAGACACCTGCCGGCACTCAAACCATGGATACAAAAATTGACAGACTCAATCCCGCCGCAGTCTACTGCGGGCAGATTGGCGGCACACCCAATAAGGTGAAAAACGTTGACGGGAGCGAATATGGTATGTGTGCTTTCCCTAATAATACTGAGTGTGAAGAAGGGGCCCTCTTCCGTGGCGAAGGATGCAAGATGTATGTGGCATCAAACGCCACCCCACAAAAATAATCTTTCTGCTCTGGAGAAACAGGCATGATTGAAGGATTCACACCCGGACCATGAAAATTGTTAAAAATTAATGAAATTCTTATGAGGGCTCCCCGCCTCAGGGCTCCTCCGGGGCACGGCGGGACAGTCTGCTATTTTCAAATAGGTTTCTGGGCATCAATCCGCTGCGGGGGCGACCTGTTCTCCGTCGAAGATCTCCCACAATTGCCTCCCTCACAAGAATTACGTGCAAAAACCACCCCGTTCCGTTACATTTATTCTGAAATCCCGTTATTCACAAGACTTACGTCAATCGGAGCATTTTCCGTGGCGTTATAAAACGCTTTTGTATGCTTTTGGACGACCGATCTTTGCGAAAACGGGCTGAGGCACACTTGATTGAAAGGAGGGCGGTTTTGGGATCGGGCTTACGTCGGATTTTGTGGTTTTAACGTCGGTGAGTGAGTGCATTTTGGGGCATTCACTCGCAGGTAAAGGACCGGGACTGCAGGTGGTGCCGGGGAGGAAGAGAATTTTGAAATTCTTGGGATTTTAATAACACACTATTGACGGTGATTATGGAAAAAATTGACGTTTAACGTCAAATCTCCCTGGCAGCCCCATTATTATGTGAAGGAGCAGACTTTGACAACGGTCAGTTCTCTTTAAACACCCGGCTTGTGCCGGAGAGAACGGATAACCGGAGAACGTTTATAAAGCATCTGCGCAAGACTAAAACCAGATACAAGTATCAGGAATCCGTTTCCATGAATCCCGCTCAATCGCCATCGAAGGTATCCGGTATATCCGGTATCCTGATCACCCTGGCCGCAGCAATTTTACTCCTCGCCGGGATACAGGCTGCATCCTCTATTCTCGGTCCGCTTATCTTGTCGGTCTACCTTACGCTTATCTTCGGTACGCTCCTCCACTGGTTTGAAAGAAAAGGTCTCTCCACCCGCTCTGCCCTGATCCTCACCCTGATTGCCTTCTTCGCGATCATTGCTGTTTTCATTGGTATGATAGCAGGGTCCTTTATCCAGGCCATGTCCGATCTTCCCGGCTACCTGGAGAAACTTGAGAGCGACCTTGAACTCGCCAGCCCGTTTCTCATCTCGATCGGGATCGATCCGGAAACCCTGACACTCCAGAACCTTATCCAGATATTTTCTGCCGAAATCCGCGGTCTTATGAACAATCTCTGGGACATTGCAAGTCCCTTGATCCTGGTCTTTCTCACCACCCTCTTTTTACTCTTTGAAGCAAAAGGATTCTCACAAAAGCTGCAGATTATCATCCGGGAATTACGGCCTGGTGACTTAAACCGGTTCATTGATCTCGCACAGAAAAACATTGACTACCTCGTTATCAGAACTGAGGTGAACCTTGCCACGGGGATCGGAACGGCAATCATTCTCTCACTTCTCGGTGTAAAATACGCTATATTCTGGGGTTTTTTAGCCTTCCTGCTCGGTTTTATACCGAACATCGGGTTCTGGATTGCCATTGTTCCGCCAATGCTCCTCGCATGGTTCGATCTCGGGCCTCTCCAGGCCTTCCTGGTACTTATCGGATCCGGGCTGATGGACTTCCTTTCCGAATACATTTTGTTCCCCCACTTCACAGCCCGTGGACTGGAACTCTCTACTGCTGTTGTGTTCATCTCTCTTTTTTTCTGGGGATGGATTCTTGGCGGGATCGGAGTTCTTCTTGCAGTTCCCCTGACGCTCTGCGTTCAGATGGTCTGTGAACTGTCTGATGAGACCCGGTGGATCGGGTATTTGCTCGGGCCTCCACCTGAGGGAAATGGCGAAAAAAAATGAACGAGAGGCCGGAAACGCAAACTACCTCATTTAGGGCTGGCGGGGGATAGCACGGTCGAAATGAAAAGGAGGGCTGTTTTTGGGCTTGGGCTTACGTCGGTAAGAGCATTTTGTACATTGGGGGGATTCTGCGTCCTGAGGCACCCCCGCATTGGTGAGGGAGGCCAGGGCTGTGCTCTGTCTATCATTCAGATCGTGTTCCGGCCGGATTGAGAGAGAAACTGTTCTATATCCTGCCTGACGGGATCTGCCTGAGACAACATCGCATGTCCGCCGGTATCAAATAATATCAGTTCTGACTGCGGGATTTTTTCATGGGCATTGAGAGCATGGCTATAGTTTACCAGTGCATCATCCTTCGCATGAATAATCAATGCCGGGCATGTGATATTCTCCATGGAAACGGGATTAGCAAGAAGCATCTCTGCATCGTTCATGGTTCCCGCGTACCGGAGGGTCATCGGGTGCATCACGTCCAGCATTTCCTGTGCATATTGTTTTTGTTCCGGGGTAAAATTGGAATAGACTCCTTGTGGAATACCCATGAAGTCAAGGATTGTGGATTGCCCGAATCTCGTAAAAAGCCAGTAGGAATAATCTGACTGCTGGATCACGTGAATGATTTTGATATACACCGGCTCTTCATTCCCCGGAGGTTCGGGCCTGCTGACTGCAGATATCAGTATCAGTTCCGAACATCTCTCGGGATAATCGTTCGCAAACTGAATGGCTGAAGGGCCTCCTGCGGAAGCACCGGCAACGACAACCCTGGTTATGTTGAGGTGATTCAAGAGAACCGCATATTGGCCGGCCTGATTCCGGATCGATGCGTTCTCAGGAACCGCCGAACGAAGGTAGCCATACCGTGATACGGAGATTATTTTATGAGTATTTCCAAAAAACACCCTGGCGGACCACAAGCCGAAATCAAAACCCCCGCCTGCCCCATGCAGGAGGAGAACCGGCGTTCCTTCTCCCCGTACTGCATACTCGATATCGCCATACGGTGTTGTCAGCATTTCACTTGCCGATAAACGTTCTTCAGCCGATCGCATATCCTGAAGAAAACTCAGATAACTGACCGCAAAAAGGAGAAGAACTGCACAGAGTATTATGAGAAAAATTCCTGACAGGGATTTTATATTTTTCATTTATTGCACCATCGTTTTTTTAAAAATATTAGTGTTTTCCATAAAAAAGTTATGATATATGGGGGGTGTCGTTATTTTCTTCTCTCTAGAGCCCGCTTGATTTTTTTGGCAGGCTCCTGGTATGCAAGCCGGGCTTCGGGATTTTTTTAAAAAAAACGATTGTGAGAAACCCACGACCGGATTCTGCGACACGATTAGAGAATCCTGGTGATCGCAAAGACAATGACGAATATCCCCCAGGCAAGATACAGCCGGCGGATCTGCACCCGGCCTTCTTCGATGACTTGGCTCCACATAAGGGTCCGGGCAGACGAGAGCATAACCAGGTCCATTATCGCAACAAGGAACAGATAGTCATACCCGAGCCAGCCTGTCAGGAACGGGAGCAGGGTCAGCACGAAGAAGATCCCATACATAAGCCCGGAAACAGTAATAGCCCGGTCCCTGCCCCACCGTTTTGCGAGGCTCTCCGATGAACGCACCTGATCCCCTTTGACATCCATGGCATCACTGGCGATCTCCTCACCAAGGTCAAAGAAAAATGCCAGTGCAGCGAAGGTCAGGACAACCCCGTTGATCGTTCCGGCAATAATCCCCCCGGTAACAAACATCATGCCAAGACAGGTGGCCACGATCAGGTTGCCGAACAATCCGTACTCCTTGAGTTTCATATTGTAGAGGAGCGAGATCCCCCAGAGAATGAGTACAACTGCCAGTACCAGCGGCCCAAGAAATGCGGCACTCGCCAGTCCTGCAGCGGTGACCAGGAAAAACAGGACCCATAGTTCCGTAACCGAGATCCGTCCCGAAGGAAGAGGCCGGGCCGGCAGGTTGATCCGGTCAACATCCCGGTCGAAATAATCATTGGAGATGTTTGCGGACCCGGAGATGAAGAACAGGGTGAAGAATCCGAGGACTACCAGGTCTGCCGGTGGCCGGCCCTCGATGGTAAGGATCTCCCCGGCAACCAGGAAAAACCCGGCACCCAGCGCAAGATCCATCCGGATAAGTTCAGCACATGCATGGAGTTTTGTACCCATGCCGGATGTCATGGATCCTGTTTTGATCCCGCTTTTATTTGGATTTTTACCCGTTCCATAATGAAAAGAAAGCCCGTTTTCCGGCCTGGGCTTACTTCGGCTCACCGATATATCACGTCGGCAGGGACAGTAGCGGACGGGTGCCCCGGCGCTGGTGATCACCCGGCGGGCACTGCCGGGGACTAGTACTCCGGAGGGATCTTGTCTCCGTCAGTGAACACGGGGCATGGTCCCCTCCCGGCACTCCCAAATTCGGGGAATTCAAAAAAAACGGTACAATACGGAGATTTTAGAGCCAGATACAGACTCCATCTGGTTTTTTCACGCTGATGTTAAAATCCGGGCTGATAGACGCTCATGGACGGGCGATCTTTTTTCAAACGGGCTATGGTGGTGATCCTCAACGCCTCACTGTTCGGCCTGGCCCCTTCCGACGGGACACAGGCCATCTCACACTTCCTGTCGGTGATGGTCTTGAATCCTGCAGTCCGGGACATCCTTGCCGAGTTCGCCTTGAGATTGCCGATAAGACACTCTCCCTGATACTGACTGCCGTTGTGGTACTTCCTCTCCATAATATTCTGAATAAAAACCACGCGGATTAGCAGGAATGAAGGGCGGACATAGATTCGTCAAAGGTTCATGGATGATTTTTGCCGTGTCTCCCCATCCCATTACTGCTAACCGGTGGATTTTTCCGCGGCTCACGCTGTAAAAAGACCGCCTCCCCAAGAAAATATCCCCCGAGGCCGGTCAGCCAGAAGATGATAGGATATGCGATCCACCGTTCGGCACCGCCATCCCCCAGAACCGGTATAAGGACGCCCAGACCCAGGAGAGCAAGGAGCGTGATGCACCCGAGAAGCACAGCAATGAACCGGAACGGTCCGCAAAGAGCCCGTGCGGACATGACTGCCGCTATCCCCCCTCCGATAAATGTAAGCATGGCGGACAGGCCGTGCAGGGTGCCGACATTCCCCGGAAAGATTCCCACGCCAAGGATTCCCGTCCCGACCAGGGCGAGCAGTAGCGACGACCACCGTTCCCACCCCGCACGATGAGCGAAAAAAGCGCCTGCAAGCACCAGGATTCCGGTAAGAATCATCGTACCGTTGAAGATCGTTGCGGAGGGTTGATAGATGAGTGCTTCTGGAGGACGGGTGGACCCGAGATCACTGATCTCACTGTTCGCGGTCGAGTAACCGGTGGGGTAGAATATCTCCCCGGTGATGATACCCATCAGGGCAATGAAACCTGCCAGGAACAGGAGGGTTCCGGCATAGTTCAGATCAGATGAATGCATGAATACATGCTGGGAATAGTAAATCTTATATTTTATTGCTTTTTTAAAAAATAATTTCAAGGGACGGGATATGGTGTGAGGAGCTGCACGGATACCCTGTTATTTTTTTTAGAACTCCGGATCCTCACGGAAGGACGAGTGCAGAAACGGGTTTGGTCTGTGGCAGGTTTCCCCGTGATTTTACCCAGAGGAATACCTGCCGGTTTTGGCCGGGGAATTACACCAATTGTCCGATTACACCCTTGCCGGGGTCTGCTGGCAGTTGACCGGGAGCTGATTGCACAGGCCCCGGAAAAAGAACAAGAACGTGAAATACGCGGCCGTCGGTGCTCTGTGCCATCGGGATGCTGGCTGGCTGTGCTGTGGCTCTCAGCAATCGCCCCTCACCTCTTCACCGGTAGCGTCCCCCTGACCTTGCAGAGATACCCCTGCCTGCAAATCCCGTCCACATGCTGGGTCCTCCCGCAAATGGTCGTTACCGGGATCCTGATCTTGAGTGCCGTACGCCGGGGGTATCTCATGGCCGTTCCGCTGCCGGTGTTTTCTTTCACGAGGGGGCTTGGGATTGTGGTCACGCATGTCCTCTCATATATACGGTCAATGGCATACTCGGTGCAGGTGGTTGTTATGGTCGGGCTGGTCATGGTGATGAACGCAGGGATGGTATGGGTGTGTCGGGAGGTCTGAGCACCGTACGTGGCGGGGAGAGAGGGCCGATCATTGCCACGCTCGGCCGGCACCGCTCCCGTCCCTCGCTACCGCCCGATGCTGGCGGGTCCCGTACTTGCACCGTCCAGTGATGGATCCTGGCTTTTCGAGATCACGTGGGATGGCGTGCAAGCGATTGCAACCGTTGGAACGCCTGTCTCCCTGAAGAGCCGGACCGGTACGGAACTGGCCGGGCAGTTCCCAAACCTTGCAGAGATTACAGTCTGCCAAACACGACCGAAAACCACTTGACCCTTTGGATGCTACCTGTTTTAAAAAATCGTTCAGGTTTTATAAAATGAACAAATCCTCTTCCGGATGCGAAGAACCGCATTCATATACCTTAAAACAGCTTGGCTGGACGGAAGAATATACGCAGGCATTCTCAAAATATTCCGGACCCTACGTGCCCGGCCGTGTAGCCTGCCGGCAGAAGACGGTCTGGGATGTCTTTATCAATGGCGGTTCCGTAATAACCGGGATCTCCGGAGCCCTGCGAAAACTCGGCCGCTTTCCCGCGGTGGGCGATTTTGTCGTACTGCTCCACCAGCCGGAAGCCGGCTCCACCACGATCGTTGATATCCTCCCGCAGAAATCCGTATTCACCCGGGGAACTTCCGGCAGAGTGGGCACAGACCAGGTCATTGCAGCCAACATCGATATCGTGTTTATTGTCACGGCAGCCGGTCATGATATGAACGCCCGGAGGATCGAACGGTACCTTGCGATCGCTCATGCGTCCGGCGCAAAACCCGTGATCGTGATCAACAAATCCGATCTTGCGGACGACCCTGCACTGCTTAAGGAGGAAATTATCCCGGTCGCATCCGGTATACCGATTATCCCCGTCAGTGCTGTCACGGGCTATGGGATCGCCCGCCTCTCACCGTTCCTCTCCCCCGGCACAACGATCGTACTCATCGGTTCCTCCGGTGTCGGCAAGTCCACGCTGATCAACCGGCTGCTGGACCGGCCAGTCCAGGAAACCTCCATCATCCGGGACTATGACGGAAAAGGCCGGCATACCACGACTGTCCGGCAGCTCTTCATCCTTGCGGGCGGAGCACTCATGATCGACAACCCCGGGCTCCGGGAGGTTGGCATCGGGACGGCATCAGCCGGCATTGCTGAAACATTCCCGGACATTCTCGAACTTGCAACAGGATGTCGTTTTTCAGACTGCCGGCACGAGCAGGAACCAGGCTGTGCGGTGCAGGAAGCAGTAACGGGCGGGACGCTTTCTTCATCACGGCTGGATAACTTTCACCGGCTCATGCGGGAACTTGCGTTTGAGCAGGAGAAGGCCGAGATCGGGCTTGTGCGGTCCGAACGAAAGCGGTGGAAAGGAATCACGAAATCCGCAAAGGAGATCAACAAGGGGAAAGGGGATTTTTAATAAGGAACCCCGGAAAATTTATCGATGCGAGAAAGGCGGTTTTTTAATAGTTTCCGGACGGGATTTACTTGACCATGTCATGAATCTGCACAGATCGGTATCCGGTGATTCCTGAATACTAATTTCATGATAAGGAACCACAGTCCACGGTGAAAAATCGCAAAAAAGATAGGGGTGACGCTTCGCTACAAGTGGATCACCTGGGCGATGTTCATGGGTCCCGGTCTGGAGCCCGTCCTCCCATCAGGGAGGCTATCACAAAAATGTATACATATCACCTGGATCGGACTCCCTGGGCGGTGACAAAACACACAGTCCGTTGTGTGTAATTATCATAAAAAACCCCGTAAAATAATCTGTGAAAAAAAACTACCGGTACCTTCACCGGCCCAGCTGGCGAAGGAAGGCACTCTTGTGGTTCTCAGAACCCCGCCGCAGGTTGGAATAGACCTGGATGATGTCAGCCCGCGTAGTACCTGCAAGAGCAAGGTCGAGATCAGCAATATCACGTTCCTCGACAGCAAGACTTGCTTTTAGCGCACCGGTCAGGCTTGCGTCACCCTGCGCAGTGAGCGAGTTGTAGAGGGATTGAATTGTTGCATTATGATAGCCGGTGGAAGCGTTGCCGATCCGGTTACCCTGCAGCCCGTACCGGTCAATGAGCAGCTGAACTTCGTTGACGTGCATAGTCTCCGATGCTGCAATATTTGAAAAGACAGGAATGGAGTACATGCCGGACCATCGCGTGTAGAGATCGTGTGCCAGTTGCTCTTCCTCACGCATGAACAGGATATCGCTTTTCTCTGTCGTTGTCAGAGGAGCGGAATCCGGGAGGGGTAGCAGGACCGGAATATTTTCACCCGGGCTGGTTCCATAGCCCGGACCTTGCGCCTGGCCTGGTCCGTTCTGTTGTCCCTGCCCGTAGCCTGGCTTGGTACTCTGTGCAGGACTCCCCATGCCGGTTACTAATACAGCGATGATGACGATTACGACAACAACGGCTCCCCCGATAAGTAACAGTCTGGATTTTTCCATAAAATCTTCTCCTGTGTTTGCATGAGATATCGTAGTATTTAACTATTCATGGAGAAGCAGAAACGTTCTCTATTATGGGGAATTACGAACCGGAGTCCGGAGAGCACCGGGAAATCAAATACCCGGGATTTTTACCTGACTGGCAAGCTCTCCTTTTATTCCACCCATCTCCGCGTATGCGAAGTTGTAAATGATCGCAAGTACTGCACCACCAGGAAATCCTAAAAAATGTCCCCGGGATACCATTAATCACAAACGTCATGAAACCGGATCCCACGCAAGGGACCGCTCCCAAAATCATCTCGAATCCTTAAGGTATTGAGGATTCCCAATACTCTGTCTTAAAACAAGATGCCCCGCTGTGCACTCGCTCCGGGTTGCCGCGAGGAGCGCGGCACGGTGCAGTGCCTGCCTCATGGCTTGTCCATTCTTTAAAAAATATGGCGGCAGATAAAATCCCTGTGCGATTATTTTGTTTTTGCCCGCGTTCGTCCATGGCCTCTCCTGCGATGGGCTGGAGATCGGAGACCTTCCGGGACACCAGTACTGACACGGCAGGGACAACCTGCAAAAGCAGCGTACCCGGCAGGAATTTTCACCGGTCAGGTTGATATTTATTCAAGATATCATTGAGGAGGAGCGCCACAACAGCAGCCAGGACCAGGGACAGGGTCTTGTCGGCGATTTCAATAAGGCATTCGGATACTACATCCCTGATTGCGGGACTGGTGATGATCCCAGACAAAAATTGCGAGACAACGACCGGCCCATCAGAGGGGGTCAGGTGGAACAGGGTGGTGTTCATCATCACCAGTGGTGTATTGACAAGGCCGGTTATTATGCCGGCTGCACCGAGCATGAACGGTTTTTTTAAGTCGACCCATCCGTTTTTCCAGAAAAACCAGGTCACACCTGCAACAAGAATACTGTTTGCCGCCCACAGCACGGAGGGTATACCCCAGAACGTGTATGCCATGATCAGGTTGTAGAGGACACCGGCACATGCGCCGATCCAGAACCCGCCGGTCATGACAATAAGCGAAGTCCCCCACGTATCCATGAACAGGGGAAAACGAAAGGCGACCATGGTTATGGATGTTGCAAGGTTCAGCATGACAGCAATTGCGATGAGGGTGGCCGGACCCCCTGATCTCAGGTAGGACGGGCGGGCTGGTCGTGCAGGGGTCGTTTCCGGTTCCGGTATTGCATGGCTGTTGTTATTTCTCAGCGAGTAGCGGGTTGAGTAATGGGCATTTACCAACAGGCCGATGAACACAGCCATATACATGACCCCGACGATCATTTCTATGGTTATCACCGAATGAGCAACCGGGCCGGTGGCAATGATATCCCCCACGCCCACGGTCGTAAGAACGCCAAAACTGAAATAAAAAATTACCGATAACGTCCGTTCCCCGTACACGTACTGGAATGAGCCCGGTATAAAGAAGTCTATAAGAAGGTACACCATGCCGAACGTCAGCGCAATCATGATATAGACAATCATGGCGCGGTAGATCTCGGTCGTGGTAACCTCAACGGCGGTAAGAACCCGCTTGAGAATGACAAGGAGGATGTAGGTTAAAAAAACAGCAGTGGCAATCACTTCGGCAATCAGGGTGTCCTGCGATGGGAGAAACACATTCGTCCATGCCGACAGCAGTATCGGGATTGCGAGGAGTATCCCGATGGCAACCTGGCGCGGATGGTCGCTGACGCTGTACAGTGCTGAAAGCAGGAGCATGGAAAAGAGGCATACCAGGAGAATATTCCCCACGGCACTGTTCTCAAAGATGGGAAAGACAATGATGATGATAATGAGCCATGCCAGGGTGAAGAGATCCCGGTTCGTATAGGCAGATTTTAAAAGTTCATGCGGGATGTCTGGTTCCCCCCTGGTACGTAACAGTCAGCGTATTTACCCGATTTGTATTAACATTTCTCAAATGGGTTCGGGTGTGGTGCGCTGTGCCCCGGCCGGCAACTGGCGGATATCCTGAACCTGTGGGTAAAACGGATCCGGACAGCGTACATGTAAGAACAGATTATCACCCTCGGTGACTGGATTTGTGGATGATGACCATTGGTTGTTCAGACACCAGGAATGACTGACAGGTACCTGAAAAATACCTGATGTCATTCCGGGCTCAATCCGGGCTCCGATGATGTCCGAACCCGGGAAAAGGAGCCGAATTTACGCCCCGATTTATGAAGTCCTCAAATCTGGCTTATTTTGCCAAACGGCTGATTTAATAGTACCCCTAAAGCTGAGTAGAATTCAGAGGATCGGGAAGGATTGGGCACAATAGGGTCATGCAGGTTTTATATGCCGCTGGATGACTATTAACGGGCTTTTACCGATATACTGAATAAAAATGCTACGGGATTGGATGGGGGAATTGGGGGTGGAATTGGCGGGGATTACTGACCGTCGGAGGGATTTTTGTGTCCCCTCCGGACCCCTTCTTCATGCACTATATCCAGGAGTTTTCGATCAAACAGGGGGTTGGCGGATCCCAATCGAGGCTCAATTAGGGCTTTGTTTGGGAATTTAGGGGAATCAGGGGCTGGAGAGGGGACGGATTGGGGGGTTTCCTGATAGGAAAAAGAGGGTTTTAACAGTGACACTGAGAGGTTGTGGACGATAGGGAACGGCATTTTTCCCGCGATAAATTTTTTTGAGGATCTGGTAAAAAATGTCCGGGCAGGATTTAATCGATAAAAAACAAATGGGGTCATTGTGCCCCTGAAGGCAATTGTTGAGGGAGAAACTATTATCGGCCCTGACCTGTCCAGATAAGAATGGACAAACCTGAAATCCCGGCATAAAAAGGGACTCAGCATAACGATGGGTTGTTGCGGAGCGCCAGGACATCTGGCTGAGATATGTTCGCCCGTCAGATTGGGGAGCACAAAATATCCCCCACTGGCACAAACCACTCCCAAAATCATCTCGAATCCTTAATGTATTGAAGATTCCCAATATTGTGTCTTAAAAGAAGATGTCCCGCTTTGCATTCCGTAATGCGCTGGAACGTATTCCGGGCATTCAAAGGTCCATGATGTCCGGATATCTCTCCTCGTTTACAAGCCCTGAAGGTGAAAATGAGTTTATCACCGCCTATGATGCTGTTCTGAAACGCTGGCCCGTGCCATATGAGGAACTTGATATTCCCACCCGCTTTGGGACTGCACACCTCATCGCAAGCGGCTCAACGTCGTTACCGTCTCTTCTCCTGCTGCATGCTACCGGCACAAGCTCCACGATGTGGTTCCCGAACATCGGTCCGCTGAGTAATGCCTTCCGCGTTTTTGCCATCGATATCATTGGTGAACCGGGAAAAAGCAGGCAGGTACGGTTACTCAAAACCCGTGAGGATTGCGCGACCTGGCTTTGCGATATCATAAACAACCTTGGATTAACCCGACCAGATATTGCCGGATTATCGTACGGGGGATGGCAAACGCTCAATTTTTCTTTATTTCATCCCGATAAAGTGAACAGGATTGCTGTGCTTGCGCCAGCCGGGTCTATCCTGCCATACAGTTGGCCGGTGCTGGCACTGCTCCGGATACTCCCCTATATTCCGGTGAAACCGAACCCGCTGAAAAGGTTCTTTAATAAGGGTTTTTGCCCGAACGAATTGTTTGCCCGGCAGTTTGGCCTGGGGGTACAGCATTTTCGCTACGCCGATCCGAGAAAAAGCATCTTCACCAACATCTTTTCCGACAGCGAGCTCCAGAGTATCCAAACCCCCACCCTCTTTCTTGCCGGAGAAAATGAGGTTATTTATAACCCGGGGGTTGCCATCGACAGGGTGAGAAAAATGATGCCGGCGGTAACGACAACCCTGATTCCGGATGCCGGGCATCTGTTGTCGATGGAACAGCCAGAACTGGTAAATGAGCAGATGCTGAAGTTCCTGGGATAGTCAATTCTTTCTGTATCATTTGAAAATTTCCAGACATAATTTAATTGATCATATTCAAATGGGATCATTGTGCCCCTGAAGGCGATTGTCGATGGAGAAACAATTATCGGCCCCGACCTTTCTGTAGAAGAATGGACAACCCTGAAATCCCGGCATAAAAAGGGACTCACCATAACGATGGGTTGTTGCGGAGCGCCAGGACATCTAAGGATATCAACAAAGGGAACGCAGCACTTCTATCACGCGGTTGATACCGGATGCAATTATGAACAGGAGTCCAGGGAGCACCTGGAAATCAAATACCAGATATACCGGACCTGCAAATCCGAAAACTGGGAGACATACGTTGAATTCCCGGCACCCGACCGAACATGGATCTCGGATGTATATGCGATCAAGGATGGCAGGAAAGTAGTTTTTGAAATACAGATCAGCACCATCTCTCCGAATGTCCTGGAAGAGAGAGACGGGAAATACCGGAACGAAGGCATTGAATCGTACTGGTTACTGGATAATTTTTTAGAGCGATCCAAGGATTTTGCATCCTGGTATCATTCTCATCTCAAGGAAGAAGACGATCGGCTTGGGGAAACAATCCCCTATATCGACGATTCAATTTTTGAGACCGGTCCTGAAAATCATATTTTCATCGCAAAGGGTATCCGGAGTGTCGGACTGAATGCACAGAACCAGACACTGTTCACGACCAATAACAAAGAAATCCCGCTGGCGGTCTGGGTCAGGGAGGTCCTGAAGGGAAATTACCAGCACTATCTCAAAGAGACTGCCGCTGCTTATCATCATAAGCGCCAGTTAAAAAACCTGGCAGCCCCGTGGCTTATCGAGTTCAGGGAATTTTATCAAAAGATCATCCGTGATGCAACGTACAGGAAAAAGGTTGACTCCTGTTACCGGATCTTTAACGCTGACAAAACATTGCGAAAAGAGAAGGCATTGCAAAAAAAGTTTGATGAGCTCTATGCCGAAATAGACTGGCTGGGAAAGGAATATCATTCTTGCATTGCGGAAAGTTACGGGTTGTTTATGTGGAAGAAAATTCCGGGAAAGGGTGTGACAAGGCCGTTTTTCCGGCTGGAATCGGAATTAAAAAACAGGAAATTACAGGAATGCGTCAAGATGTTCAAGCAATGGGAAGCGTCTTTTCATAGTGCATTGGGCAATTTGGAGCGGGAAATTTCTGCTGATAAAAGGTATTTCTGAACAATGCTGCCCCGGACTATGTACCAACAATACACACCACTTTGAGAAAAATGCACCGCCAGGTGGGTGATCCGGTAGTAACCGATAGCGGTTGCCGGAAAATCTCGCGGGCAGTGACCGGGTACATCCCTGGATCGCAGAGAATATATCCGGCGGTTCCTTTGTGAATACCACGAACCAGTATCACCCCTCAGGGTATACCGGCAATATGGAGCTTCATCACAGTACCGGTCCTTCGGGAGTTAGGATAACTCCTGATGAGTACCTCTCTTCAACAACCTGTGCTTGTGGTCTGCACTGGGGGTTTTAATTTTGGATTTTTTTCTTTTCTTTATCACCTCAAATGCAGAAATCCGGTGCATCTACCATTCCTCTTTTTCAGTACTATATCGGCCAGATCCAGCGGCTAACAGTCCCGGCGGTCATATACGCTACACAAGCGAACGGGTTGTCGGTGATGACCGACTGGACGATCGCGTTGAACGCCGTTACGCTGCCATCGGGATCGCAAGTTCGCGAACCGCATTTTTGGTCTGTGAGTTCTGTACGAAATCTGCCATAGATTTTTGGTTCCTGTCCTCGGGCCCTTGGGCTGAATATATATCTGTGAGAATGGGGGCTTAGGCGTTGCTGAAGGGAAGAGGGGATTGAAATTATCAAATTTCTTAAAAAACGAATGAGACAAGGTTTTCCCCGATTCCCGAACAGCTTAAGAAAATATATCTTGTATGATGTTCAGAATAAGCATTCAGGTGGGAATCATTGACAAAATCCTCAAAACAAGCATTTTCCAACGATTTAGTAAAATATATTATTGCACGAACTGCTGGTACGTACAAGGATGATGAAATATTTGACGATGCCCGCCCAAGTCGAAAATTTATTATTGGTACCTTGGCTGCTCCGAGAAAAAAGGATTTATTATTCCACGATAGCGAGGGAGATCGGGCTTCAATTCGAGCACAGCGATTAAAAGTATCATTACTTGTGGACAGAACGAAAATCAATGAATCCTCAGAAATTAATCTAAAAATTACCGGGAATGTGTTTTACCAAATCAATGAGAAAATCATTCAAGATCAACCTGAAGAAAAACAACCTGAAGAAAAAAATAACGGTAATAATGTTAAAAAAACAAACACCTACAAAGACGTTCAGAAATGGAAACGACTTGAGTTTTCTGAAACCTGGAATGTAAAACTTTTCAATAACTTTCCGATAGATTCCCAACAAAAAAATATTGATTTTTCAGCAGTGAGACTTCTTGCGAATAATAATCCCCTCCTAAGGGATAGTAAAAAAATATATGAAGACATTTGGAAAGCGGAAATATCTGTCCATGTAAGCGATTTCGATGAAAAAGACCTAATGGTAACGATTTACCTTAGGAACGATGCTGTAGAACCAGACAAGCCAGATGCTTTTGAAAGGACACTTTTTAATTGTAAATTAACAGGAACGTTGAATGACAATTTTTCCAACGAATTCTCTGACGAATATCTGTATGAAGGGCACAAACAACGATATTTTTACAGTTTTCGAACAATCAACTGCCAGGCCTTGTGGGATGTAAGGGGAAAAACATTCTCAACAGATCATTTCGGTTATTTCGAACAGGAAAACATTCGTCCCCGAACGTCCCTGCCCGGATTGAATCTGAATTTTAATAATTTAATGCGTTCCGAATCAGCAATTGAGGGGCTTGAAAACCTCTTGAAAAAAATGAACGATCATCATCTTCAGTATTTGAAGAATATCCCCGCAGGCATCGACAAATCTGATTTCCAGCCGAGAGATGGAGATAAACAGAAATCATGGGGTGAGCGAGAGGAATTGATCGAGCAAAATGCCAAATTAATCTCTCGATTTTCAAGGGGGATAGATCTTATAAAAACAGATTCGAATGTGAAAGAATCGTTTTTAAAGACCAATGAGGCGTTTGAGAATTATTATTCAACAAAAGGTATAGCGAATGCCAATTGGAGAATTTTTCAGTTAGTTTTTCTAATTTCAAGTTTGGAATCCGTCGTAAAGGAAACGGAATTAGATGTTGTCGATGTTCTCCATGTAGATACCGGCGGAGGTAAATCAGAAGCCTATTTTGCACTTGTTGTGTTTACTGCATTCTTTGAGAGGACTCAGGGAAAGGCAGAGGGTGTGACAGCCATTGTGAAATTTCCGCTTCGTATGCTGTCAATTCAACAATTGGAAAGGTTATCGAGTATTCTAATTCATGCAGATCAGGTCCGTAAAAAAAATAGAGCGTTGTTCCCAGGTCAGAATTTTTCTCTGGGGTATTACGTTGGAAACACAGAAGAATTTCCCGATTTGTACAAAAAAGTTAAGGATACCCTTTATTCCAAAAAGGTACTTAAAAGTCCTGCCCCGGAATCGGTAATAATTTCGCGCTGTCCCCTTTGTGTAACTCGACCTGCAGGTACTGTGAGATTAATTGATGATGAAAAACACGGGCGGATAATCCACAAATGTGACAAGTGCGGGGAAGAATTTCATATTTATTTTAGTGATCGTGAAGTATTTCGCTGGAGACCTACGGTTATAGTTTCAACGGTTGATAAATGGGCGGCGTTGTCATCTCAACGACGAATTCGTTCACTACTCGGGGGTTCTGGAAGTCAATGTCCTGATGGACACGGATTTATTCCCTCTGGAGAAACTTGCGAGGAAAAAAAAGATGAAGCATTCCAGTGTAAAAACATTGGGAAAAGCGAGAGATGTTCTACCGGCCCACGATTGTCAATTCAAGACGAGATGCATCTGTTAAAAGAAGGCTTTGGGACGATATCTGCACATTTTGAAGGATTAATTGAAACAATTTCCGAATTTTCATCCAAACGACCCTTCAAACACGTAGCAATGAGTGCGACATTGAATGGCACGAAGAAACAAATTGATGAACTCTATAAAAAAGAGACATTTCTCATACCTGGTCGATGCCCTGACGGTGTAGGGTCTTCAACAGATATTTTCTTTGAACGAATCGACGGCCCAAAAAGGATAATTTATGGATTAAAACCGAATCTCCGGGATAACCACTATGCCGCATTAAGAACGCTTTTGCATTATCTAGAATTCATTATCGATGCACAGATGCAACTAAATTCAAATCCGACCCGATTTTGTGAAATATACTCGATTTCAGAAATAAAAGCAGGTCAAGATTTGATAAATCATTTCCTGATCCCACTTACGTACCATATCAAAAAACAAGATGTCTACGATATGGACCGTTTGAAGGATGCTGTTATTGGAGATATTTTAGAGAGGAAATTCAAAGTTGGCATCGCTGGCAAAACATTGACCGGAGATACAAATTTAGAAGACTTGAAAAAAGCAATTGACGATGTGAGAAATTATATCAAAGCATATGATCCTCAAAAAATATCTTCCGGAGGTCAGATTTTTGAACCATTATATGCGACATCTGTTGTCTCTCATGGCGTAGATCTTGAAGAATTGAATCTCATGGTTTTTCAAGGTCTGCCATATACAACATCTGAATATATACAGGCTTTGTCACGGGTTGGGAGGAAGGAGCTCGGGGTTGTTTTACTTTGGTTCTATCCCAACAGGGTTCGCGACGACAGTTTCTATAGAAATTTCAAACGATATCATGAAACATTGGATCACCAGGTCAAACCAATTCCTGTTAACCGGTATTCCCGTTTAGGATTACATCAAACTATCAATTCGATTTTTTGTGCGACAGTGATTAACCACATGTCGAATCTAAAGGGAAAGCCGCTCTACCGCAAACAGGATGTAGTGATTCTTGATCTAAACGATAAAAAACACGTCGTTGAATTTATTAAAAAAGTATACAGAAGAGATATTCTCGATATTAATGTTCATCAGGAAGTGGAGGATCGAATAAATGAGATTCTTCAGAGTAATGAAAAATCCACAACATACTTTCCAAAAATTTTAGCGAAAAGCGGTGACTATTTTTACCGAAACCAATCAGGAATGCGAGGCATCCAAAAACAACTTATTATCGGAATGGTCAATGAAGATAAGAACAGAATTTTGAAGAGGGGGAAATAGAAAATGCCCCTAGACACGCACAGAATTCCAGAGAACAGTGCTTTCTTCCAAGGTCATCTCAAGCAATTTTTTTCAAAAGATAAGTTCAGTTTTGAGATTATTGCAAACTATGAGGATCGGGACAAGTCAGCACAAATCAACATAGCGAAATACAAACCAATTTTTCTAAGACTAATCAATAATTTTGTAAGTAAACGTCAAAAGGAAGGATATTCTGTTGATTTAGTATCAGCGGATAACCTGATCATTCAAGGAATAAAATTTGTCGATAATGAGAAAGATGATGGGCTATCGGGCCTTTTTCGATTATCACCTCAAGCGGCAATTTGCAAAAAGGATAATTGTAATCAATATTTTTTAGTCGATGAAGGCCGCCAATGCGGACACAATGAGTATGATCCGTGGGAACAGATTACATTTCTTGCATTCTGTGATGATTGTGGACGATATGTCCCAATGCATCTCATGACGAATATCAATCATGACTGTAAAAAATGCTCTCAAAAGAATTCTTTAAAAAAGCTGAAATGGGCAAAAAAAGACGACTTGGGTTCATATAGCGTTGAATGCATCAATTGTCACTACACCGAAAGGTTGTATTTTTATGAATGTGACCACACGATTCACAAGACCTCTCAAATTCTCTCGACTAAACCCAAAAAAAGATTCAAAGGTGTACCTTCAAGGGCTCAAACGATAATTCATCCATATGTAGTTTCGATTCCCGATATTCCACAAGAGTATGAAATTGATAGTTCTGGGAGAAGGAACCGAGATGGAATGTTTCTCTCTGAGGCCTTCAGAGAACTATTTTCGCCAGATCTTGAAGAATCTTTACTGTACCTCTCCGAGTTTCATGCGGCAATAAAAAAAGATGATTCTTTTTGGGGATTGAGAAGAATTGAAGATATGTGCGAAGAACTGAATTTGAATCTTTTAAATAAAAATGACTGGGGATCAAAGGATGTTCAGCGATTAATAAGATCTGTCATCAAAGATGTAAAATTGAAAATTTCAGAGGGTGGCAACCCCACCTTGTTAAAGAGCAAGTATGGCATCGAAAAAATTTTGGAGGCACTGAACCAGATTAAAAACATCGATGTTGATGAAAATGATCTCCAAGGTCTGTTTCTACTGACTTCGGTGAGCAGTACACAAAATGGTAAACTGGTCCCTAAAAAAAGAAATACCCCAAATTTCCCCCCAGAAAATTACTCCGATTGGCTCAATGAGTTTGGGTTAAAGCAGATCCTTCATATTGCAAATTTCAATATGATACAAGCCCTTATTGGGACGATCACAGGATCGACAAGGCGTGAGCCCCTTCTTTTTGATCCAATTGTGACTGGTGAAAGAAATAATAAAAAACCAACTGTTTTTGTGAGGGATTTCTTAACTGAAGGACTTGTGTTTCAACTCGATTTTAACCGGTTACTGTATTGGCTTGATCGAAATAAAATGACTATTGATCCAACAATGAAAATTTTGCCTTTCGAAGGAGATGCTGAAAATCATTTTCGATCTACTATATCTCAAAATGAAAGATGTAAGCTTGCAGTAACCGTTTTATTGCACACATATTGTCACATGCTTATCCAGCAATCAACGATCGATACCGGCTTGGAAATTCAAAGTCTAGCTGAACGGATATATCCTAAAACGGCCTCGTTTTTTATTTATTCGACGAGTGGTTTGAATATTGGCGGGTTAGAATTTACGTACGATTATCATCTTGAAGATTGGTTTAAGCGGATGTACGAAATATCTTCAGATTGCCCACAAGATCCCGCATGCATGATTGATGAAGGGGGGTCGTGTAATGCGTGTAGTTATGTTCCTGAATTTGTTTGTGAGCGGTTTAACCAGGATTTAGATCGTTCAACGTTAGTCGGCGGACCCCGATTCGAAATAGGTTATATGAATAAGGTCGGTTACCTGCCATGAAGATAAATCAGAATATCGAAAAAAAAATTTTACAATATCTTCAGGAATATCTTGTATGTAATAAATCTGCTACAGTAAAAGAACTCATTGAGAATTATTCAGCTATTCCAACGGTAACTGAGTCAGAAATCAGACATGTGATTATCAACGCTGGCAATAAAGGTTTTTTAAATATCAGTAACTTGAGTGGAGGATCTCGCGATCTGGCAACAGTATTTCTTGTCGAACCCATCCCATCTGACAAAGAAGTTCAGAGCGTCAATGTTGTAATTTCAAAACCAAGGTTGCGAGAGTTAGGGTTAGTAAATATTCAACAAAGAAATGATCAGATTGATACGATTGATTGTTTCCGAACCCTCATTGATTCATCAAAGGATATCATAAGAATTAGCTCACCATTCATGCAGTCTGATGTAATCGATGACGATGCTTTTCCGGATTTATTAGACTGCATGTCTAATGCCCTTAATCGGAATGTCAAAATAAGGATTCTCACAAGGGATTTGAAAACAAGAGGGGAGCGAGAAATTGCATGGATTCTGAATCTGGCGAAACGTCTGAAAAAAGAAAATAATCTTTCAATCGTCGATTATCATTTGTTAGCTGAATCAGGAAAGATTCTCTCAAGCACTCATGCGAAATTAATTATTTCTGATGATAAATTGGCCTACATTGGAAGCGCGGAATTGAGAAAAAACAGTTTAATCGCGAATTTTGAAGTGGGCTGTTTGCTATCGGGACCTCAAATTACTGGCTTATGTGAAATTTTTGATACAATGTATTCGAAAGGGACCGTTTGGAAATGATACATTTCAAAGAAATTGATTACATTCCGCTATCGGGCCAACAATTTGAGTTATATTCTAAAGATAAATCAAAATTATCGGATTTATCATTGGATTTAATTGATACAATCCTCAAAAAAAGGGTTGTGGTGGTGTTTTCACAAGGCCCGCTTAATATCACACCATTTATTTCCTGCTTATATGCGGTATCAAACAAGGATAACATCCCAAATAATGTTGTAATAGGTTTACCAAAACAAATCTTTCAAGAGAAATATAAGGAATACACAACTGAATATTTTTCTTTACTTTACAGAAAAATACTGGGCTCTTCCACTACAAACCCTTTTTTCTTTTACAAAGATATTTTGTGGTGCAAAGGGAAAATTGACGAAGAAAAAAACGAATTATTCGATCTGATTATTGAAAAATATCCAGTTCATGGAATAAGTGATTACCGGTATGCCTATGAAAAGGCAGTTACCGAGAAATTACGAAACGGAGATTATAACAAGAGTCCTAAGATTGTTTTAATCCCGATCGAATACTCCATCCCTTCGAATATCACCGAAGTAAGTAAAATTCAGTTTAAGGAAACAAATTACAACATCAAAGATTTTAATCCAAGAATGGTTATTCTTGAATCAATTAATGAGCGGCATTTTCAATTTGACCATTTAAAAAACCTGATTAAGAAGACAGGGGATCTAAAATTAAAACTGGTTTTACACTTTTCATGGCCATATTTAAGAGGATTAAACGATTTTCTATCCGATCCGGATATTAAAAATAATCCGCATATTGAGATTTTTCATTTTGGAAAAAGATTCTGTTTGGAATCAAAAAATAAATTTCAAAAACCACCTGCATCCGCTTTGCCACTTTCGTTAGAGGGAAATTTATGGAATACCGTGTATTACCCTGAAAATGCAAATAAATCAAATATTTCAGTTTTCGTCCTCCCTACTCAACAAGACAGTCAGTCGATCTCTCTCAAATCCTTGACGGGTTCCTATTCTACTGTTGACAATCGATTACAGAATATCAGGGATAGTGTAAAATTTGAAAATATTGTTGATAATTTTACAAAAAATATTCTCATATTTCCAACAATAATCGACTCTTTTCTCATTCCTTCAGAAATTAAGGTTAGGTCATATGTTGACAGGATTAAAGCGATCAGATATGTCACAATTCAAGATTTTTTAAAATTCAAGACGGCTGGGGATAGTCATTCTTTCCAGTCATTCCAAAGCTTATGCTCGGACATTGAGTCATGTCAGGATATATCCCGGGAACTGCGAGGATTGAGAACGTATTCCGCCTTGAATAAAAAAACACTTCTTCAGATTTACCTTATAGAGGAAATTCAAAAGGCAGCTAAAAAAATTAAATTATTCCACAGCGGAGAAAATTCAAGTGAAGAAATCAGTGTGATAATTCCGAAACTGCATCCATTTTTTGAAACTAGAAAAAATAATTTTGAATCTCTGCAATATTTCCTTGATAGCTTCTCATTTTTACTGAATCATATCAAACTTCCGAATGTGATTAAAAAAACCAATAAAATTATCATCAAAGTAGGAACCGAAGAAATAGTAGTTTTTGAAGATAAGGCCATCAAAATTCCTTCCTATGAGCGAGTTCATGGGAATATTGATCGGGAAAAGAAGTATCCTATCGAAGTGTCATTGACTAAAGAACCAGATTTTCTAGAGATTTCTGTTGCAATAAAAATTCAAATCCCATACGTTAGGATTGAAGAATTCAATAAAACCCGTTATCGAAAAGAATACTGCAAGGGGCTAGAGCTCTACCGTTTAAAAATTACACCAGACGGACAATATTTTGAAATGTATTTGTCAGGTTTTTCCAATGAAAGCAAACTATACTCAAATTCATTGAGTTATCTGATAAAATACCTCACTTCCACGAGCACATCGTCAAAAACGCACCAGGTTCAATTAGACCTCGATTTAATTGATCTCTCTTCGATTTGTCACGGTTCACAAGAAAAAATTGTGAAAAGCAGGCTGTTAATGCCAGGCCCCGTACCTTTTCAAACAATTTCGAACGGGGAGTTATGTATTTCCCAAGGTTATGATGCACTCCTTCTGCCGTTTAAAGAAATTGTTTTTTTCGCATATCCTGGAAGAAACCTGCAACATATAGCTAAACAATTTGGGCTTTACAAAGAAATTTTCTCAGAAGAGCCCACAAGAATTTCCAATGTAGATTTACTCTATTCGCTTGAGCATATGAATAAATCAAAAAGATTTGACTTTCCTCAAAAACCTTCAATCGAGGATATCATTCCCCAAAAAATTGCAGATGGTGATACCGTCTTTGATGCAGCTGTTCGTACAGAATTGCTCGATGAATCAAGAGCCTCGGAAGACGAAAAAGAAGAGCTAATTACATTGAAGGAGATTTGGACTCGTATTGGCAAAAAGAAAGCCGTGAGTAGTATCGAATATGCGAAACCGTCCTACGCCGTTTCGCCGATTCATCGAGAACAAATCACTCTTAAAATAAAATTTGATGACGGCACGGAAGACAGTATTTCGTTTATGAGTGGAACGTTGATACGGAAAAGAAGTGGCGAAGATTTTGTTTTAACTCAAGTCGATGATTTGGCAGAAGACGATGAAATACTCTATATTGAGTCTATTGAGCGTGAAAGTATTGACAACTTCCTTTTAAGAGATTTTGTTCAGGAGAAGGGGATATCTCTTGAACAAATTTTTGAACCGTTTTATTGCTTAAGACTTTTTTACGAGACGCTAAATTCTGTAGATTATAATAGGGAGTATCCTGCAGATCCCATGAAAAAAATGTATTGGCTAGATGAAACACAAAACTTAGCTCTATTCAAAATGATACAAATTTTATTGCGAGAGCCAAACTCAGCAGAACTGGATAAGCAGCTATGTGATGCCAACAATATTTATTTTGGACAATTATCATCTGACCAATTAACACAGACATTCACAGGTCGAAGAAATCAGATCACCTATGAAAAATTATTCAAACTTGCTCAATTTGTCGGACTCTCGCTCGCGAAGGATACGTTTAAACAATATTGTACCTTCGCGATAAATGAACACCAACATTATTATTTTAAAAATGATAAGGACCTGCTCGCATTAGGCCGTTTAATCGGACACCAACGGATTATCGATGATTATCAAATTATTAACTCTCAAGGAAGGGATGTGGGCACAATCCTTCAAATTATTGGACGTTCTATCGCACGGGTTACTCGTGGAATTAGTGACCAATTTAGTGAGATAGATGCGAGCATAGAGGGAAAGGTTCAACGATGCTCAATTATCTCTGTTGTACTTCCGGAGAATGCCTAATAATATTTTTGCCTTCTCAAAATGATACCCTTATAAATGAAGAAGCTAGGATCCAACAAATCGCAGATCTTAAATAAAGCGGATCACTAAACTATCATTGATGGCCAATCATATCCTTCTTGTCGAACCAGCGTATTATTCAAAGTTCCCTCCGATTGGTCTGCTAAAGCTCTCCACCTATCATAAATCAAAAGGAGACCGAACCGAATATATTGATTTTAAGAATCAAGATCAGAGGAAACCAAAAAAAACTCCGAAGAAAATTTACATCACGAGCCTTTTTACCTGGACCTGGAAACCAGTTTGGGATGCAGTTGCTTATTATAAAAACGAATTTCCCAAGGCAGAAATTTGGCTCGGCGGGGTTTATGCATCTCTCATGCCCGAACATGCAAAAATGTCCAGAGCGGACCATATCTTCAAAGGAATTTTCACAGATGCTGAAAATTTAATGCCTGATTATGATTTAGTTCCGGATTGGGATGGGAGTATTGTTTTCTCATCACGGGGATGTTGCAATAATTGTGACTTTTGTGCGGTGCCCCGCCTTGAAGGAAAGATGAGCTCTCTACGAAAGAGCATAAAGCCATTCGTTTTAGATAGACATTCAAAAATAATCTTTTTCGATAACAACTTTTTGGCAAACAAATATCGGATGAATATATTCAAAGAACTCATCGACTTTGATAAAAAAATAGATTTCAATCAGGGAATTGACGCGAGATTTATTACAGAGCCCGTGGCAAAAAAGATCGCATCATTAAAATTGGATTCGACAATCCGTCTTGCTTACGATTCCCACGGTCAGCAAAAATTTGTAAAACAAGCAGTTGAGAGACTACTTGACGTTGGTATTAAGAAACGGGATATTTTTGTTTATACACTGTTTAATTACACTGAAACCCCGGATGAGTTTTTCAATCGTGTGAGGGATATTTTAAACTGGGGTGTTGTCTGTTATCCAATGCGATATGAATCACTTTTCACAATTGGGAAAAATTCTTACATATCACCGTTATGGAGCAATCACACGATCGAGCTCGTACAACATGCACGACGAGTGATCGGGTATGGAGGGGCATTCCCAGCTTATGAGGGTCTGGTAAATAAATTCAATAATGCATCGGGTTTTGAAGAGGCTTTTGAACTATATGCAGAAAAATCAGGAGAATCAAAATGATTTGTTCGTCGTGTGGGTTTGAAATAAAAGATAAACGTCATGGTCCGTATGATGGGAGATTTGTATGTGATAACTGTTGGAACAACCCCGCATTGTTCTTTCCGGATAAAATGACTCAAACAATTGAGAATATTGCTCAAAATGATGTTAAAAGCGATATCAATCAGTTCAATACGGTGGAAATAATTGATATTTATCAAAATTTTCCAAAAATAAAATCACAGCCTCTCGAAGGAATCTGGAAAAATATCGCTAATGTGAAATTGAAAATTAGGGTCATAAAAATTCAGCAGAAAGGAATGCCCCTTTATATCGGAAAGGTTCAGGCAAAAGAGCTCTTATTGTTAGCAACCTCTGATCGGTGGAGGGATGAGGTACTGGATGGATATCAGCGGGAAAAGTTCCGAGAAAAAACAAGCGAGATAAAAAAATATCTTGAAGGCTGTTCCATCTCAATTGTCCCTGCGATTTTGGCAAGTTTCGGTGAAGCAAAGTTTTTGTCAACGGATGAGGAAACCGGAATACTCGAAATTCCATTAAGACCAGGTGCAATTTCAATATTAGATGGACAGCAAAGAACCGGGGGTTTTGAGGAAATATACAGAGAAATTAAAAAATTACAGACGAAGCATTCATTGCCAAACCGAGAGGAATTAATTAAAAAATATACCGATTTATTATCCTTCGAAATTCCGATTGTTTTTGTCGATGCCAAAGCAATCATCGAAAAAATGAGAAAAGAATCCCCCGATAACCTCACCATAAAACAATCAGAACTTGAGGGTGCATTTTTCTTCATAATCAATAAAACCCAAAAACCAGTCAACCCCTCATTAAAAGATGAACTAGCATACAAAACGTTAAAAGCAGGAATCACCGGAATTCCAATTATCGACAAAGAGAAATGGCGAACCGAGATTGTCCCGGTTGTGAATGAACTCAATAAGGAATCATCACCCTTTGTCGGTCTCATTAATCTCGGAGGTACAATAAATAATGGTCATCCGGTGCCGTTATTTTCATTCGTCTCCTCGTTGAAACTACTCTTTGATAATAAGGAATTTAAAGCATTAAATTTTTATCAGAAAAAGACATTTTTAATTAATTATTGGGCTTGTATCAGAGAAATGTTCCCTGAAACATTCGACGAAAAAACACGGAAACAATTCTTAATGCTTCGAACTACCTCGATTTATGCATTCAATTATCTCGCAAATGATATCTACACATGGTGTCTCAATGATGGAATCGATCCAAATGATGCTGAATCGATTAAAAAATTCCTTAGCCCACTTGATGACTTTAATTGGGATAGAAATACATCGCCATTTGCATTTTTAGGGGGAGGGAAAGGTGTTCGGAAGGCATACGAAGTTTTGCTCAAGGAACTATGTGAGAAAGGGATTTCTCAAGCTAACCAGAAATAATTTTTTATTCAGATAAAAGTAGATTTGTTATTTCGTATCTCCAAAGATTTCCATTAGGTTTCACATCCGTTCGTTTGTATCCCCCGATCGATAGACGATAGAGTACAACGGTATTGTTTAAAATTGCATGTAAACCCATTCCAAGAATATGAGGCTTCGGCCCAAACGGAAGATAGACCATTTGAAAATTTTTCTTATTAAATTGAGGTAATTTTAATGTTTCCCACATTTCAATCGCATCACCGGCTTCAACTGTTGCAAAATTGTCTCCATTTTTCGTAATATATCGTTCTCGTTTTAAGGTTTTCAACTCTTCTTCCATTGTGTGTGTGTATTCTTCAGAATATCCAGGAATCGGTAAGATAAAACTTACATTTTTTAACGATCTATCTGAAATAATTCCGCGATATCGATTGCTCTCAAATCCTACCGATATTAAATAATTGGTTTTCACATCTGCTTCAAAACGATTTTTGAACATTGTGAGATCTGTGAGTACCCACCTTCCTAATGTAAACTTATACTTATTCTCGTCGAATGAATCCTTTTGATATACACCTTCACTATAAAAAAAAGTGATTTTTTTACTCACATTCATTTTGATACAAAATGCTAAAATTGATAATAGATACCGTCGGGGGCATGAGGAAATATCAAAACCGATTTTCAATACGGTTCCCGAATCTTTTAAATAAGTACTGATTTTATTAAAAATTTGTTTTATATTTTCATCAAAAATGATTTTTGAACGAATCGGAACCTTATCCTCTCCAAGCCAAGATTGCTTTTTTTCGACGTATTTATCTTCCATCATTTCTAGCGGTTCTGATTTTAATTTATTTTTTTGAATAAATTTTTCGATTTCAGCATAATGCTGTTGATCATATCCTTTTTCATTTTCTTTAGAGAACGACAAAACTAAGGCATTCTTAATTTTTGAGTTTTGAGAGAAATAGTCAAGGATTTCAACGCAGCGAGATTCCCAACCGACAGTAAAGATGAATAAATCGAAATCTTCGTCAATTTTCTCATATTTTTTAAATTTTGATGATTCTCCCTTCAAATGTTTTTCATAACAAATTGTCATATTATTCCCACTGATCAAGTGTTCGAAATTTTGAAGGTTCCTTCAATTTTACATCGAATATTTTCTTCATAATCGTTGTCCTTGCGTAACTATGGTACTCAATATCTTTTGAGGTACAAATTTCAACAAGGATTTTCGGATCAATGGGAACATTATGGTATGCTCCGCGGTATGAAAATTTAAAAACTGGGGAAAATAATCTATGCAATCGGATTTTTTGGAACTGGATAAGTCCTGCTTTGTTTGATTTCTGTTCTTTTACTAAAATAAAATAGTTATTTTTTGCAGAGTTAATTAATTCGAGAAGCCTGTAATAATCGGCAGTATTAATTATGGACGCATAATTTAGATAAAAAATTCCTTTTTCGGGATTAATAAGTGGGCTTTGAGTTTTACAGGATATTTGCAAACCAGAGGTAATCAAACCAAGTGTTTTTATTAAGTTTTCAGTTTCTGTTTGGCTATAAGTCGACGTTGTTTTGATTTTATCGTACTTTTCTTTACTTGCTTTAAGAATAGCTTTCTTTTGATTGTCACTTTTTATCTGAATGTTAACAAAATTTTTTTGTTGAGATTCTGATAAAGATGCGAAAATATATTTCATTTGTCTCAGAAAATCCCTAATACAATTGTCACTAAGCATCATTATCATTTTATATCCTGAAAACGGAATCTGCTGCTTATACTCAGAGCAAATACATAACATCGCCGCAACTTTCTTTTTGTTCAAATATGCAGATAGCAATTTGTATATTTGTTCGATATCATTTTCAGAGGGTAATTGCAGGTTCAATTTTTCTATTAGATAATATTCAGTGTAGGGCAATGTATCAGATGAATCGTCATAATCTATATCATCATTATCCTCGTTAAATGTTGTATCAATTTTCAATAATTTGTTTTTATTTTTATGAAAAATCTTATTCCAGACTGGTCGAAATTCAATAACTTTTTGTCTAAATGCTAAAGCATCAGACTGTTGTGTTTCTTGAATAACAAGATCTAGTTGATCGTTAATTGTAAAGTTCCCAAGAATTTTTAATAAATTAAACTCGGGATTGTCACACGGGAATCCTCTTTTTTTGCAATATCTTTCAATACGCAACTTTACAACACCTTGTATCAATTTTTTAAATTTCTTCGGATGTTCTTCATATTGTGAATCTATATTGTAGATAAGCCGATCATCAGCGGAAAGAGAATGATTTCGAATGAAAGTCAAATCTTTCTCAATATATTCACTATTCGAAGCGATAATAAACGAAACATTACTGATATTCTTGGCGATAAGGGTGTTGACAATCTTTTGTTGCCACACTTCAAAACTTTCAACTTGATCGATGCAAATTTTCAAGGTCCAGGTGATTTTGCGAACGGAGTCCTTTCCACTATTTGCACATAAATCTAATAATTTAATACCGATCTCTCGCAAAATCTTACCTATTTCACGAGAGCGTAGTTGTTTCCCTGAAGATTTCTTATCTGAAATGCCGTTCGAGACATCCTCGCCCATCTTTTTAAATACAAATTTTAGATCATTTATTCGAAGATTTTCATTCGTCTCCAGATAAGATCCAATTTCAGGACGTTCTTCGAGTATTTTTTTGATTACCTCATTCTCAGAATCGGTTGAAAAATCTAAGTAGTTTTTCGAACGTAATTCTCTTATTGCGTTGATTAAAAGTTGAAGGAAGATTAATTCCAAGTAAATAGAAAATGCCTTGGCAATTTTTAACTGCTTTTCTTCGTTATGCTGGATTCTTTCCTTCAGCAATTTCACATTTTTTTGTTCCTTGTTGGTTATTTTCTTTTTAATCTCGTCGTTTTCCATCTCGAGATATTCAAATGATTTTGAGAAATCCGATAATGGAAGGTCAAGTGCGTCGATATAAATCCCAATATATCGCTTAAAGAATAAACCTTCAGAATCTCGAACCTGTTCTTTAAGAGATTCATTGTAAAGCCGCTCAAACCATCCAAATGCTTTCAATAGTGTTGTTTTACCTGTCCCTCTCGAACCAAAAATGAATAGATTTTTGGGGTCTTCCCAAGTATAGAAGTCATCTGGTAACCAGATTAAATGGTCCTTATCTTTCTCCCATCTGTCATAAGAGAATGGAGAATCTATTGAGTCATTCATGAAATGAGCCTCCCTACTTTACGAAATCCAAAATTTGCTTCATCGTCCACTTCAGTTTCCGAATCCCAAAATTGAACCAATCCCAACCAAGATAATCGACTTACAGCATCATTAATCTCTATTATAGATAAATTTGGATAACTACTCCTTTGCATCATTTCAAAAAGTGTTGATAAATACAGCAATTGTCGATTATCATAAATGATGTTTAATAACTCTCTTTCAAAGTCAGAAAGTAATTTATTGCTGTCAGGAGGTGTAAAAAATTTTACAATGGCTGGTTTTTTTGATTTTGAAATTGGACGATAAAAATTTATTTGACATCCAATAGGTTTCTTTTCCTGAGATTTACTAAAAATTATTTTTACTTCGTTAAAGCCGCATATATTAAAATAATCTAATTGAGTTGGAAAAAGAAGGGGTGCAGACACACAGATGATTTTTGATTTGTTATATTCTGCCTTTGGACAAGTAATAACCTCAATTGGATCTACATGAAGGTGACCGTGAAGAACCATTACGGGTCTATTTAATTTATGGAGCTCATTACGAAGACCCCCGGCATTTAGTAATCCGTTGTACACCTTTTTTTTGTAATATGTTTTAGGTAAAATATTATGGTGCAAAAAAAGAATTGGAAATGCATCATCATTTTCTCGGATTAAATCAACAATCTCTTGAATATTTTCAAGATATGGTACGTCATTTATATCAGAATCTGACTTTTCCGGATCAAAGCATCTTTTTACAAGTTCGGAAGTTTCCGCTTTATCCAATTTTCCTTGTTCTGACAAACCTTGAACGATGCTTACCAAATTGTGTGGATGAAATGATGGATCTGCCCAATGAATGCACGAATTTGCCGAAATCAGAAGAATTTTACCAATATCAGGCTTTTCATAAATTATTGAGTTTGGTTTCAAAACCGGAAATTTTGGAAACCCATTTTTTTCTAATATTTGTAAAAAATTTTCAAATTTTCTTTCAGGATTGACGATATCTTTAGATTGTTTGATATCAATATCATGGTTTCCCGCAATAATAATCGTTTTTTCATCAGTTATATCCCGATAAAAATCATTTTGAAGTTGCTTTTTCATTAATTCAATACATTGCTCATAACTCTCAATTTTTCCATGAAAACAAATATCTCCGCTTAACAAAATTGCGGAATGCGTGCGTTTCTCCATCAAATTGAAAAGTTCATATCGAATTTTTTGAAAATCACTTAGAACTACTTCAGAGATTTCATTGGATTTGTAGGTCTCACATTTCTGAATAACGTTACATTTAGTAATGTGATCTCCAAAATGGATGTCACCTATATGCAATAATGAAATCTCGCCCACTTTATGCCTCAGGATTAGGAATTACATAAATCAAATGCACAATGATCACGCTTTTTATCGTTAGTTATTTACGAGTTTACTGGTGACACAATTTTTCCCATAACATTTATACTTTTAGTATTCATCCATGTTATAATTACACTGTTAAAATCTTCTTGAAAATTAATTTCCTTGATATGAAGAGAGGTTGAAAAACCCGTCTCGCTCATGGTTGGGTGATTCATTATCTTCACAACGTAATGCCTCGCTGCTGGCACGTTCGAGATCTCCCGGCTGTTGCTGCATGGGTCCAGATCGATCACGCTCAAGCACGCGATCACCGCATCGAGGAGGAAAAAAGCGGAGAATTGGTCTTGCTGAAAGAAAACGATATAAAAAATATTTCAAAAATCAAAAATATTGTTCATTGAAGCTCTAAAATTAAATCACAGGTGTAGAAAACACAATCATAAATATGGATATTCAGATGCTCAAAAAAGCCTGTAATTTCGTCATCTTTATTCGGCAATTCGAAATTAATTTTTGAATAGTCAGTGAATAGTTCATCAAAAAATGTGATATTTGTTAGAATTATTTTTTTGATATCTTGAAAGTCTTCCATATCCTTCTTATCGAGATCTTTTTTATATTCTTCATATTTTAAAAGGAAATACTGCTGATAGAATTGATTTAATTTGTTAAACTCATCTAGGTTGGGTTTTGCTTTAAGAGTATATTCCAAAATTTCAAACTTTTGGATTGAGTTAAAATCATGCGGGGAAAAAATATTAAGATGAAATTTTCCTCTTAAATGCTCTCCAGTTGAGACCGCCTTAATAATTTGTTTCATTATATTATCTTCTTCTTCGAGGAGAGGTTTTATTTTTTGAGTTGCAAATGTCATATCCTTTCTATTAACATATTCATAGAAATCCGAGAAAGAGATGGTATTCATAGATTTTTGAACAAATTTTCCCATTACTTCGTTGACTTTCTTTGTTACCGTTTCTTTATGAGATGAAACGTAGATTTGGAAAAAACCAGAAACAATCCCAATAAGTGTGAATACAGAAACAAAATTTGAAAAATTAAAATTCGGGGGTAAAATTATCAATCCAAATGTAAAAGGAATGAAATAGAGTAAAAAGAACAATGATATCCAGAAAATTGTTAGAATGAATAAATCATTCAGAAGGTTAAAAAATAAAAACCTCAACCCGACAAGCATCACATTCCAAAAGAAAAATATCGAGTGCCTCTTTTTCGTCTTCGGCACTTCTGGTTCTTTTTTTCCCACTGTGTCCTGGCTTTCTAATGGAAAACTTAATTCAGGTTTTTTCTGAAATTTGAAGAAATAAGTTGTTTTTAAAATTATGAACGATAAAAACAGGCCCACAATCAGATAGAGGACAAACGGATTCAATGTGTATTGAAATTGAAATGACATCAGAGGTTGTTTATTGAGAAAATAATTGAATATTAAAAAAATCCCTAAATTTGCGATAATAAAACTAACTATCGGTAGGAGATTAAAAAGATATTTAAAAAAAGGACTTGTGATAAATTCCTCAAAGCGACTCAATTCTGCAAATTTTGTAACTTTTTGAGTAAGGGAAATTTTATCTCCTCAATATCTTTTAATTCCCACATATTATGATTCTTTTGACTTCAGAATAATCGGATAGAGAAGAATACATAATCACACGACACCGACCTCCTGTGCCTCCTCCCGCACACCTCTGCCGTAACAATGCTCGCAGAGCTTCACGCCCACCTCCCGGTCGAGCCACACCGCTATTGCAATCCCGCAGACTGAACACTTCCCGATATCCGCTGTGATGCGGCTGCACCAGGATATACCAAACGTCCCGGGCAACGGGACCGAAGCCATCTGCTCCGCTCTCACCGCCTCCTTGTAACACGCTTTACAGATCCGCCGGGTGTCCTGCAGATCTTGACAATTTTCTAAAAAACGATAGATGAGATCATCAGCCAAAAACCCGACATCCTCGTCCATGCAAGCAACCTCTTCGATGTCGTCAAACCCAGGACCTGGACCTACAAACCAGTATAGATACAAAAGCATTCCCGGTACCTCCCCCTTTATTACCCCCAATCCCCCAACGGACATCTATGAAACTCCTCGCATTCAACGGAAGCCCCCGGAAAAAATGGAACACGGCACAACTCCTTGAACATGCACTTGAGGGAGCGGAGTCAGAAGGGGCAAAGACGAAATTGTATCACCTGTATGATCTGGATTTCAAAGGCTGCATCAGCTGCTTTGCCTGCAAGCGGGATGGCGGAAAGAGCTACGGGCACTGTGCGGTGAAAGATGATCTTCAGCCGGTCCTCCGGAAGATAGAGAAAGCCGATGCAGTCCTGATCGGTTCGCCCATCTACCTCGGGATCACGACCGGAGTTACCCGCTGCTTCCTGGAACGGCTCATCTACCCGTACCTTGTCTATGATGCGGAACGGTCCTCGCTGTTTGGGAAAAAGATAAAGACTGCCTTCATCTACACGGCCGGGGCAACGGATGAGATGGTGCAGGAGATGGGTATTGACCGGAATGCCAGAGGTACTGAAATGCTCATGGAAAGGATCTTCGGGTCGTGCGAATCCTTCTTTGTCACCGATACGCTCCAGTTCAATGATTATTCCAAATATGTTGCTCCCCGGTTTGATCCAGAAGCAAAGAAGGAACGGCACAAAGAGCAGTTCCCGCTGGCGTGTAAGAAAGCCTACGAACTCGGGGCCCGGCTGGTCAGGCAGGGGGAGTAATTTCGATCTTGGGAGCGGGATGAAACTTCCGCGGGAACCGGATCTCTTATTACTATCCAGACCTGACAGGACACACCATGAAATGCCATATATGCGATCAACCTATCAAGAATTACCAGCCTGCTCTCCATCATCTGACGATAAACGAGTCTCAGGGTGTAGATATCTGCCAGGACTGTGTTGATAAAATTATCAAATGGCAGGGGAGCATCTATGCGAAACTTTTTCCCACAAAGGCGATGAAAAAGAGGTTCGGACAAAAATCAGAAAAATGAAAATAGATTATCAGATTACACAGGACTATTGAATAGTAACCGGAGAATTTATTGAAATGTGGTTACCCCGTCACTATGACACTAATATGAATAATAAGAGCCTGCAACTGACAAGCCTTTTGACCGGGTTCATTGTTGGAGCTGCACTCGGTATATTTGGTGTTGGGATTTCCTATGCAATTGGTATCGGCATTGTAACAAGTGTTATTGTTTTCGCTCTATTATTTCGGCATTATGATAGTACTTAAAACATTTTTCCCCTAGTCCACCTGATTAAACAAAAAAATTAGTCAATGTTCCAGTATGCAAGTCTGATGCCGGGGGAGACGTTCCCAAAATCATAATAGAGCGCTAAATTCTTTGCTGTTAAAGGGACCTCAAAAATGATATCATTACTAATACTTTGATTTGTGCCGAGGTCCGTAAGGAAACTCCTGTTGGTACTCCCGGTTCCCTTAGTAGTAATGGGGTCATACCTGGTGCCTTCAGGATTCCGGATACTGAAATCCCCTCCTGATACCGTTATGGTGTCGGGGCCGATATTTTTCACATCGTATCTGACAAAGACAAACGTATATCCGATCTTTGCATATTCAACCTGTGTAACCGCACCCTCCCCGTATTTATACGCAATCTCTTTTGAAGCTGAAGATATCGTTACCTGCCTTTCAGAGTTCCGGGCAGCACCGGGGAGAGGTACTTTCACGGGTGAGGAACGACCTTTGGTGCGGGAGGGATTACGTCCACCCTCGTCCAGCCTTCATCGAGCAACGGCTGCATCTCGCTCGCGTTTACGTTGAGCCCGAAACGGTACGTCTCCAGGCAGACATCGCAGGCCAGGCACGCCACTCCGCCGAGCTGGACCTTCTTCACATCCCTGACATTAATGTTGTAGACGGATGCATAGTAGTGCGTAATTATCTCCTCATCGGTCGGAGCCCGTATGTATACTCTTCCGGAGTTCTCTTCCCAGACCTGCCATGGCGTCTTCTCACACATCTTTGGGCGGTACGCGAGGGATAGTTCAGAACGAATAATGAACTGGCCCTTCTCGTCCCATTTCTCATCTATCACGGCTGATTCCACGGTGTCATCAAGTATCGTGATCTTTATCGAATGATCCGTGACTAACTGGGCAAACATCTTTCCTGACCTGTCACCGTAACCTGCATGGCTGCTCGTGAAGGTATAGGTTAGTACGTGCCGGACCGGGAATGACTCCCGCTGTGTGTAATTGACGAACTGGAGGCCCGAGCCATCCCAGGCGTATGTCGGCGCTCCCCTGATCCAGGCCTCTGCGAGTGCTTTTACCTGGCTTTCGTCAGGAGTTTTTGTGAACTCAACGGTCTCCTGGAGTTTCTCGCGTATCCTGATAAGACCTGCCGGCATGTAGTCGTTGACGTTGTACGCCGTTACGGTCTTGGTCTTCCCGTTCGCTGCAAACGTGATATCCGTGAAGCCAACATCGGTCACGTGATTCTGGCCCTCATCATACCGGTCCAAAAAGGAAGCGAAGTTGTTGTCAGTGAACACCTTCACGATAGCATTGAACTGCTCCTTTGTCAGGTTCTTTTCGAATCTCCCGGTGATGTTGCCGTCAGCTGCCCTGATGATCCATGTTGCAGTGTCCTTTGTTACCACCAGTTCCTGTATTGCGTACGCGGGCATGACGAAACCCCCGTAGAATTTGTAGGTTATCACGGCATTGCTGTTGTCAGGTTTCGCGACCTGCATGCACGCTGTGACAATTGCCGCTGTTATGAGGAGCACGGCGAATATTCCTGGTATTTTGGTTTTTTTCATAGATTCTCACTCATCACCGACAGGTTTTTTCCGGTATGTAGTGTGATGTGAATGTAATCATACATCCTCTTTTGGAAACCGTTGTGAACAGGTCCCTTTTCTAATCATTGTTTGGATGCAATTTTCTCACAAGCAAATCACAACGTTTTAACACATTAAATAAAATAGAGATTTTATGGGATGGGTTGTAGATGTATTTTTTTGCGCATTTATTGGTATTGTGTGTGCCATCATTGCACATTTTGTTTTCGGAATTCCGACAAATAACTTAAGAGTCATTTTTTTTCTAGGGTTTATCGGTGGGGTTATTCTTGATTATCTGGTAAATAAGATTGGATCTGGAAGTAGTACTGTACCAATAATTTGTGGTTGTATTTTTGTGATTGGTATCGGATATTTTTTTGTTCTTCCCACGGGTTCGGATGGAGAGAGTGATACAAAGGAAATTCCAGGCAGCATTAGCCAAAGTATCACAGATGATTCCAGTTCCAGATTGACAAAAACAACCACGATTACACAAATCCAGTATTATACCCGCAGTTACCACTGGACCTACGGACGTCATAGTCCGACTTACACGATCCAGATACCCAAGCCTCTTTACGAATACTATCAACAACAACCCCACGATAGGATTTATGCAAAATATGCAATCTCTGAAAGAGACAGAAAAGTTTTGGATCGAGTAATTTTAGATTTTAAAGAGAATACAGATTCGAAAACAGAGGCAGCTTATAATGTTGTTGCATTTGTTCAATCACTTCCTTATTTCAAAGATGATATCTCAACAGGTTATGATGAATATCCAAGATATCCGATAGAAACTCTTGTTGATAATGGGGGAGATTGCGAAGATACTGCAATTTTAACCGCAGCTCTGTTGAAAGAAATGAATTACGATGTTATATTGATTTCACCTCCGGGACACATGGCAGTGGGCATTACCTGCTCAAATTGTAAGGGAACTTCTTACACATACAATGATAAGAAATATTATTATCTCGAAACGACGGGAAACAATTGGAAGGTTGGCCAAATGCCTGCAAAATATCAAAATTCAAAGGCAAAAGTCTACCCAATATAATTTTTTCAACCGGACCAGAAGAAAATTATGCCGGCCTCTGTTTACATTAGCCGCACGGCAATAATCTCCGGGATGTTCTCGCCGCCAAGCGCTTCAACGATTTAATCTCCACCATACAATAAATTATCCTCATATTCACCCCTCCCCCTCCCTCTTCTGTCCCAAAAAATCCATTATCAAATATCAGATGAAACTCATCCACATCGCTGACACCCACCTGAGCTTAGACGTGTTCAACCGTCTCGATCCCGGGAGTGGGATGAACCTCCGGGAAAAGCAGGTCTAGGACAATTTTCTTAAAAGCGATAGATGAGATCATCCAGCAAAATTCCGACGAGCTCGTCCATGCAGGTCACCTCTTCAATGTCGTCAAGCCCAGGACCCAAACCTATACGACGGTGCTCGAAGTGCTCGACCGGTTCCACGCTGCCGAAATCCTGCATTGGGCATCTAGATACTGCCGGGAAAATGAATACATTTTCCACTCAGCTGAATATATTTTGTATTCATCACGGAACGTAACCCTCTCCGCAAATCGACCCGAAGGAACCTATACAAACAAACTATGCAAAAGGCGACATAATGAAACTCTGCGAGAAAGCGTCCCAGCGATGGACAATACCTTCGACACTACCGTCGCGACCGGCGCCCACCCCCCATTACCCCAACCAACTCCTTTATAATTAGGCAAAACCTAACTAACCAGAGACAACGTATGAGAGAACGAGAAGAGGAGCTGTTCGAAGTCCTGGAAAACCTGCTGAGGCTCAGGAACCAGTGCTCCTGCTCCATCTTCTCCGAATGCGGGTTGTCGGAGATAACGGTCAAGCAGATCGCGTACTTAAAAACCATCGATGAACAGGGCGATGTAACATTCAGCAGGCTCGCGGAGCTCACCCGGAACTCAAAACCAACCATCACCGAGATGGTCAACAAGTTTGTCCGGATGGAATGCGTCTACCGCGAACCTTCTCCTGATGACGGCAGGATCATCTACATCCGGCTTACCGAAAAAGGTAAGAAGATTGCGCAGGCCGACCACCTTGCCCTGCGAAGGATGATGATGCTGATGATGGAGTCACTCGAAGAACCCGACCAGGAACTCCTCATCGGGCTGCTGGAAAAAGTCCGGTAAACGTTGCCGGAACGACCTGAAACTCAAGAACTGTACGATACCTAGAGAACCATTATGCAAACACCACAAACTGACGATTCAAACGAGACGGTTGTCATACCGCTCTTCGAGATTGTGATCTACCCGGACAGCCGGACAAAATTCAATGTCGACAAGGCGACCGGAGAACTCCTGCTTGAAACCCTGAAAACCGGGGGAGCAGTACGGGCGATCGGGCTGACCGTCAGGAGCGGGACACGCCCCTTTGAAGTGACGACCGAATCGCTGTACCGGACGGGAAACCTGTTCCGGATCCCCCGGGTCGAACCCGCGGATGACGGGTACCTCGTCAGCGTCCAAGTCGTCAGGAGGGTGAGGGCGACCTCCGTCACCGAAAGAGACGGCATGTTCTACGCGACGTTCGAGCCGGTCCCTGATATCCTCGACATCGAGCCCGACCTTAAGGCCCGGATCCTTGCGGATATAAAACTCACCATCCATGAGACCAGCAGCCGGTTCTCCGGCTCGGAGCAGTTCACCAAGCCGATCGACCAGATGGACTCGGCTGACCAGATCATGGGGTTCGTCATGCCATTCCTGCCGGTCCCCCTTGCGGAGAAACAGGCACTCCTTGAAATCGTCTCGGTCCGCCAGCGGTACATCACGTTCCTCGAACTCCTCATCCGGGTGCGCGAGAACATCAGCATCCGGATGGAGATGGCTAAGAAAGTCTCCGACAAGGTTGGCAAGTCGAACCGGGAGGCAATCCTGCGAGAGCAGCTGAAGCTGATCCAGGACGAGCTGAACGAGAGCGAAGGCGATACCGGCGATGACAGTTACCGGGAAAAGATCGAGGCCAGGAAGATGCCCGACGATGTAAAGAAGAAGGCGCTTTCGGAGGCACGGAAACTGGAGACAGGGGGCCCGCACAACCACGAGAGCTCCGTTATCCGGAACTATCTCGACCTCATCCTCGACCTCCCGTGGGAGACCGAAGAGAAGAAGAGCATCGATATCGAGGCTGCGCGAAAAGTTCTCGAAAGCCATCACAACGGTCTTGAGAAAGTCAAGGAACGAATCGTCCAGCACCTCGCGGTCATGAAACTGAAGA
>DADR01000051.1 GCA_002495055.1 Methanoregula sp. UBA247 | reverse complement strand
TTTTTTCGAACCAAACCGGCAGATCGAAATACTAAGAGTACCACAATAAGAATAGATGGCAGTCAACCGGGCCGAGTTACTGGAATTATGCCAGACAAATCCGGAAGCCGTAGTTGACATTATCGAAAAACAGGATCGACTCATCGCTCAACTCACTGAAAGGATAGTCCAACTGGAAGCCCGGATAGCCGAGTTAGAGGCGCGGCTAAACCGGACGAGTCGGAACAGCAGCCAGCCGCCGTCGATGGATGGTTTCAGAAGAGTAAAGAGTCCCCGGAAGAGAGGAGAAAGACCGCCCGGTGGACAGAGAGGGCATAAAGGCCAGACCCTTGAGATGGTGGACAACCCGGATGAGATCGAAGTACACCCGGTTCAGGTATGCCGTGGATGCGGCGCATCGCTTGTGGCTGAGAATCCGGTCAAGATTGAGCGTCGCCAGGTTCATGACACTGAGTTCCGGATACGGGTAACCGAACACCGAGCCGAGCACAAACGGTGCCCGCACTGTGGCCAAGTGAACCGTGGGGAATTTCCATCGGATGTGCAGTTCCCCGTCCAGTATGGCCCGAACCTCAAGGCCCTGATGGTGTATCTTTGCGTCTACCAATTGATTCCGTATGATCGGATCCGGGAGACCTTCTCCGATATCTTCGGACGTTCGGTGAGCACCGGGACACTGGTGAATGCAGTTCAGGAGAGCTACCGGAACCTTGCAGGTGTGGAAGAACAAATACGAGAACTCCTGGCGGGATCAGAAGTAATTCATGTTGACGAGACCGGTATGCGGGTCACCGGTATCCGGCAATGGTTGCACGTTGCAAGTACCGATTTCCTCACATGGTATGGTCACCATAAAAAACGGGGAAAACGGGCAACCGACGATATGCAGATCCTGCCCCGGTTCAAGGGCACGATGGTTCATGATTTCTGGGCTTCTTACTTCCGTTACCCAAGTCGTCATGCGATCTGTAACGCTCATCTGCTTCGCGAGTTGAACGGCATCTCGGAGAATTTTCAGCATACCTGGAGTGAAGAACTTCACGCGCTCCTTCTGGAGATTAAACAGGAGGTGGATGCTGCACGAGCGCACGCATGTTCTCTCAGTCCCTCGAAGATTGCGGATTTCGAAGCACGGTATTTCCGGATCCTTGATACGGGGTTGAACGAGATCTCATCCGCAGAAATGCCAGATGCCCCGATAAAACGCGGGCGGAAGAAACAGTCGAAAGCCAAAAACCTGATCGACCGGTTCAGGAATTTCCCTCACGAGATCCTGGCGTTCATGCTCAATTTCTCAATTCCCTTCACCAATAATCTGGCTGAACGGGATATCCGAATGGCCAAACTCCAGCAGAAAATCTCCGGAACTTTCCGCAGCGAAGAGGGGGCTGCCGCTTTCTGCAGGATCCGGGGGTACCTCTCTACTGTCAGGAAAAACGAGAGGCCAGTTCTCGATTCGCTTGTTGGCGCATTTCAGGGAACACCTTTCATCCCGTTACATGCTTAGTGTGCGGGCTGAATAGTTAGAGTAGATTAAAGATCAATGAACAATGATCGAATACTGCTTGAGAGAAATCACATGCCGCATTTTTTTTCAAAGGTTAAGAATTTCCTTTATAGGACATTCATCGGTAACAGGATAATACGATTCGGGGATACTATCGAAGTTATCGATGGAAAGAGAGTCTGGTTTATTTCCGATATGCATTTTGGTCATCGAAATATTATCCGATGGTGCCGCCCCGAATTTCGCAATCTCAAGGGTATGCACAGACGAATAATCTCAAACTGGAACTTCCACGTTGGTCGGTATGACCGGGTTTTCTGTCTCGGAGATTTCGGAGATTTCCGCTTTTTAAAAAAACTCAACGGCAAGATTACACTTGTCAAAGGGAATCATGATAATAAACAGTGGAATAAGCAATTCGTTTTACATTATCGGGGAATGAAATTTTTGGTATTACATGATCCCGATAGTATGGCAACAAACTGGTTTGATGGAGACTGGATAATTCATGGACATACTCATGTCAATTCTCCATTCATTGATATCAGGAGGAGGAGAGTCAATGTCAGCGTCGAAGTGATTAATTATACTCCGATAACAATGGAAGAGATTTACAATATCATTCAGGAAAGTAAAAATTATCGTGACAACCGGCCAGTCAGATAATGTTTATTTAATGGTTTTTTTGGATATCAGAAAGATCGCTGCAACAGCAATAGCACCACTTCCATAAATGTACGTTGGAAAGATTGTATACATTTGATCAGGATGCCCTGTAAAGGTCGCGATAAGAACCCCGATAAAAATATTACAAACAATGCAATTACTACGAATCCGAAAATACCAATTACTTTTCGTATGAAAAGAAATGACCATCTTCAAGATTGTGGTTGGAAGTTTTGGAGGGGCGGGGGGTGCCGCAAAAATCAGAGTTCCCCTTTTCTCTTCATCTCCGCGATCCGTTCATCAATCAGCTGCCGCAGGATATCCGGGTTGTTATGCACACTCTGCTGGATCCCCTCATCCGTGTCAATCGCAACATCCGTTAACCGCTGGCCGCACGAGAAACAGTAGTTCGAAACGGGCGGGTTGATCTTCCGGCAGTGCGGGCACTGGACCGGCTCCAGCCGCGTCATAGCACTCTCATTGTCCGGGACGCTGATGCCGTAGGACTGGAGCATCGCGGAGTCGATGTCCTGCCCTGTGAGATGGGCATAGGTCCGGAACATATCAGTGCTGATGTTCCCCCACATCATGAGCTTGATCACGCTCTCGGGGACTTTCTCCTTGATGAGATGGGTAATCCGGCTGTGGCGGAAGACATGCGGCGTGATGTGCTTGCGGATTCCGGCATCCTTCGCGATACACTTGAGCCGCTTGTTAATGGTCGCATGAATAAGGGGCTTGCCGCGTTCGTTCACAAAGACTAGCCGTTCGCCGCTCGGGTCAGGCTTGTAGCAGGCCCGCCACTGTG
>DADR01000035.1 GCA_002495055.1 Methanoregula sp. UBA247 | reverse complement strand
CGATCTTTCCCTTGTGTTTCGCATAGTGTGCATAGTCCAGGTAAATGGGATTTTTGAGCTGCTGTTCTACTCCCGGTACAACATCGCGCCGGAACTTGTCCGACAGGATAGCATCGGTTACTTCAATGTCAAACGCATCGCTGCCCGCACCCGATCCGAATGAACAGACAAAGATCCGGTCTCCCGGCTTTGCAATGTCGAGGGTTGCTGCGAGCCCGATAGGTGATGCACCGGAATAGGTGTTGCCCAGCCGGGGAACAACAAGACCCGGTTTGATCTGTTCCGGGGTGAATCCAAGGGTTTTTGCAACCTTCTGCGGAAACTTCGCATTGGGCTGGTGGAAGACCGCATAGGTGAAATCTTTCGGGCTCCTGCCGGTCTGTCCGAATAACAGCCTGGTTGCTCCTTCGACATGCTTAAAATAGCCCGGGTCTCCGGTGAATCGCCCGCCATGCCGGGGATAGTCCTGCCCTTCACGTCGCCAGAAATCCGGGGTGTCGGTCGTGAACGAGCAGGTATGATGGATGGTCGCAATAGGGTCATCACGCCCAATCAGGAACGCGGCACCACCGGCGGCTGCGGTATACTCGAGCGCATCGCTTGGTGCACCCTGAGACACATCAGAACCGATGGCAAGACCGTAGGTAATCATCTTGCTTTTCACGAGGCCCATACAGGTCTGAATGGCTGCTGTTCCCGCCTTGCAGGCAAACTCATAATCCGCTGCAGTCATATTTGGCGTTGCACCGATTGCTTCGCCTACCGTACATGCGGTCGGCTTCACTGCATAGGGATGGGATTCGCTGCCAACGTACACAGCACCGATGTCTTCCGGGTCGATTGTCCTGCGGAGTAATGCATTACGAGCCGCCTCGACCGCAATTGTTGCTGCGTCCTCATCAAGGTCCGGGACAGACTTTTCAAAAACGCCCAGTCCCCCGGTGATGTCTGCGGCATTGGCGTTCCAGACCCGGGCAATCTCTTCGACCTTGATACGATATCTCGGTATATACACACCGTAGGTAATGATGCCTACCATTCTTTTTCCCTCAACGTACTCACAATTTTGTCAATATCCATAGTCGTGCACATCACCGTGATGCGATCCCGTTCTGCCATCTTTTCCACGATAGGGTGAACATCAGCGATATCAAGTCCCTGCAGCACCACACACCGGGGTTTGAAGGGAGTGACACGTATCGCAACCATCGGTGATTTTCCGGTGGAAACATTGGTGAAGACCACTGCTCTTTCTGTGCTCCACCCATAGATGCGATTGAACTCATCCGATGAGAACTGCATAATTGCATTCAGACTGTTCACAACGGTATATCCAAAGAGCACCTGGTCTATGGAACCACAGAGCAGCGTACACCCGATCGCTTCAGAGAAATCTTTGAGCGGGATGGCTGTAGCATACTCGTGGATGTCATAGATTACATCATCTTCAACATTGGAAAAGAGCATGGTTGAAAATTTCTGGATATGTTTACCGTCATTCTCTTCATCCATGGCAAGGAGTGTGTCGACAATTTTGCCGACAACAGCGGTTCCAGGGCTTTTTCTTCTGCCGCTCTCATAATCGCTGATGACAGAAGGAGATACACCGAGACGTTCCGAAAGGACACCCGGTGCGATCTCAAAGTTCATGCGCCACTTCTTCAGTGCGTGCCCCGGTGAGTCCGACAGCGTTATCTCGCCTGCCATTTTTTCAGCAAGCTGGTTCCGCAATCCGGATTTCATGCTCATTACAAAGAACCCGGAGTATTAAATAATTAACGAACATGTATTCGACAGTGAACGAACCATTACGGAGGAATGTTTGGAGAGCAACCCATAAATAATAAGCATCTCAATTATGATAAGCATGATATCAGCGGAAGATCTCCAGTGTCTGAAGACAATTGCACTGCGGGGCGGCTGCAAGGGCCCGGTCTTCGTTTCATCTCAGTCCATCGGTGAGATGCTTGCGATCAGCCCGCAGACGGCATCCCGGCGATTGAAAGGGCTCGAAATGCAGGGTTTTATTTCCCGGACGATTGCGGCGGATGGCCAGCATGTGACGCTGACCAGTACCGGTGAAGAGGAGCTCCGGAAGGAGTACCAGGAGTACAGCCGCATCTTTTCTGAGCATAATAAAGGATTTGTTCTCAACGGCACCGTCGTCAGCGGCATTGGCGAGGGAAAATATTACATGAGCCTGGAACCTTACAAGCAGCAGTTCAATAACCATCTCGGGTTTGAACCCTACCCGGGCACGCTCAACATACGTCTCTCGTCCTCAAGTTTACCGGTACGCAAGAAGATCGATGCGCTCAACTGGATCCGGATCAAGGGTTTTTCAACCGATGGCCGGACCTTCGGCGATGCCAAGTGCCTCCCCTGCCGTATCGGAAATATCTCCTGCGGGATTGTTATGCCGGGAAGAACGCATTATCCCGCAGATATCATTGAAGTGATTGCACCCATTGCCCTGCGCCGGAAACTGGGTGTGGAAGACACGGATACAGTAACGGTTGAGGTGGACCAGTGATCGATGAGGCACTCGCAGCACTCCGTGACGGGAAGTTCATCCTTCTCTATGATTTTGACGACCGGGAAGGAGAGACAGATTTTGCCATAAGGTCTGATGCGGTTACTCCCCGTCATATTGTGCAGATGCGAAAAGACGGTGGCGGTCTGATCTGTACGGCAGTTCACCCGACTGCCGCCCAGCGTCTTGGGCTGCCATTTGCAAGCGATGCCCTCCGGGCAATCGCCGTTGCAGAACGGGACGGAGACATTCCCTATGACAGAAAGAACCACTCATCATTCTCGCTCTGGGTGAACCACCGGAATACCTTCACTGGTATTACTGACCGTGACCGGACACTGACCGTCAACGCGATCGCGGAGCAGGTAAAACGGGCTCTTAATGGAGGCAATGTGAACTTCCATGAGACCTTTCGTACCCCGGGGCATATGGCACTCCTGCGGGCTGCGGACGGGCTGCTCGACCAGCGGAAAGGTCAGACCGAGCTCTCAATTGCGATGGCGCAGATGGCCGGCATTACGCCGGCGATCACGATCTGCGAGATGCTTGACGATGAATCCGGCTACGCACTCGCAAAAGATGATGCAAAACTCTACGCCCGCAAGCACCACCTTGAATTTATCGAAGGTCCTGAAGTAATGGAGCGGTGGCAGCGGGAACACCCCTCAAAATAATATAAATTCCTCACTCACTTTTTTGCGAGTTTTTTCAGGATTTCCTCCGGCAGTATCTTCGCGATGCTCATCTTGGTCGGGCAGCGCCCGAGTTTTAGCCCCTGTTTCTTTGCCTCTTCCTTGAGCACTTTTGTATCAAGGTCTTTAATGAGTTCACTCAACTCTTTTTGCTCCATAGTGATCAGTGTGTGATCAGTACGCAATAAAATAAGGATTTCTCATGGATGAGTGTTAACACAGAGATTATTCGGGTAATGCCACGAATCATTAAAAAAATTAATTATATTTTTATCTGTGCCAGTGCGTCAAATACGGTCTTACGGAACACAGCCACATCAATAGCGGGATACTGTTCTTTTGCTTTTGCGATATCCGGTGATGTACCAGTTGCCATCGAATCGATACGGTCAAGTGTACGTGCAGATGTGTCCAGAATCCAGAGATCGCGGGTTTCCTTATCGACCACGGTGATCGATTCTACCCTCACTGAAACGAGGAATGCCCCGTCGGGTGTCTGGTAGAGGTTGGGTTTCCCGATAACAGCGACAAACGCCGGAGTATCAACTTTTGCCAGCTGCTGCATCGCTTCCGGCTGGTAGCTCCCAGCCATTATAAAGAATGTACCCGTGGGATCGACCACCCTTCCACGGTAAAATATATTCTGGTCTCCCTGACGTTGTTTTTCCGTAAGTGTACCGACAATAAAGATCCGGTTACAGCGTTCACCTGTGGGGAGCAGGACAAACGTCGGGCTCTTCTCATCTTCGCCCTCCCTGAACTGGTAGCGGCACTCACGAAGCTCTGTGGCAAAAACCCTTCTCGCTGGTTCGCGTTCGAACACCCCTTCCCTGCGTCCAAGATCTCGAGAATTCGTGCTCATGAAGCACTTCCTGACCGGTTCAACAGTGCTGCATGTTCTCCACTATCAAAAGTCAGCCGCTCGCAGGCATTGACCAGCAGACGGCTGTCGATCTCCCTGCCATGACAGGTGATATAGCGCCCGAGAATCGCATCGCGCATCCTGAGGAACACTTCGTCCATACCGAGAGGATTGTTCTCTGCAATTTCCTTTGCCGCATCGAGAGTTATACCCGTAAGTGACTCAACGACATCCCGCTGGAGCAGGATGTTATGCGTCTTCATACCATCATCGAGCCATCCCTTGATTCTCAAATCATAGATAAATTTGGGCTGGATCTCGTGAACCGGGCAATAGTTCTGGCGCGAAAGGGCACGGTTGCACCCTTCAACAGGGCACCGTTTGATAATCCCGGAGCCGGGCGCAATATGCACAATAGCCCCGCGGACTGATAAACTGCCCCCGCTAACTAAAATATCACTATCTTCGGGCATGATCTCTGCGGTGTTCAGGTTGAGTGAGAGTCTGCCGTTGAATTCGTCTACCTGAGCGTAGAATATAGTATAGACAGAATCCACAGCAAGTTTTTCCTTGCCTGGTTCTCTCCAGATCACAAATTTGATCGTGCCTGTTTCATCACCCAAAAGACCGGACTGGAGCATCCTTTCATGGGAAGACTCCCATTCCTGGATAACTTTTGCACGGATGCTGCCAACTCCAGGATGAAGGTTGATAATCGGAACCGTACTTGGGATGAGTGCACCATCGTTTACGCATTCTTTCACGCTCGTCCCGGAGTGGATCTTCAGGCTTGCAACACCCTTGAAATCATCAACTACTGCAGATTCAATACGGTAGTACGAACCTTTGGTCATCGCAGGTGCATTCGATTTTGCCCATGCCACGAACCGTATCCCTCCGGACTCATCTGCGATAATCCCGCTCTGGGCAATTGCAGGTGATGCAGGAGTGGAGAGCGATACAACCTTGCCTTCAATGGTTACCCAGTCACCGGGTGTGACATCAGCGATTTTTTTTAGCTCGGATCCACCACTGCTCTTTCCACTACCTCCTGATCCCATTGAGGGCAGGTTGAACTCTTTGGCAAGTTCGTTGTTTACACTGCGTTCCGCTTCGGATGGCTGGACACCGAACTCGTTGACGAGACGGCGGAGCTTACCCTCGATCTTCTTTGGATCGATCTCTGTTCCTTTCTGGGAAAACTTTCGGGAGATTCTTTCTGCTGTTTCGGAAAAATCCATTCATACATCTCCAGTAACTCATCGGTTCTTATCATGCCTATATATTGCGAAGTATGCATGGTGAAAGTGAAACGCCGCTATGGAGAGATTTATGTTTTATAACAGTGACTTAGTGATACTATGGTTGAAATTACGGCTGACAGTACCATCTATGATCTCTTAAAAGCGAAACCCGAGGCAACTGAGGCACTCTTCAAATTCGGCATGGGATGTGTCGGGTGCGCCATCGCCCGCGGCGAGACAATCCGCGAGGCTGCCGAAGCACATGGCATCCCGCTTGCTGAGCTTGTTTCCGCACTCGGGATAAAAGAATAATTATTAAACTTCTTTTTTATCGTTCCGCAACTGTTTCAGTTCTGTAATTGATGCACGGGGGAATTTTTTTAAGTAATCGGTAATTTCAGGTTCATGAAGAAGTGTGCACCGGGCACAGTTCCATACCTTTCCCCCATGGGAACTCTCTGCCCATTCCCCGATATCTTCGTCCCCGCAGGGATAGAAGGGGCAATAGCAGAAATCGCACCGCTGCCCGGGGTAGTGGCAGGGGAAATACGGGCAGTCAAGCGGTGACCATTCCACCCAGTGTTCTCCCTGGAAACGGCTGAAAATAAAAAAAGAGGAGTGGGTGGATCGTTCTGGTGCATCATGGCGCTGGATAGCTTCCGGTATACCAAAAAGCACAGCAGCGCGAACACGCCTGCCAGTATCTGTAAGCCTCCCGGCATACCGGTGTTTTACGCCCCCTTCACATCCGGCGATAATTGCATCGGTAGGAGTACCTGACAGGGGGAGATCCATCTTGATAAGTGCCTCGGCTTTCGCCTCAGTCGCAACCATGATCGTTTCGAGAAGGGCTGCGTCTTCCATACCCTCGCTGCTCGTAACGAGGATATTAATTGTCCCGGCTGACTCTGAGGGTTCACGTCGGATACCTGCAGTGATGAAGACCGTTACAAAATCATACTGGAGCACACAACACTGCTGTACCGGAACAGCGGTAAGCAGCCCAAATAAATCACTGCTGATGCCGGCACCTGATGCAGTGAATTCCAGCTCTTTTTCTGGATCCTCATGGTTCCAGCCGGCAGAAACGGTATGGTTTAAAAGAGTAGAAACTGAACGAATTCCACCGGAGATTCCGGTACTTGCAGCGCGGAAAGTCCCAAGGATAAAAAGAGTATTCGCATTAAAATAGTATCTCATGCGATCGAATAGCGCACGCGGTCTTTGAGTTCCTGCTGTTTGCTGGCGTTCCAGCCGGAGACATCCTGCAGGTAGCCGGTTACCCTGCTGATCTGGGTGACATCATGAGATCCGCACTCCGGACAGACGGCTTTCCCGCATAAAGGACAGTAATCAATACCTGAAATGATCTCGTGGGTGCAATGGCAATGGTCAAGCGGGCACATGATTTCAAGGTGCGTCTCACCACATTTCGGACACGGCTTTTCATCAACAATGAGGTGGCAGGTATGACATTTGTATTTACGTTCCTTTTCCGGAATATCGTCCGTTCTCTTATATTTTTGAGCTAATATTCGTTGTTCCGCAGTCCAATCCATACTATAACATCGCATGAGTCCTTAATAAATTTTTAGACCCTTTTAGGTCAATGAACCGGCTATATCTTGATAAAAAACCGCGCACACCCGGTTCTGGTCGCAAAATGGAGGTTTTGATATATTGTCACGCGGAACGGACATGCGCAAATGCCTTAGCGACGGCACCTGGCGTTTCCGCCTCATAAATTGCCCGACCCACAATTATTCCATCCACAAGTCCTGCAACAGTATCAGCATCGCCCCCCTGGGCTCCGATACCTGGAGAAAGGATCTTACGGTTACCAACGATGTGTCGCAGTGCCTTTACCCTTTCCGGACGGGTAGCCGGGGCGATGATACCATCTGCCCCGCATTCGGTTGCCAGATGCGCGATATGTTCGGCAGTTCCCTGCTGAAAGAATTCGACAGCTCCCGGGTGGCTCATCTCTGCAACAACGAAACACGCGCCACCATAATCGGATGAGGTATCGACACACGCCTGTACAGCATCTTTTCCGGTAAACCCGTGGCAGATAATGGATGAGAATCCTGCATCAAAAACCTGTTCTGCGATGAGCCGGTTTGTGTTTGGGATGTCGGCAACTTTAAAATCGGCAATAAGGGCGAGGTCTTCGACCTCCAGCTCCTCTGCTATGGAGAGCCCGCACGAAAGGATGAGAGGATAACCGAGTTTAATTGCGTCAAGGTATGGCGCACATTCGTGGGCAATTGCAAGTGCCGTCTTCTTATCAGTAACATCAAGTGCAAGAATCAATTCAGTCATGGTACATCCGCTCCATGACTGCTGCGATAAGGACCGGCATGGTGATTGTCGCATCGCCATAGACCGTAACTGCCCGTGCGGTTTCCGTTATCTTCCCCCATGAACGGGCTTCATCGAGTGTCGCACCCGAGAGCCCGCCGAGATCCGGTCGATCTCCGGTAAGCTGCACGGCATAGTCAAATCCGTTAGGGGTCATGAGCATGCTCTGGAGGATGAAATTTTTCGGAACACCCCCTCCAACCAGGAATGCCCCGGCTTTTTTTGTCGTAAAGCACGTGTCCATGAGTGAAGGCATATCAGCAAAAGCATCGACGGTAACCTTATTGGTCTGTGAAAATAGCCAGTATTGTAGTCCCACCATGGAATCCTGCACCGCTGGACAATAGACAGGCACCTTTTTCCTCGCTGCAGTGTGGAGAATACCGGATGGAAGGTTATTCCCCAGGTGGTTAAGAAGCCCGGATATGGAGATAGTGCTTCCGGGCTCGAGCCTGCCGAAAACGTTCTGCATGTATTCTTCAAAATGCTCAAAAGCTTCGTTCGGAAGGTATACATCATAGATGCGATTTATCTCATCATGGCGAAGTTCGACATCGTTGCAGAACGCTGTGCCATGATAGTGCCTGCACCCGATCGCCTCGATTATATCATGCGTGAGATTTGCACCCGTCGATACGAGTACATCGATATACCCGTTTTTCACAAGATCAGAAACGATCCCGCCCATGCCGGCTGGTACCATCGCGCCAGCGAGACCGAAGAATTTTGTTGTTTCGGAATCACGCAGCATCTGTTCATAAATATCAACGGCGCGAGACAGCGACCCCCCATTGTACGCCCCGGCCTTTCCCATAGCCGTGACAAGTTCATTCACGGTCATCTTCGGTTTTAGATGAATCTGAGTGACCGGTTCATCGCACTGTTTTGTCATTCATTTCCCTCCCGGTTATTGCATAGATATAGGTATGCTATGATGATAACTGTGTTTCAGGACGGCTCATCGCAGGTAGTATCGCAGGTAATTTCCTGTAACCTGAAGAATGATTTTGTAATGAATTCAATTATGGAATAAATTCATCAGATAGGATCCGCTATCGTATTATAGCCAGAATCTTCATTAAACGGCAATCACAATTTGAAGAGTGCCAGTCCAGGAAGCCGTTTGATGCGAACGATGAGAAATTGTTCGATAGTCCCACGCTCATTTATTTATCAGCATAATTATTTTCATAATAACGCAGTACTACAACAATGTCGAGTCAGCACACATTTCCTGATGATAATATTAACATTCTCGCACGGAATCATGCTGACGCAGTCCTCCTTCACGATCTCACCTGCTGGCGCGAACAGCTGGCCCGTAGTATTGCGAGGAACAATCTTGGCATGAGGAGCGAACAGATTGCAACCGCGGTCAATCGCATTATCTTTTCCCTCCTGTTTCTGCTCATTGCAGAGGATCGTGGATTAATCAGTGGAATGCTCCGGAATATTCAGGACACCTACAGGTGTGATCATGACCTTAGACCAATTCTACGGTATACTTACGCATTATATCATGATGATCCTGATATCTCTCACGACGTGACGGACGATCTCGAAGGTCTTGTACTCGAATATCATGTGTTCACTTCAATTCTTTCCACACTCATGTCAAAGGATCGACAGTATGATCTTGCGTCCATGCCGACAGAAATCCTCGCACAGGTCCTTTTGCGGTATCTCACCCGTACTATCAGGAGATCCGCAGCGCACCAGGCAGTAATTGTCGACACGTATGATACTACAAGTACTGTTGGGACAACGGTACTGCCACTCCCCGTGATAGAGTACCTGGTGAAAAGCTCGCTTACCGCTGCTTTGGAAAACCGGTCTGCGAGGGAGATCCTCCCAATCCGTGTTTTGGATCCCTCGTGTGGAGCAGGAGGGATCCTCCTTTCTATGTATCGGTACATTCTTGACAAAAATAGTAGTGGGGTACTGACTTTCGACGAGCGCCGGGAGATCCTGACCGGTTCCATTCATGGACTGGACATAAACCGGCATGCCGTTGCAGTGACAAGAATGCTGCTGTTCTTCAGGCTTCTGGAGGAGCGTCAAACGGGGCAGAACCCTCACACCTTCTTTAAGCTTTCAGAACTGGTGTTCAGGGATCTAAGACATACGATCCAGTGCGGGAATGCCCTGATCAGCCCGGAGATTATCGATGATGAGTCCTGGATGTTCTGCCCACCCCGGGAGCGCCATACACTCAATACCTTTGACTGGCATAATGGATTCCCCGAGATTTTTGCTACGGGAGGATTTGATGCTGTTGTGAGTAATCCCCCGGAAGGCCAACTTAGGGATCGTGAATGGATCCAGCAGTATTTCCAGCGGCACTATCAGGTCTACCATCCACTGGCAGATCTCTCTGCATTTGTTATCGAGAAGGGATTATCTCTCCTCAGGACGGGTGGAACCCTCTCCTGTTTCCTGAGTAATCGCTGGCTCCGGGGATCGAGTGGGTCACCTCTGAGGGTATTGATCGGAACAAAGCAAATCGACGAGATTGTGGATTTCTCTCTTCCCGACAAAAGCAAGCCGGGAATTGCGCCATGCATTCTCCGGATCAGCAACCGGTCTCCCACACATGTATTCTCTGCGACACTGGCGGACATCTCGCTTTCCGGAAAGTTGGATGATTACATCAGTTCACACCGGTTCCCGGTAAACCAGGCCCACCTGGACGATGGTGGCTGGATCCTGTCTGATACCCGTGGCCGAAACATTCTTGAAAACGTGTTTAGGAACGGTGCCCCCCTTGATGATTTCGTAATGGGTCAGGTGCACGCCGGTATCCGGATCCCGGAAGATGATCCGCTTGTAATCGAGGGTGTACTGGCGCGGGAATGGCTATGGCGGGACCGGCGGTGTAAATCCCTCCTTCGCCCACTAATCGCGGGAAGGGAGATCAGTCGCTATCATGCGCGATCCGGGGGGAAGTTCGTTATCCTGATCCCTCAGGGATGGACGCGGTCTCACCAGAACTCTGGAAAGAAACCGTGGCAGTTGTTGAAGCACCGGCACCCGCTCATTGCCATGCACCTCCAGTCTTTAGCGGAAAGCCTGAAGGCCAGACATAGGCCGGATGACCTTTGGTGGGAGTCCGCGTGCGAGGAGTTCTGGCAGGAAAGTCGTAAAAAAATTCTCTTTCCCGCACGGTTCAGCCAGCCGGCCTTCTGGTTTGATGATGGCCGGGGAATTGGCGATGAGGCAACCAGTGCTATCCCTTCTGCCGGCCCGTATCTTGTCGGGATCCTGAACAGCCGGCTTATGGTGTTTGTGTTCGATCAATCCGTCCGGAAGTTGCTTCCAGATCAAAAAATCTTCACGTCGGATGATCTCAGACAACTCCCCATCTACACTCCCGACTTCGACAAGCCGGATGATAAAGCCCGCCATGATCGTATGGTTGCGCTCGTCAATGAAATGCTGGATCTGCACAAGCACCTGAGCAACGCAAAGACCGACCAGGAAAAGCGGTTAATCACGCAGGAGATCGAGTCGACCGACATGCAGATCGATTCGCTGGTGTATGGGTTATATGGGCTTTCGGCTGATGAAATTGCGGTAGTGGAAGAGGCTGTCTCGAGATGAATACCTTCGACGATAAAAAACAGTATCAAGGTGGTTACCGGAACGCAGATATTTTTCTCCTAGGGCTAAAGTAACCCCCCAAAAAAAGGGCTGCTGGAAGACCGCTATTTTAACAGGTCTTATTTTGATTTAAACGGCTATTTTTTAAAAACAAGGAAGTATATCGATATTTTCCATAGGGGTTGACGCATTTCCACTGGAGCCGGAAATGACATTCGTCCGATTGGCAAACGGGGCTTAAATTGGGCTTATTTACTTTCATCCCCATGGATTGTCGGGAGGTTCAGAGGTTCGCTCCTGTATTTGACCCGTTTCTGGAAAACCGGTTTGTCACGGTCAATCATGCTGATTTCATATAACCTGTCTTCGTGTACCCGGTACCGCTGGAAGGCACGGCTCCAGACATATCGTACCCAGAGCTCGCGACCGATCCCTTCTGGCATCGGCAGCATTTTAAGAATCTTAAAATCCTCACGGAAGAAATCCTCCCACATGTCGAACTCGCCCGGAGAGCTCCGGCTCGTCCGCACCCGGATCGCAATCGCATCATGGTCTCGGTAGGCAAGGGCATCATAGGGTAGATTTGCATCAGGATTAGGTACCCAGCAGTAGCCCTGCCGTTCCGCAAATTTTTTTGCTGCTTCTATGGTAACGACCGGACGAACGCCCCGCATCTTTGTTGCTCCATTTTTCTTTCCGGATTAATACCAGAACGATACTTCTCAAAAGAGATGCAGGATAAGATGATACGCTTTGTTGTAGAATGGTCCATCTTTCGCAACCGGGGTGTTCATTCGGTTGCCAGTGTATCAATACTCCGGTTCGCCCCGGCACAGCGGCTTTGCAAGATGCCTCCGTGCAGTTGGGGGCACTTCATACCATCCCGGTTTTAGCGGACGAGAAATTTTCTGGATCTCCGGTTCTTTTGCACGTGCACCACACTTTTTACACTTGTAGCCTTTCCCGGTACCGTCGCTTGTCATCCGCTTGTTACATGTCGTGCAGACTGGTGGGCGTGAGACGATTGGTTCGGCCAGTTTCACGATCCTGATTTTTTCGAGATTGATACTCCCTTTTTTGTAACTCCCATATGCGGTTATCTCATCGCCCTGTACGAGATCACGTATGATCTGCCGGAAATTTTTTGTGGGCTCGTAGGCCATGCACCGGACGGTTTGTTCCCTGTTACCGATAGTGAACGAGACGTGTCCTCCGGTGGCCGTTGCAGGAGCCTCTGCTACAACTCCCTCTATCCGATAGGAGAGCCCTTCGCAAAGCTCGCCAATCCTGCCAGTAAGGATATGCGCATCCGTTCCCTGGTTGGTTACCCAGATCTGTTCAATCCCCGGTTTCTCCGATTGGATCATCTCCCGGGCAATCATCACCCACGAGGGACTTTCGCCCCGGATGCCAAAGAGCACCGGATCAGGAGTGTGCGGCACACAGACCACAACATCGTTTGCCTTATCTACCGTGTCCCACGTGTGGGGGAACGTGACTTCTTCTGTTGCAAACAAGCTTTCACGATCAACTTTTCGAGGAGTACCCCAGTGTTCCGGTTGCCGATACACAAGGATTTCCGAAGTGCTGTCTGCAAGCACACTCGCGACAGCTGCCGTCGCTCCAATCAGGCCGCGCTTGTTTTTGTACCCATGGTAAACGGCACCAGCCGCTTCAAGAATGCTGATGGCCTCATCAATCTCGCAGAACTCAGTGACTGCCTTACGGTAGAATGTCGGATCCGGCTGACAATCAGTAACAACAACACCGGGATTTGTATTCTCGCAGGAGAAATCGGCAAGCTCTTCCACCGTCGCACATGCAATATTGAATGCCCGGTCAGCATCCCCCTTGACAAGAAGGGAAACCGCGGCATTACCTCGTGTCTTCCACGTGACATTCGGGTTGAGCCTGACGAGCCGTGCTTCGTGAATTCTCATATGTTCACGGATCAGGCGGCGTGCAAGGACTGCCCCGAGGTATGTCGTGCACATTCCCTGAGGTGAGTCCGTGTCATCAATCCCGATGAACATATCTATATTAATATACCCTCAGGCTATATCCATTCTTTACGGGAATGTCTCAGGATCGCCAGCTCCAGCTGGTTACCAGTGTAATGATCACGGCAGGCTTCGAGGTCTCAGAACGGTTCTCTATCCGTCCGCGGAGCTTTGACCTTATGGCCAGGAAGAACGGGACGCTGCTTATCATCAAAGTAGTGTCCCATATCGACAGCGTGAGCGAAGATGTGGCATTCGACCTTGAAGTGATCTCACGCCATCTGGGGGGCGTCCCCCTTATTATTGGAGAGCGCGCCCGCGATGCAGAGCTGGAACGGGGGGCAGTGTATGTCCGGTATGGTATCTATGCGATCAGTCCCGCGACACTCTACGACTATTTTGTAGAAACAACCCCCCCGCTTGTCTATGCCTCCCCCGGGGGTCTGTACGTGAACATCGATGGCGAGGTGCTCCGTGATCTTCGGGAGAAACGCAGTATGTCGCTGGGGGATCTCGGGCAGGTGCTTGGAGTATCACGACGCACTATCAGCAAATATGAGAGCGGTATGGGAACTACCCTGGATGTGGCGATCCGCATTGAGGAATTTTTTAATACCGGCGTCGTAAAATCCATCAATCTCATCCTTCACGAGCCGCCCAAGGTTATGGAAGTGGAGCCGGAGGATTCTGGAACCGGCAAACAGTCTCCCATAGAGTTTTTCCGACAGATTGGGATGCAGTTGCACACGCTTCATGGCGCTCCGTTCCAGGCCCTCCTTACCTTTGAGAAGCACACGATCCTCACAGGATATGGCCCTGCCGACAAGGTGATCAAACGCGCCGCTCTGATCGGCAATATCTCCCAGATTGCCAAGAAACATGCGATGTGTGTCATTACGGATCATTACAAGCAGAAAAAGATAGGAAAAACACTCGTCATTGGTGAGGATCGGCTTCACCGGATTTCTGATGGTTTTGAGCTTCTCGATATGATCGGGGAGTGATTTTAGAGGTTCTGATAAGTTCGTGGTATAATTGAAGACTTCATTAACAGATCTGTCAGCTAATCTTTTGAGGTGAATGGATGGTATCAGACGAACTGAAAACCCTAATCGGATTCTTTTGAGAAATATCAAAGTCACAGAACTATCACACAGCAACAAAAAATGTTTGATTTTACCCTCATAAATATGTATAAACTTGGAAATAATGGAAGAAGTATAATATCAGAAAATGATCTCAACACCCTTCAGGGAATATCAAAAATGGATCTTTTTAATTCGCTCAAAGAAGCAGAACAAAGGGGATTGGTAAAGGATATTTCGAGTCATCATGGCAGGCGATGGGTACTTTCTTTGGATGGGATTAAGTATAGTGAATCTCTTATAGAGCAAATTCAAAAATAATTTTCTTACATAAACAATCCATCGCCACCTGACAGAACTCTCCTCTTATAAAAAAAGAACTTTGGAGGCTGTTGAAGGGTAGATGTTGGATGATCCAGAAGATCCACCCCGGGGGATTGAGGTCTATCCAGTATCTTCCTGTAATCTACCTTTTCTGGTAGAAATAATATGTTTCTGACAAAAAACAGATTTTGACACAAATTTTGAAGGTATAATGTTTTTCAGGAATGGAGATTTTCCTCTAGTGAAGATGTAAAATAAACATATTTTAAATCTCAATGTGTTGCGAACAAGAAGGTTTTTGAAAAAAGGATTTTTTGAGGTGGTACCTGATAGTTTATTAAAATCACATTATCATCGCAGGTGTGATTTGGTTGATTATGAATGCAATAATTAAAACAGATACTATCACTCCTGTCACTAACATTAATGTTTCTGTCCAGGATGGTACTCTGTTTTCATACTTATCAGGGCATTGTTTTGGGTATCCATCGTTAACTCTCATGGGTAACACTTCCCGAAGTGGGGCTTCTTTTCGCTTTCATCTGGTCCTGTTGTCTCGAAATGATGATTGATTCCCAGATTCGTGCATTTAAATTAAGCCAATAACAGGCATTCCAATTCATCTGGTCCTGTCTTTCGAACGGACGATTCCTTTCAGGATCTTTGAATATTAACGACTCCATAACGGGACCTCCCCGTTTGTTCTATCCATAGTGGGAAATTGTTTTATCCGATTCCAGTATTCAAAGAGAAAATGTTTAAGATCTTCCTTAAAAATCAGATTTTGAAATAAATTTTGAAACGATATGTTCGTGTTTTTCCCTCATCCCGCAAAAATAAGATTGATGAAATGTTCTGAAAGAAAACGATAGCCGGCATTTTGGTTATCTCAAAGGAGATCAACCTGGCGCTTCATTCAAATAACAAATGATGGTGCGGAAATGCAATCCTCTAAGGGAAGGGACCTGGTTTGATGAGCTAACTAACAGCGAGGTATGAATTTGTATAGATCTTCTGCATCAGTATTTGAGCATGACTCCGTATTTTGTTTTCATTGGATGGTTGGCAGTAATGATTATCGTAAGTATATCGTTTATTGTTGGCCTGATCCGAGAATGGATGTATGCAATCAGTATTCAGCATTCAAGAAAGCAGGTAGCAGAGAGAAAGAATACAACATAGGGTCAATGAGGAGTGCGAGTGTACTCAAAATCCTGTTTTATTATAGCCTGTTTGCTTGTGTATGCGACATTTTCTGTTGGCTGTATTGATGAAACACCTGCTGATAATACCGAGATCACTCTTTCTCCGACAATCGATATAAACAAATTCAGGGAACCCTTTGTAAAAACGACAATAAATATCGAAAAAAAACCCACAACAATTACAACAATTGTACAACCAGGTTCAACGGAGACCCCCCCCTCCATTTCAATCAGTACATCCGTCCAGGGTTCAAATACTTATAACATATTATAGTGCTGGGGCCTGGTCCGGAGCATATTATAATGATGGAACGCCGGTATCGGTAAATGGGACGGGTTCTACAATTATCACCGTGAATAATCCAGGCAGCAATATTTCGACATCAATCCAGAAGAGAGATGGTACCACGGAAAAATTAAAGGTTGAAATTTTGAAAAATGGAAATAAGTTAACTGCGGGAAGCACCTCGACAGCATATGGAGTTATTGAAATTTCAGCAACAGTATAACCATATTTTCATATCCTGAATTTTGAGTACTGGATTTATTTTTAATGACTTCTCACACTCCTGCTTTTTATTCTTCCCCTATAGTGATAAATAATCCATCCCGCCACTGTTATTATCAAGTCGCCTGGAAAAAAGCGTACTAAAATCCCTATAAGGTTCCAAAAGACCAGACCAAGGAGATAGGTTATAGCAAAAATATCCGAAATTGAAGGTATCTCAAGAAAGAATGTTGATATTTGAGCTCATACAACTTTCTGTGGTCAACCAACCGTGATTTATCACCAGCATCCAAATTTATCAACCCACCGCTAACTTATCAGAACCTTTTTACATAATGTTTATATAGAACCACAAACCAATTTTAGTGCTAAAAGTGGTGATTTTATGTCACAACAACTTGGAGGACAGCAGATACTTATTCTTAAAGAAGGCAGCACCCGTACCCGGGGCCGCGACGCTCAGGGTATGAACATCACCGCCGCAAAGGCAGTGGCAAGTGCAGTCAGGACCACACTCGGTCCCAAGGGAATGGACAAGATGCTCGTCGATACAATCGGCGATGTTGTGATCACGAACGATGGTGTCACTATCCTCAAGGAAATGGATATCGAGCACCCGGCCGCAAAGATGATGGTCGAGGTCGCTAAGACACAGGATGATGAGGTCGGCGATGGTACAACCACCGCAGTTGTCATTGCAGGGGAACTCCTCAAAAAGGCAGAGGATCTCCTTGAGCAGGACGTACACCCAACCATCATTGCCGCCGGATACCGCCAGGCAGCCGAGAAGGCGCAGGCGCTCTTAAAGGAAATGGCATTCGATGTGAAGGCGACCGATAAAGTGATGCTGAAAAATATCGCAGGCACCGCGATGACCGGCAAGGGAGCCGAGGCATCCAAGGACAAGCTCTGTGATCTTGTTGTCAGGGCAATAACGATGGTTACCGATGATGACGGTACCGTTGACATCGAGAACATCAAAGTCGAGAAGAAGACTGGTGGAAGCATTGAGGACTCAGAGATTGTTGAGGGGGTACTCATTGACAAGGAAAGAGTTCACCCATCGATGCCAAAGAAAGTCACCAATGCAAAGATCCTGTTACTGAACGCTGCAGTCGAGTTCAAAAAGACTGAAGTTGACGCAGAGATCAACATCACCAGCCCCGACCAGCTCCAGGCCTTCCTTGATGAGGAAGAGAAGATGGTCAGAGGAATTGTTGACAAGGTTGTCAAGAGCGGTGCAAACGTTCTTTTCTGCCAGAAGGGTATTGACGATATTGCCCAGCACTATCTTGCAAAGGCAGGTATTTTTGCAACCCGCCGTGTCAAGAAGAGCGACATGGAAAAGCTTGCCCGGGCAACCGGTGCCAGTCTCGTTTCCTCGATTGATGCGATCAGCAAGGAAGAACTCGGGAAAGCAGGACTCGTTGAGGAGCGCAAAGTCTCCGGTGAAGAGATGACCTTTGTCGAGCAGTGCAAAAACCCCAAGGCAGTATCAATTATCATCAAGGGTGGCACTGAACACGTAGTCGATGAGCTTGAACGTGCAATCCACGATGCACTTCGCGTTGTCGGTGTCGTTGTTGAGGACAAGAAGGTTGTTGCCGGTGGCGGCGCACCTGAAACCGAACTTTCGCTCCGTCTCCGCGAGTACGGTGCAACCGTTGGTGGCAGGGCACAGCTCGCTATCGAAGCGTTTGCATCTGCCCTTGAGATCATCCCACGCACCCTTGCAGAGAATGCAGGACTTGACCCCATCGATATGCTTGTCGAGATCCGTGCAGCGCACGAAAAGGGCAAGAAGACACACGGCCTGAATGTATTTGAAGGCAAGGCCGTCGACATGAAAGCAGCCGGTGTTGTTGAACCGCTCCGCGTCAAGACACAGGCAATCTCATCTGCAGCAGAAGCCGCAATTATGATCCTGCGCATTGACGATGTTATCGCATCGTCCAAGAGCCATGCACCCGAGGGAGGCATGCCTCCTGGTGGCATGGGTGGTATGGGCGGAATGGGCGGTATGCCCCCCGGCATGGGCGACTACTAATCCATACAATTTCTCTCTCTTTTTTTTTGTTTATTGCACTGTTTTATGTGCTATTTTTTTCCTGTGACCGGATGTACTGCGAACTAAAAAAATTAAAAAAAGAAAAGAGCGGCTGATTTGGCTTATGTTGTCAATATCGCCTATATCGCCGGGGTTCGGACAAGTGAGGTTTCCGCCTTCTTAATGATTATCGTTCCTTTCATTTCCGGGTGATACGAGCAGGTGAACTCGAAACTGCCTTCCTGTTTGCCAAAAGTATAGCTCCATACTGCACCGGGGAGAATATCTCCGGAATTAAACTTTCCGGCATAGGTTCCGATGGTTTTCACCGCGTGGACTTTATCATCGTTATTTACCCAGGTAATTCCCGTACCCGGGAGAACAGTCAGTTCAAGGGGAACAAAAGTATTGTTCCGCATATGGATAGTAGTGACGACTTTTGTTGTTGGAGACAAGGTTCTTGTTACCGTTGGAAGAACGGTAGTAACGACCGTGGTTGGTACTGCTGTCGGTTCAAGGGTTACTTCCGTTGTTGTTGGCAGAACAGTAGGAATCGTCGTCGGGAGGGTCGTGACAGGTTCTTGTGCAGCCGGCTGGGTACATGCCGTGAAAGCAACAAAGGCAATCAGGAGAATCATAAAACTAATAACCTTCTTCATAAAAAGTAAATGGGATTCACTTTTAATTAAGGTTACTTACCTGCTTTGCGATAGCAGTGCTCCATCCACACCAAAATAGTAAAAAACCATTAAAATCCCCCAAGAGTGTAATTATGCCCTTGCATTGCTTCCAGTTCAGGATTTCCCCCCCATTCCTGCGCTTATTTTTGAATCCCCGTTTTTCCTTGATCGGATCTCTTGACTCCCCATTGATTACCCGCAGGGTTTGGCTGGACATAGTGCAACAGATTAATGAACCCGGACATATCCAGTATTTCTCATGAGCGAAAAGTTCATTTTCACCAAATTCAGCACTGACTGTTACCATTGCGGGCAGGTTGCAGATCAGATCATCAAAGCGGTCCCGTATAAGGCTGAAGTTGCGTGTAATAACTGTGGTGCGACCCGGGTCTTTATTCCCCGTATTGAAGATGTCACCCAACCGGGGACATTCACAAAAATCGGGTGTTACGATGTCTGGAGGCTGATAGAATCCGCAGCATGCAGAAACTGCCATGTAACTGGTCCCCATGATCTTACAATTGGCTGCCGTCATTTCACTGTCAGGTGCCGGAACTGCGGGTTCACGCATTTCTATAAATTCGATCTCGAGTACATGGCAAAGGACGAAATCAAGGTATAACCAAAAACACTCGTTTTTATAATATTTTGCTCCTGTGACGGTTTCGTTAATTAAAAATCCAAAAAAGCGCCGTACCCTTATCATCGTCGGGTAGAGAGGATGTTCACAGAAACGATAAAAAAGGTTGTGTTTGTGAGAACTGCCTATTTTTCTTCCCGCACCATTTCAATTGCCTTTTTCGGGCATTCGTTTGCGCAGATACCACAGCCCTTGCAGAACATTATGTCAACCTTGAGGTCGGCATCAATTGCATTGTCCGGGCAGTACATCTCACAGAGACCGCACTGGTTACATTTCTCTTTATCCACGACGGGTTTAAAGACACGCCACGTTCCGGTCTTTCCCGCTGCTCCTTGTATTGGTTTGCTTATTGCGAGGCGCTGGCGATCCTGACTCATGCAATCATCTCCGTGTAGGCCGCTTCAGCTGCCTTGACATTGCGCTCATCGGAAAACATCTCACGGATTGACTTTTTTGCCGAATCTACCGAGATAATCCCCATCTTGGCAAGTGCCCCGAGCACAGGAGTGTTCAGGATTGGGCTTCCCGCAACCACAAGATTCTCCCTGAGTGCGATACCGGTTAGGTCCACATGGCTTGAAGAAAATCCCATAAATTCTATCTTGTGAGTACTGTTAACCAGTACTTTTCCCCCGATTTTTAATCCCTGCACCACATCAATAACATCCATTACACTTGCATCGAGCACTATGACCATGTCCGGTTTTTTTATCTGGCTGTAGATCTTAATCGGTGTATCATCTATCCGGACGAATGAAACAATGGGTGCGCCCCTGCGTTCAGCTCCGTAGAACGGACAAGCAGTTGCGTACTTCCCATCGTGGATTGCGGATAGTGCCAGAAGCCGTGCCGCAGTGACACCACCCTGCCCCCCCCGGGAGTGGATGCGGATTTCATACATGGTCATTCACCCCGAACCAGAACTCTTCGCCGATACGACGCGTGCGGATGAAATTCGCTATGTCTTCGTACGTGACTTCCTGCCCACCAAGGCCGGCAATCACGCTGTACACATCAGTCTTCTGCTGAGCCCGAATGGATGTTGCGAGAATGCCCCCGCAGCCAAAGGAATAGTCGCGATCTATCACGACAACATCCTTTCCTTTGAGATTGAGTTTTGGGAACGGGCGCAGCCAGCGCAGGCGCATCGAGCCTGCCTTAACGCCCTCCTTACGGAGCATGTCGATGGCGACTTCAGCCTCCTTACCCAGCGTACCCATAGAAACGATGACCACATCCGCATCTTCACAGAGGTAGTCCTCGGTAAATCCGTACTTCCTGCCAAACCGCTGTGCGAAGTCATTCTCGGTTGCTTCGATCACCTTCACCGAGTCACGCATAGAGCGCTCGATATCCCAGCGGAATTTAAAATGCTGGTCAGGGCCGGTAAGCCCCCCATATCCCGCAGGATTCTTCGGATCAATGGCATGGGGAAGGTATATCGGCGGGATAAAATCACCGGTTTCAACAGTATCAAGCGGCTGCATGATATGGCTTAAGGAAAAACCGTCAAGGTTCACCATCACCGGCAGGAGCACATCGCTGTGCTCGGCAATGCGGAATGCCATCAGGGTTGTATCGTATGCTTCCTGAACGGTGCTCACATATACCTGGAGCCAGCCGGTATCGCGTTCCTGCATTGCATCGGTATGCTCTGCCCAGATGTTCCAGCCGGGACCAATAGATCGGTTGACGTTTGCCATCACTACGGGGAGGCGTGCCCCGGCAGCCCAGTTCGTCATTTCATGCATGTATAAAAGCCCGTGGGAGCTGGTCGCAGTGAATGTCCGGACCCCGGTAATGCTTGCCCCGATACATGCGGCCATCGCTGAGTGTTCACTTTCCACCGGGATATAACGACTTTTAAGTTCACCGGTGGAAACAAATTCAGCGATCTGTTCGACAATCTCTGTCTGCGGGGTAATCGGGTAGGCGGCGACCACTGCCGGTTTTACCTGTTTTACTGCTTCTGCGACTGCCTTGTTGCCGGTTGAAATCTTTTTCATTCTGCCGCCTCCTCAGCCAACAGTTTCTTGATATTTTTTGCAAGATGCTGCCTGAGCATTTCAAGGGTCCTCGCATCAATACCCTTGAACCGTCCCTGCGGTGCAAGATATTCTTCGAGCGGAATGGGTTTTTTCATCGCGACTTTTGACTGCGGGTTGATGGTAAGAACTCCGTACTCGCGCTCGTAGAGGATCCACATCCCGGATTTTACAGCGAGCTTGCCAATTTCGACGGATTTTTCCGTTGAAAAACGCCATCCGGGAGGACAGGGTGCGAGGATGTGGATGAATGAAGGTCCACGGAAGGTGAGCGCCTTCTGCACCTTCTTGAAAAGATCCTGGGGATAAGCAGCACAGGCAGTAGCCATATAGGGTGGACTGTGAGCAGCGATGATGGCATCTATGTCCTTCTTCGCATCGGTCTTTCCCGTGGGAGTCGTTGTCGTTTTTGCCCCCAACGGAGTTCCTCCTGACCGTTGCATACCGGTATTGCCATATGCCTCGTTATCGTAGCAGATGTAAAGGAAATCGGTTCCCCGCTCGAACGCACCGGACATCGCCTGGATGCCAATATCAAGCGTCCCGCCATCACCGGCATACACGATCACGTTTGTCTTTTTACCGGTCGCACGGAACGCGTTTGACATACCTGATGCGCATGCGGCGGCAGCGCCAAAAGCGATGTTGTAAACGGGTATGTTGAATGCCGTGTTTGGGTAGATGCCCTGTATGACGCTGGTGCAGCAGGCTGGCACGACAAGAACAGAGTCCGGTCCAGCCGCCTTGAGCACGTATCGGAGCGCGAGCGAATCGCTGCATCCGGCACAGGCGGAAGTGCACTTCAGTATGAATTCTTCTTTGGGGATTTCTGTGATGGTATCCAACTCCTGCAGTACTTTAAAACAAGTTGGCGAACGCGAAAAGAGATCGCGAAACTATCTTTAAATATCAGCATGAACAGACAAAAAGGTTTCATGCTCCAAAAGGACTGTTGTGCTCTTATCTCGTGGTGGGGCAAAAAAGGAACACTTTCACCCTGCCCGGCAGGTGTTTAAAAAGAACATTGTAGAAACAAGGTATATGGGGAGGAAGAAACCCCTCAAATAGTCAAATGCAGTACCCCCTGCTCTCCTCCCGACCTCTCAAAACCCTTGAAGAAACCAAAACAATTCCTCTTTTCTTTTGGTTTTTCTGTTCACGCTGTTTCCGTCAGCATATCCTGTCACATATCATAATATATTTTAGGATCATTTCTCTAATGTCTGCTATGTCTCTTCGCTCGCTCAATCTCCCCGGGGTTGGAACAAAATATGAATTTCAGACCGATAAAGGCGATACGGTGGCAATTTTTTTTACTAAGACCGGGACCATCCAGATGTATACTCTCCAGAAAGGATGCCATACACCAAGCGCGGCTGAGATGACTCCTGTTGAGGCACGGAGACTGGGTAATATTCTTACCGGTGCGATTATTGAGGCGGACCAGGAAAGTGTTGAGATAGCATTTTCGGCGCTTGCCGATCTCCGGGTTACCATTCACTCGTTCCTGATTCCCAAAACTGTCAGCGGGAAAACGATCGAAGATCTTCAGATCCGGGCAAAGACCGGAGCAACAGTAATTGCCGTCTGCCGGAATGATATGAATATTGTCAATCCTGCACCTTCATTTGTCTTTGAAGCCGGGGATACAGCACTGGTCATTGGTGAGAGTGACCAGATAAAAATGTTTGAGCGGCAAATAACGGTGGATTAATGGAAGGATTTATAATTGCGCTCTTTGTTTGTCTGGTACTTGCGCTTATATCCAAATATCTGTCAATTCCTGCCATACCGCTTTATATTCTTGGAGGCATTCTGTTGGGAAAAGCCGGGCTTGGTATCGTGCATTTAGATGATGTCAGTCATTTCTTTTCGGAAATTGGTCTGCTTTTCCTGTTGTTCTTCATGGGTCTTGAGCTGAAACTGGAGCGTATTGTCGCAAACCCTACAAAAGTTCTCACTGCCGGGCTCATTGGTCTCACCGTAGATATGGGGATTGGTTTTACTGGTGCATACCTGCTGGGATTTTCCCTCATGGAAGCGTTCATTGTTGGTGCAGCTTTCTATATTACCAGCACGGCGATTGTCGTTACCTCATTAATTGAGAACCGGAAACTGATGTTCAAGGAGACGGAAACGATAATATGGGTTACGGTTTTTGAGGATATTATCCTGATAATCATTCTTGCCTTACTATCTGCAAGCGATCAGATCCTCCTGCTGTTCTTTGTCAAGATAGCGCTTGCCCTCGCCTTCATGTATGCCATCTCCTTTTACGGCAAGGAGTTCCTCATATCAGTTCTTGACCGCGAAGATGAACTCCCAATCCTCTTCACCTTTGCTGCTGTACTCGTTACTGCGTCGTTTTCTCTCTATCTTGGGATACCGGAAACCCTGATGGTGATTGCACTGGGAGCCGCTCTTGCTACAACGGATCCTGACGCATTTGAGCAGCATGCCCGACCGTTTAAGGATGTTTTCCTGGTTATGTTTTTTGTCTTTTTCGGGGTAACGATCGACTTTTCCGGTGGAATAAACTGGTCCATTATTGCGATTATCTGCGCACTCGCGGTTTTAAGCAAGCTAATCTCCGGCATGATCATCGGTCTGGTTATCCATAACTCCGCTATGTCGGGACTCGAGATCTGGGCAAATATGATCAGCAGGGGCGAGTTTTCTATTGCACTTGCTGTTCTGTACGGATCACCACTTATCGCGACCACCGTAGCCGTACTGGTCATTGTTACCGCTATCGTCGGTTCGTTTACGGCAAAATACAGTACTCGATTAAGAAGTGGAATTATCCACTATGGCCGGAAAAAAGCCCTTATGCACCGGCCCAATTAGGACTGAGTCCTCCTTATTCGAGCAGTACCAGCCCGATCGAGTGGATGTTGGAATGCGTGATCTTCCCATACTCCATATCCTTGCAGGGGATTGTTTCAAGCTCCCATCCGACATTTTTTGCTGTTGCAAACACGTCCATACCCGCTGCTTCCATACTCGGGCGTACCTTGTCCATATGCCTGCATTTACGGCGCATGCTCTCGTCCACTACACCCGGGGCTTCCTCAGCAACGCAGTGCTGATGCTCGCAGTATATACAGGGATAACCGCCAAACCCGAATGCCTTGTAAAACCCATCATAGAACGCGGTTTTTTCGAGCATATGGATCGTCCCGTTCACCCAGAGTATGAGGTCCCGGAACCAGTCGTGGAAGTCATCCGGGATATCATCAGGGCTAAACGTCCCCCGCCCGGGTACACCGTCGAACCGCAGTAATAACCCGGTAGAGTACTCGTCAATCATCCTGCGGGTTTCATCCGGTAACGGGGCATAAGGGGGACAGCCGAAATGCTTGCCATATCCCTTGCAACCATACCGGCATTTGAACCGGACCCATTGTGACACAACAATTTTTTCCGGTGTGATTTTCCGGATTTCCACACCTTTTCCGCGAGCAATTTTCGTGAGTTTTTCAATCTCATCTGAAATATCCCCAGACACACACATCACCCCTAGAGAATGGATGAGAACGGGAACCAATAAAGGTTTGTTGCAGGTTCATTATGCTGTCCCTGCATGCCGTTTGAAATTATTGACCTGTCTGATGCAGGACTTTACAGGAACTATAGACAAAAACGAAATGTTGAATTTTTAAAATGACCTAGGGATGCATGAGATCCCAAAAAACTCCCTGAAGAACACTTAAGGATAGTGCTTCACTCGTTATTCTCAGATATAAACGTGAAGGCAGGGAAAAGGAAAGCGGATTTATCCTTAAGGATTATCCATACTGCCCCGCAATTCAAGAATCCGCTGCACAACAAAACGCGAACTGCAGAGGTCTTCATCAGCGTACTTCCCGATGCGGACGATTTCCGGTGTCATCCCGCGTTCAGCGAGCTGCTGGTGCAGTTTTGTTTCATCGAAATGCTGGTTGAATCCTATGGTAATTACGGCAGGCTGTATCTCTTGTATCGGGCGGAACATATCCCTCTTATCCCCGAGAATTGCATGATCTACGGTTTTAAGGGCGGCTACCATCTGGAGACGGTGCTCTTCAGGAATGATCGGATGGGGTTTGTGTTTGACGTTTGCGTCCCGTGCAACGATTACCCAGAGTTCGTCACCCAATTTTTTTGATTCCTCAAGGTAGTAGATGTGACCCGGATGCAGGATGTCAAATGTCCCGGTGGCAACAACCCTGCGGACGTTCATGGGATAACCTCAATGGTACATGGCTCTCCATCAGCAGTAAAACACTGCCAGTCTTCCCTGTGGTACGGATAGCCGATGATAAGGTGGAACCGCCCGGCCCGGGGAAAGAAATGCACATCCGCCTCGGACGGCCGCAGGACCCCGTTCGGGTGGCTGTGGGCACTGCCCGCAAGGTGGACATCAAGTGGCATCATGTCAAAGAAGACTGAGGCAGAATCTTCACCGGTGATGGTGCCGGGGACCATGTTCAGCTCCTCGATTACCCCATTGTTTTCCCGGAGGAGAGCTACAAACTCATTGGGATGGGAGCCCCGCCCCATTTCAAGGAGCAGCAGGAGAAGATCTTTTTTTATTCCGCGGATATTCATGGATGGGAGCCTGGCACGCCACACGGGCGTTGTACCGATTATATGAGTGCTGCTTGTCAAAAAATGCTCGGAAAAACCAGGGAAAAACCAAGCTTACGATTCAACCTGTGCAAGTTCCTCACTCAGATCCTGTGAGAGATCGACTCCGGTAAACGCTCCGCTCGTCGGAAGCGACATCTCAAATACCGGTGTTATGTCATAGTCCACGGTGACGTTTGCTGGTACGGTGAAATCGAGGATATGACCTCCATAATGCTGGTCATCGCTGATATAGTGGAGATGGTAACCCGCGACATTGAGTCCTTTGAAAAAGACCGGGGTGTAGAAGCCGACAACGGTGCCGGTGACATCAGTGTACTGGTAAACCGACTGGTTCTTTCCCGCATCAGTGAGCGTGGGATAGGGTTTCTGCTGCGCGGGTATCGCCCGCACCTTCATATGAGGAAATGTGGCATGCATACGTACCCCGTAGACCATGTTCTGCGACGGTAAACGGGCGCTCATAGCCGTTGAGAACACGGAAAAGTTCATGGGCTGACCGGTGGTTACATTGATGTCGCGTTCGAAGTAGGTAACCGTGGCAAAAGGTGTAGTGGCGTTGTCCAAAACAGCGTATATCCTGCCGTCAGATTTTGCCTGGTACACCCTGCCATCAAGCATGATCATCTCGCCTTCGAGTGCATCGAAGGTGCCGATGCCAAAATCCCCCTGTTTTTTCAGTTCTCTGATCGGCTGGACTCCGTCGAACACACCCTGCATCAGGGCGTCGATTGTCGATACCTGGTAGAGCGTCTCGCGATCTTCAGGTATTGCAGCAGCGGTTGGCAATCTGGTAAAACCGTTGTAGACCGCTGCACTGCAGAAGACAAGTACTATCGCAAGACCGATGCCAAGGAAGAATTTTGTGTCCATGAGCTGATTCCGGAGAATTATTTCCTTCCGGTCACCTTGATGACGTGGTAACCGAACTGGGTCTTGACTGGACCTACAATCTTACCAGAATCGTTCTCGAATGCAACTTTCTCAAATTCCGGTACCATCTGTCCTTTACCGAACCAGCCGAGATCCCCCCCGTTCTTTCCTGAGGGGCAGGATGAGAACCTGCGGGCGACAGCAGCGAAATCTTCACCGTCATTAATTCTCTTGAGTATTCTGTTAGCTTCGTCTTCCGTTTTGACGAGAATGTGTGATGCACGTGCCTGAATAACCATGTATAGAAATGAGGGAGTGATGGAATAAAAGGGTTGATGAAGAGGGAACAAATTCTTTTCGCTTTTTTCGGTATAACATCATTTTTTATCTGCCTGATTTTTTCCCCCTGGTAAAAGGAATTTTCTACCCCGATTCTTATTAAAATTCACCGTCCTGCTCGAAACTTCGCCCGTACCGGATGGCGAGTTCTGCCTTGTACAATTCCCTCCCGAGATACCCGGCATGTTCGAGAAGGGAGACCTCGTTGCGGGAAAGGATCGTATACAGGACATCCTGCCAGCGTTTCCCCCTAATCGCCCTGTTGTGGATCTGCGCAACTATCTGATCACCTTCGATCCCGATCCGGAAGTTTCCTTTCGGGTCGTAGTCAACCGAGTCCGGCATCGCGATTGCAGGAATAGCGGTTTCGTATTCGAGCGGCGGCTCGCGCCGGCGTCGCTTCTCCTTGAGCACGAGCAGGTCAATACCGAGATCCTTGGGGTAGGGGCGGTCGACTGCAAGTGCCATCATCTCCGTTGCCCTTCGCATCTCACGAATGGATCCTGTTGTCTTATCGGAATGTTCACTGGTGAATATCACTGCCGCGCCAACCTCCATTGCCATACCCGCCAGAACCGCATTCACCCCAACCGAATCAGCGTCGATCAGTTCTGTGACATTACCCGCACCAAAAAAGAGCGGATAGGGTGATTTTTTAAAATTTTTCAAAGAAGCAACAAGACCGGATCCGATAGGTTGGAGCAGCGGATCGGCAATAATGCAGGCAATACCGGTCTTTTTTGCCAGAACGATGTTCTTTTTAAGGGAACACTCACCCGGTACCACGACTGCGGCGGCACCGGCTTTTGCTATCTCTTTACCCACCTCCGGAATATTTTGTTCCTGAAGACTGAGTATAATATCCGCCCGGCTGAGTGCAGCCCGGATCAGGTCAGGTTCCTGGGAGTCCACGGCAAGGATGCGGTCTATTCCGTCCAGTTGTGAAAAAACCCGTATGACATCTGATGGTACAGCATCAAACCCGAAACCGAGGTCGACAATATCAGCACCCGCTGCAAAGTATCGCTCCACCACATCGCGGATATTTTCACGAAGATGGGCGTCCATCACTTCTGCAAGTACCTTCATCCGCGATGTGCCACCTATCTTTGTTCCGCGGGCTATGAAATCACTTTCAGCAGATTTTTCTCGTTCGTCCAGCAGCTTTCGGGCGTCACATGCTTTATTCGCTGCAAGAAAATCATCAGCGGGGATGGTTCGTGAGAGCGTCATGGTGCCGAGCAGGGGGAGGAATATTGCAAGGTCAGCAGCATGCCGCGGACCACGGTAAACGGGTACACCGGTATCGTGTTCAACCTGTTCAAAGGATGCTGTACACATGCCCGGGACAATCACCATTTCATAGGTTCCCTTTTTAATAAGTCCCTGGAGCGTGCCGGGTGTAAGAAATGATGCAATCTTTCCGGTCACAACTACCTCCGCGTCAATGGCTGCCGCCGCAGATTTCACGAGATCTTCTGTCGCAGTACCCGTGGGCAGGAGGATGCGCATAAGTTCCCTTAATACCAGATAGATAAAAACACTATGATCAGATGCTAATCTGCGATTTGCACGTGCATACCAATTTCTCCAAAGATGGTGAGAGCAGTGTCGAGGCGATCCTCAGGGCAGCTGAGGTCGCAGGACTTGATGTAATCGCTATCACTGACCATGATTCGGTTGACGGCGCAAAGAAAGCACTCACCTGCGAGACCTCAGTTCTCGTGATTCCCGGTATTGAAGTCACTACAAAACAGGGGCACCTCATTGTGCTGGGAGTCACCGAGGTGATTCCGGCAGGACTCGATGTGGTTGATACTGTCGAGATTGCACGAAAAATGGGAGCGCTCCTGATCCTTCCGCACCCGTATCACGTCTGGAGGCATGGAGTTGCCCGCAGGAAGAAAATTGGCATGGCCGTTGTTGATGCCATAGAAACGTTCAACAGCAGGTATATCGTTGGTTCTGCAAACCGGAAAGCTGCCCGCGTCGCTAAGAGAATAGGAAAACCCTGTGTCGCGGGAAGCGATGCCCACCATGCACGATTTGTCGGGTTCGGCAGGACGTTTGTGGATGCAGAAAAGACTGTTCCTTCCATTCTTGCTGCGATCCGAGCCGGAAAAGTAAGCTCCAGTGGCAAACAGACACCGTTGCGCACGTATACTCACCAGTCGCTGAATAACACATGGAGAAAGATCAAACGGTATACACGGCGCGTGCAGCTCCGATGAGGCTGGCGTTTCGGGTATCATATCTGGGCAGCAGGTTTTATGGCTCACAGATACAGGCTTCCCACCGGACCGTTGAAGGGGAGGTTATCGCCGCCTGCCAGCGACTCAGCCTTTTTTCAGACTGGCGGGAAGCTGGATTCCAGTTTGCCGGAAGGACCGATCGCGGTGTTCATGCATGTGGACAGGTTGCTGCATTCTCAACAGATGCGCCGGAGCGCGCCCGGACTATCATCAATACCCAGCTGCCCCCTGATCTCTGGAGTACCGCGTATGCAGAGGTAGCTCCGGAATTTCATCCCCGGTATGATGCGAAGTCCCGCACGTACAGGTATTATTTTTCGAAAAGACCTGAAGATCCTGATGTGATGGACCGGGCTGCGCAGCATTTTCTGGGCAGCCATGATTTTTCGAACTTCGCACGGGTGAAGGACAAGAATCCTGTCAGGAACATTCTTGCTGTCCACGTGGGAGAGGAAGAAGGATTTGTATTTCTCGAAGTAACCGCTGAAAGTTTCCTCTGGCACCAGGTCCGGTGTATGGCATCAGCATTAACACTTGTCGGCGAAAAGAAAGCGGACGATTGTTCAATCGCCAGGTTATTGGAAGAAGCGCCCAAAAGACCTCTTCAGCCCGCTCCTGCCGAGGGGCTGATCCTCTGGGATACCGACTGCGGGATTACGTGGACGCCCACGCCTGCTGAAGGTCAGAGCGGTGCATTCATCGATCATCTTATACGGCATTTTACCCTTATGGAGAAAGTATGCCGGGTGCTCAAAGCATCACATCGCTGAATAATTGTTTTTCTCTCAAAGAAAATCGTAAAAGGGTGTAGGTATCTCTTGATTTTTTCAATTTCTCTAATCATTCAATATGCCGGGCACAACCACTTGCTACCGCTGCATCACTTACTGACCGGGCAACGGCTTTTACAACACGTCGGTTGAGAACTAGGGGAAGGATCCTGTTTTTTTGCGGCCGTTTGACAAAACCGGCAAGAGCGTGAGCGGCTGCTACCTTCATTTCATCGGATATTCGTGTTGCAAATACATCAAGAGCACCGCGGAATATCCCCGGAAATGCAAGTGCGTAGTTGATCTGGTTGGGATACTCATTGCGTCCCGTCCCTACAATCTCAGCCCCGGCCAACCGGGCATCATGGGGAAGAATCTCGGGCATGGGATGGGCAAGGGCAAAAATGATAGGATCTTTGTTCATTGACCGGACCATTGCCGGGGTGATAATCGCTGGTACCGATACCCCAATACAGACATCGGCGCCCTGCATAGCATCAGCAAGTTCTCCTGTCTGCCCGGTCTTATTCGTTTCTTCCGCGATGATGAACTTATACTTGTTTGTATAGAGCCTGTCACGATGCCGGTGAATGATCCCCTTTGAATCACACACTATGATGTCGTTTACACTACTGCAGAGGTTCGGATCATATCCTATGCACCTGAGCATACGGGTGATCGCAAATCCGGCGGCACCTGCACCGCAAACTACGATATTCAGGTCCTCAAACCTTTTTCCTGTCACCCGGCAGGCATTGAGCAATGCAGCGAGAACTACCACTGCTGTTCCATGCTGGTCATCGTGCATCACGGGAATCCCTATACCCTGAAGTGCATCTTCAAGTTCAAAGCATTTGGGGGCAGCGATGTCTTCGAGTGCAATACCACCAAATACCGGTGCTATATTTTTCACTTCATCAACAAATTCAGTATGAAAGCTCTCAAAACAGATAGGAAAGGCATCGATGCCGGCGAGCTTTTTAAAGAGAAGGGCTTTTCCCTCCATGACGGGAATTGCTGCATATCCTCCGATATTTCCCAGTGAAAGGACTCTCGATCCATCACTAACGATAGCGATCGTGTTTGCTTTAAGAGTATATTTGTAGGCGAGATTTTTGTCCCGGTGAATCTCTTTGCATACCGCTCCCACGCCGGGTGTATAAGCAAGGGATAGATCTCTTCGGTTCGTGATGGGCACTTTGGAATGAACTTCAATTTTTCCCCGGAACTTTTTATGGAGTTCGAGGGATTCAGCGTAGATATCCTTTTTTTGGGGTGCCCTCGTCATTTCTTACACCGACAATTCAATTAACGCTATGTCATATCATCAATGTTTTTACGGGAAAAAAAGTAAATGCGAAGGTTACTGTGCAGGTGTTCTGAATGTCGTGTCAATCCACGTAGCAATATCGTCCCGCACACAGCGATACCCCTGGATGAGGTCTTCGTTGTTGCCGGGTGTCAGGTGTGGATCAAAAAACCCGTGGTGGATCGTCTTTTTTGCACAGGAGACGACCGGGCAGATCTGGTTGGCATTATCACAGAGCGTGACAGCTAGGTCAAACATCGTACCTGACATTTCATCAAGCGATTTTGAACGGTGGTGTGAAATGTCGATCCCTATCTCTTTCATGACCTGGATTGCACGTGCACTCACGCGGGACTTGCGGGTACCGGCGGAGAAAACCTCGTACCGGTCGCCGTATTTCGCCCGCAGCAGCCCCTCCGCCATCTGGGAGCGTGCGGCATTTGCCGTGCAGATAAAAAGAACCCGCGTTTTTGTTGTCATTTTTCTTCACAACAGGAGGACTTCTCTTCCTGAATACCACAGCACGACCCCTCGGTACCACCACAGCTGCATTCACCACTGTCCATATCCTTTCCCCTCAGGGCGGCACTGATCATTGCCCACGCACACCCGACCCCGCTCCGGACCTCGATTGCCTGGACCGGGCAGTTCAGGGCGCAGGCGCCACATTCCATGCACGCCGCCGGGCGGGCCAGCTCCGCATGCTCATGCCCTTCAACAAATACGCCGTGGGGGCAGACCTGGGTACAGCGTTTGCAGTTGATGCACCGATCCATATGGTAACGGAGAGTGTTCTCCGCGTAAGAATCAAACATCAGATCACCCCAATGAAACGGTTCACGCCAAGTACTATCCCAAGAACGATCCCGGTGACAGCCATGAATGCCATGACGGGTACATACTGAAAAATCTCTTTTTTGACCCCGGTCCGTGAAGTGAATGTTGTTGAACCGGTGAAATTCAGGGAGAGATATGCAGTGACTGCAGGAATGATGAGGAGCGGTGTTATAGCTGCGATGAGCGCAGCCCAGCCGGGCAGGGCGGGGGCTGAAGCGAATGCAGCGGCGAACGGGATAGCTGCAACTCCCCCCAGAATGAGACCTTTTGTGGAGAAGTCATTCGTTGGGATGAACGGCAGCAGCACCGGGAAGAGTACGGTTCCTGCAACTACTGCAGAAATCGCTGCAAGTGCGGCGACTGGTCCGGCAAGGAACCACAGTACAGCTGCGACAACAATGGTCGGTAATGCGATATGAACTAACTCGACGGGTGCGAGGACGATGCGGTCGTTGATCGGGAACTGCACCCTGCGCATTTCCATAGTCGCTTTTCCCATCTTGAGATATTCAGGAAGATCCCTTGCCCGGACCGGACCATACTCGATCTTAAAGCCGGACCGGCGCTGCACATCGAGCGCGGAAATTCCCGGTGCCCCGAGCTGCGGGACGACAATCTTCCGATGGGCGACGATACTGCCAAGTCCGGCGGATGCAATGCGGCTGACCAGTTCCTCTGTACCGAATGTACCTTTTCCGGCAGCGCACCAGACATTAATCCCTTTGGTATCCAGCACAAGGATATACGCGTTGTATCCCGAAAGTGCAGAACGCAGGGCATCGAAGCTCAGCGTATAGTTCGCCGATGCAAAGACCGGGGATTCTGTTGTCGGTTTGCCGATCCGGTAGAGGCCTGGGTCAACCCGGTGCCCCATGCGGTTTACCCCCCAGCGTGCAAGGAAATGGTCGAGCCGGTTGGCAAACGTAATGGCGCTGTCTGTTGTGTGGATTATTGGCAGGGTTAAGGGGGTCGTTTTGCAGAAGCAGGACGGTGTTTGCGGTTCACCGGTGCAGCAGGTTGGTACTACTGTATTGTCTGTATCCATGAATTCCCCTCTGCCCTTTAGTCGCGCTCATACAGGAGCGGTCCGAGCACGTCTTTGACCATACCACTGAGGTTCTCAACCTTCATGAGTGCAAGGCAGCAGATACTGCCATTCTTCTCCCAGCTGATCAGGGCGAGTTTGTCCCCGGTTTTGATTTTGGCTTTCTCACGGACATCCTTCGGGAGCACCATCTGGCCTCGATCATCAATGGAAAGGACTGCTTCGACTTTACACCCTGATCCCGTTGTGTATTCGCACGCACTTCCCGGAGCAGGATTACAGATAATGTTGCTGTTTTTCTTTGACATGAATTCTCCTGATTACTATTGGCACTCTTATTATTTATATTTATCAGAAAAATCAGAAAATTCTTATTTGTCCCATAATAAATGCTGAAGCAGCATGGGACTGTCCAATATCTGTTTATGCGGTGATACCGCAATCCCTTTTTCTCTTTGGGATAATACTCTCACCAGCAATGGTGGCGTTTGAATGTGACCGGTGCGGGAAATGCTGCGTGAGTTTGGGCTCCCTCATCACCATCGAACGCCAGCTCAATGACCGGGACTATTATTGCCGCTGTAAAATCGATAACTCAGTCTTTCTTGGTCATGTTGATCCAGCATACTGCGAAGAGATTGCCGATGAATTTGATGCGGAGACTGCTGCACATTCCATCCAGGAGAAAAAAACCTGTAGGTTCCTGCGGAAGAACCGGCAGGGTGAGGGAACATTGTGTGCAGTTTATTCAACGCGACCAAAAATCTGCCGGGATTTCCGCTGTTACCGGATGCTCATTCGCAACCACGAAGGATCTGTCTGTGGGAAGGTGATCGGGAAAAATACCCTCCGAACCGAGGATGCCGCTCTTGAGAATCTCTGGAAAGAACAAGTTATTGTAATCCCGTACGGGGATACCGCTGCCTGGACAGAAAAAGTGGTTGGGATCCTGTCGGAACACGATTATCATGCAGATACCGTCGAATAAAAAGATTGAGGTCACAGGTCTTTTTTCATCTGTGAAACGTATGTTCTCAGATCCCGTTCCATACTAACCGGTTTGCCCAGATTCTTCTCGACTATCTCCACAATTGCACTGCCGACAATTACACCCTCGGCTCCGGCACGGGTACAGGTCCGGGCATGTGCGGGGGTTGATATTCCAAAACCGAGTGCGAGCGGAAGTCCGGTGTGCTTCCGAACCCGGTTCAGGAGATCGATTGCCCCGTCTGAGACCTGATCACGTACTCCGGTGACCCCGAGTACTGCGACAAGGTACAGGAAACCACGTGCTTTTTCTGCAATCTTTTTGATCCGTTCATCGGATGTCGTCTGGGTGATGAGGAAAACAGGGTCGATACCGCACAGTGCTGCAACTTCGCAGACCTCTTCTGATTCCTCGACTGGCAAATCGGCGATAAGGATGCCGTCAACACCCGCATCCTTCGCTTCACGATAGAACCTCTCTATCCCACGGCGATAGACGATATTGTAATAGGTGAGGAATACGATTGGCACGTCGGATTCTTTCCGAATCTCCGTGACGATCTCAAAGACGGTGTCCGGAGTAGTTCCGGCTGCAAGAGCCCGCTCATCGGCTTTCTGGATAGTCTGCCCGTCCGCTACCGGGTCAGAGAATGGCACTCCCAGTTCGAGGATATCTGTTCCCCCGGCTATAAGTGCCCGTGCGATCCGTATGCAGGTAGTCTTATCCGGGTCTCCTGCAACGGTGAAACCGATGAAAGCCGGTTTTTTTGCAGAGGCGAATGCTTTTTCTATACGCCCCATCAGCATTTCTCAATCATCCCTGCCACTTCCGCCACATCCTTATCGCCACGCCCGGACAGGTTAATTATCACGATGTCATCCTTATCGAACCGCTCCGCGTTCTGCATTACGTATGCTACTGCATGGGCTGACTCGAGTGCAGGTATTATTCCCTCTGTTTTTGACAGGAACCTGAAGGCATCCAGTACTTCAGGGTCATTTACCGCTGTATAGGTTACGCGGTGTTTGTCCCTGAGCATCGCGTGTTCGGGGCCGACACCCGGATAATCGAGTCCGGCCGATATGCTGTGCGTTGGCAGAACCTGCCCGTGTTCATCCTGTAACAGGTATGAAAGGGTTCCATGCAGTACTCCGGTGTCTCCGGTGCAGAGTGTCGCGGAATGCTTTCCTGTCTCAATTCCCTCGCCACCTGCTTCAACACCTATCAGTTCTACATCGTCGGCAAGGAACGGGTGGAAAATGCCGATTGCATTTGATCCCCCGCCTACACATGCAACAACGGCATCGGGAAGCCGTCCCTCTTTTTTCATCACCTGGGCCTTCGCCTCCCGCCCGATCACCGACTGGAAATCCCGAACCATAAGCGGATACGGGTGTGGGCCGACGACCGAACCTATCAGGTAGTAGGTGTTCCGCACGTTTGCCACCCAGTCGCGCAGGGCTTCATTGATTGCGTCCTTGAGCGTCCGCGTCCCTGATTTGACCGGGATCACTTTTGCCCCCATCAATTCCATGCGGAAGACATTGAGTGCCTGCCGCCGGGTGTCCACCTCTCCCATGTACACCTCGACGGGTATACCAAGTGCCGCACCGACAATCGCCGTCGCAACACCATGCTGGCCGGCACCGGTCTCGGCAATTAACCGTTTCTTGCCCATCTGCTTTGCGAGTAGTGCCTGCCCGAGGGTGTTGTTCAGCTTGTGGGACCCCCCGTGCACGAGATCCTCGCGCTTGAGGTATATCTTACACCCGAGTTCCCGTGATGCGTTCGGGCAGAATGTAAGTGGTGTCTCGCGCCCCGCGTATTCGGTATATAGGTCTGTCAGGTTTCTGGTGAACTGTGGATCCTTGTACACCCTGCTATACGCATCCTCAAGTTCGATGAGTGCGCTCATAAGTGTCTCGGAGACATACTGTCCCCCGTATTTCCCGTATCTTCCTTGTGTTGTCACGTTATGCACTCCGTGCTGCCGCAATAAACGCGGTGATTTTCTTGTGGTCCTTGATACCCGGTGCTGTCTCGATGCCGGTTGCAACATCTACTGCATACGGGTGCACCTGCCGGATGGCATCCGCCACATTCTCCGGGGTCAGTCCTCCTGCGAGTATTACCGGGATTTTGGAATGTTGGACTACTTCCTGTGCATAAGAAAGATCAAATGCGTTTCCCTGCCCATGGCTATCGTCAACGATCACGGCATTGCAATCATAAGGAAGCGGATCACCCCTCCTGATTACCCGTATTACTGCTATACCTGGATCCTCATCGAATACGAATGGGTGTGATATCTGGATGGCAGATGGTTTGAGGGCAAGTATTGCCTGGAGTTCTTCTTCAGATTTCGTGTGTGAAACAGCGACTGTTGCCGTAAATGGGCCAACCGCATCGAAGATCTCCCGTGCCCGTGCAGGTGTCACCATACGGCGTGAAACCCCCCCGGAAAAAACTACTACGCCAATAGCATGTGCTCCGGCGCTCTCTGCGTATCGGGCATCAGCCGGCCGGGTAATCCCGCAGCACTTTATGCGCATACAAACTCCTCCAGTTTCTTTTCCGGGCGTTCATGAGCCATGATCGATGAACCGATCAGGAATGCATCGCAGTAGGGTTTCATTTCACGGATATCGTCTCCATTCAGTATTCCACTTTCTGATACGATGGTTTTCCCTGCGGATCGAATACTTTGTGAGAGAAGCCGCGTTGTGGAACGGTCTATCCTGAGTGTCGAAAGGTTACGGTTATTGATGCCGATCAGGTCTGTATTTGTGGACAGAGCGGTCTCCGCTTCACTTCTGGTATGAACTTCCACAAGCGGTTCGAGACCATATTCCTGTGCGAGATCGACAAATACCGGCAGGTGCTCTTTAAGCACTGCTGCTATCAGGAGTACTGCATCCGCACCGAGTGACAGAGATTCCGCTATCTGTCGCTCATCGATAATAAAGTCCTTGCGAAGGACCGGAATAGTTACCGCAGATTTCACCTTCGCTATATCCTGTCCTGTTCCCCCGAAGAAATACGGCTCAGTGAGTACCGAGAGTGCGACGCCCCCCCTGACGGCAAGCGCACCTGCCATCATTCTCATATCCACGTTCCTTCGGATGATGCCCCGGCTCGGTGAGGCGCATTTAATCTCGGCGATAACTGCATTTCTGCCGTTCCTGCTCCGAATCGCATTGATCAGGCTTGCGTGTGCTTTAGTACTGTTCTCCGGAAATGTTGACGGGAGCAGGGCAACCCGTTTCTCGGTACGCTTGATGATCTCATCAAAGATCATACCGTACCCCGGGTTGCATCAACCAGTGCGTTCAGTCGGGCAGACGCGTTGCCTGAATCGATGGAAGCGGCCGCAAGCCGGATCCCTTCATGAAGATCACGTGCCAGCCCCCCCACATAGATTGCGGCTGCTGCATTCATCAGCACAATATCCCGGGCTGCACCACGCTCACCCCCCAGGATATCACGGATGATCCGGGCATTATGCTGTGGATCGCCTCCAGCGAGATCCTGAATTTGTGCGTGTGCGATACCGAATGTATCGTGCCGGATCGTGTATGTCCGTATCGTGTCGCTCAGGAGTTCTGCGATTACTGTCTCACCGGTTGTCGTGATCTCGTCAAGACCTGATCCGTGCACGACCATTGCCCGCGAAAGTCCCAGTATCCGGAGCACTCCTGCGATGGTTCCGGTCAGTTCAGGATGATAAACGCCCAGCACCTGTGCCTGAGCTCCAGCCGGATTTGCGAGCGGGCCGAGGATATTAAAAACTGTCCTGCACCCGATCTCCTGCCGTGCGGTCATAACATGTTTCATCGCCGGGTGGTACAGAGGGGCAAAGAAAAATGCGATACCGACCCGTCCCACAATATCTGCCTGAACTTCCGGATCAATGGCGAGCTTTACTCCCAGTTCAGTCAGGACATCTGCTGAACCGCACCTGCTGCTTATACCTCTGTTCCCATGTTTGACGACCGGGCAGCCGGCACCGGCAGCAACAATAGCGGATGCTGTACTGATGTTGAACGTCTTTGTCCCGTCCCCTCCGGTACCGCAGGTGTCGACAAGCGTCCGCGCGGTCACTGGTTTTATCGTTATCGCATGTTCCCGCATTACCCGGGCAAATGCAGATATCTCATCCACGGTTTCACCCTTCATGTGCAGTGCAAGGAGGAATGCCCCAATTTGCGCCTGCGATGCTTTTCCCTCCATTATTATTCGCATCACCCCGGCAGCTTCAAGTGGAGTGAGATCCTGTCGCCCTCCAAGTTTGGCAAGGGTTCCTTTGAACATCATTGTGCCACCGGGTTCCCATACAGGAAATTTCTGATTATCCGGTCGCCTTCCCGGGACAGGATACTCTCCGGGTGAAACTGCACACCGTCAATCGGGTAGCGGATATGACGTACCCCCATCACGTAATGGTCATCGACGCTTGTTGCAGAAACCTGCAGGTCTGCAGGAAGGGAATCTCTTCTTACGACAAGTGAGTGGTATCGTGTCGCAGTGAAATCTGGTGGTAAACCGTTAAAAATTCCCTGCCCATCATGCTGGATCACCGAGGTCTTGCCGTGCATCAGGTGCCTTGCCCGGATGATCTCGCCGCCAAAAGTAGCACAGATCGCCTGGTGCCCGAGACAAACACCCAATGTGGGAATCGTCCTGCTCATGGTCTCCAGCACTTCCAGACATACACCCGAGTCTTCCGGTGTTCCAGGTCCGGGGGAAAGGATGATCCGGTCACATCTGGTCTTCTGTAACCGTTCAAGCGGAGTGTCACAGGTCAGAACAACCGGGTTCCCCCCGAATTTCCCTACCTGCTGGTACAGGTTAAAAGTGAAACTGTCGTAACAGTCCACGATCAGGACGTTCATGATGATACTCCTGCCCTCTCTATAGCCCGCAACATTGCCGATGCTTTGCTCTCGGTTTCTTTCCATTCATTTTCCGAAATGGAATCAGCGACAATCCCAGCTCCAACCTGCACGTACGCCCGGTCATTGCGGACAATTACTGTACGGATCGCGATAGCGAACTCGAGATTCCGGTCAAAACCGATATATCCGACTGCTCCGGCATAGAGACCGCGGTTTTGTGATTCTTCTTCTGCGATGATCTGTATTGCGCGTATTTTTGGTGCGCCAGAAACGGTACCGGCGGGAAAACAGGATTTAAATGCATCGAAACAATCAAGGTTATCCCGGAGTATCCCATTGACCGTAGAGACAATATGCTGGACATGGGAAAATTTCTCTATGCCCATGAATTCATCAACTTCTACAGATCCGAACCGGCATACGCGTCCGAGGTCGTTTCTCGCAAGATCGACGAGCATCGTGTGTTCTGCCAGCTCTTTGGGATCTTTTAAAAGCTCCTGTGCCAGCTGGGCATCCTCATGGGCATCGCATCCCCTCGGACGGGTACCGGCGATGGGAACAGTTGTTACCCGCCGCTTCTCTACCCGCACGAGCATCTCGGGACTTGCGCCGATCACCTGCTCGACCCCGAAATCGAGATAATACATATAAGGGCTCGGGTTAATCTCCCGGAGCGCTGCATAGATCGCGAACGGATCGCTTTTTACCGCACACTCCATCCTGCGCGAGATCACTGCCTGGAAGATGTCCCCCGCGACAATGTGTTCCTTTACTCGATCGACCGATTCCTCAAATGCTTCCTGCGATACTGATGGGATATACTCCGGCTTTTTACCGTTCACCTGCTTTTGCGTCCCGCTCGTGTTTTTACCCGATGAAAAGCACGCAATATGATTACCAAGCGCCCGGATCTTTAAAACGCTCTGTTCATATTCTTCAGTCGGATCGGATTCGTACGTGAGGAACGGGCTGGAGAAGATGAAGAGCTTCCGTTCAGCATGATCAAAGACTATGCAGTCCTTGGTGAGCATGAAACTGGCATCATGATCTCCCCGGGCATGGGTCCTGACAGACAATGTGCTGCTGTTTGGGCCTTCGCGCACTTTCTTAAAGAGCGAATAGACACAATCGTAGGCGAAATACCCTACCATTCCCCCGAAAAACCTGGGCGCTTTCAGGTTCATATAGCAGAACCGAGAGAGGATCGATTTAATCTGATCAACCGGTGTTTCCCCCTCCGGATCTTTAACAATTGTGGTAAACGATTCATTTCCCGTAATTTCAACGGTATGACCTAACGTGATTACAAATTCCGGATCGATCCCGATATAGGAATATCGTGCAATTTTTTCGCTGCCCTCCATTGATTCGAGAAGGAAACCACAGCCTTTCCTTGTGCTTGTATACATATCAAGTGGTGAAATATCTGGTAAAGGCAATTCGGCACAGAGCGGGATGATCAGCGGTTTTGGCTGATCTTTTACTGCTGTCAGGAATTCCTCGAGGCAAAGGTTTAACGTGAGATCTGGTTTCATAGCGGTAAATCTTAATTTATCAGCGTTACTATCGTGAAACGCACGGTTTTTTCATTGCAGTCCACCACCGGCTTTCAGGATTTCTGTTCATGAAAACAGTGCATGCCAAAAAACGGTGGTTGTATCAGGTACATACTTCAACTTTGTACATATTTATACATTGTTGTATTTATTTGGATATTAGTGTATTTTTATTCACTTCCCCATACGAGGATTTACAAAAAAAGGGATTTTTTTGATGAATCAAGGTAAGACCATGGTAGTGTTCTTAAGTATAGCCCGTTATCGTTCCTGGGTAATCATACATTTTTTTAACCGCGATCAATCGATTTTCACTCCGCGCACTTTCAATTCTTCAGCCTTTTTCTTTGAACATTCCTCGCACCGGAATTCCGGTGCATGGTCCTGAGACCGGTCATATTCTCCTGACCTGACCAGCCGGTACCCCCGGGCGGTCTTTCCACAGTCCACACAGGAAATATTATCTCTGACTTCCCACTGGGCGGCGAGTGTCTGGGATGTGAAGATGAACTGGTCTACCCAGAAAAAGATAAGGCCACCAATCAGGTTCGCCACTACTGCTGCGACGAGCTGACCCATGGTGGCTAAAAGGATGCCGACCCCGGCCAGAATTGGTGTACTTGCCTGCCAGCGGAGCAGGTACAGACCGTACCGCTTATAATTGACCTGCATATCAGAAGATTCACAAACCAGATAATAGGTTTTGTGATAGTACGACAGCAAATAGGGTAACCTATTTAACGTCCCTTACAAATTCTTTACTGAATTTTTGAGGCAACGGTATGGGGCAATACGGGAAAAAACCGCTGAGCTGGATATTTGTTTCACGGATGATGGGAATAATCTTTTTTTTAATGGTTGTTGTCCTTGCAAATATCCTGACTAATTATGTAACAAACCCGTTGTATCATTCCGGTGTTACTTTCCTGAATGAAAATGTCTGGCTGATGATAATTATTGCCATCGTCTTGCTGGTTGCCGATATCTTCGGGGTGTTTGAATTTCCTCTCAACCTCCCGGCACCTATTATCAGAGCAATCGGGAGTGTCTTTTTTATTGTCTTTTTACTCCGGGTAATCCAATGGGGGGACACGATTGCAGCTACAAATCTCTATCCTCCATTTTCATTGATTTCAGTAATCGTCGTACCGTTTGTTTTCATCATTCTCCTTGCCAGTGGCTATTATCATATCCTGCAGCAACTCTCGTGGCAACCGGAAATGGAAGGAGAAGACAGTAATGATACCTTTATCCAGAGCGAATACTATGATTCAGCAGCAAATCCGGTAACGGATGCGAAATCATGGGAAGAAATCGGAGGGGAATTTCGCATGATGATGTATGATATTATCCACCGGTTCCGTGAAGACATAAGGAAAACGAAATAAACGAAAAAATGGGAATAATTACCAGTCCGGGTTATTCTGAAAGAAATCTCTCTCTTTTGCTTCGAGTTCTTCGGGACTCAGGTGTGCAGGCATACAGATACAGCGGTGCTCCAGAAAGATGCCCTCTTTAAACGATCCCTGTGTTTCTCCACTACGACATGCTCCGTAAATTTTTGCATCGCAGTCGTGATATACCTGAGGGAGTCCTTCGCGTGCGGCACATTCCCTGGCCTCTGCCCATGATATTGCCATAGGGGCAGTATAGGGTAGTTAATACAAAGAGTCTTCCGCCATTTAACCAAGATTTTTTTTGGCTTCGCTCTTTGATAAAATTAAAAAAAAATGAAAAATTTTTATGAATTCAGAACCGGGGTTTCCGGTGTTTCGGGAGGCAGTCTCTGCAATAGACAGGCCTGCCCTCTGTTGGCTTGAAGGGGACTTCGCACTCTTTTCCACAGTCAGAACAGACTGTCTTTGTCATTTCTCTGGGACCGAAGTTTCTCGGACCACCAAAACTCTTTCTTTCCATTGTATTACTCATGCAGCGTTTAATCTGCATTTTTAATATTTCTGTTAAGGTTATAAATACATCTGTATCGTGACGTAAACGATTATTCAATCACCCTACGGTATAATCTCACAACCATTGAATTTTTCATGAGAAAAATCTGCAAGATCAATCCTCCCGCGTGCGATAAGATTTTTCACACGGGGAAGTACATTGGTCAGGCCACTATGAAGATTTTCTACGGTGCTACAGACTAACCGGCGTTCGGGTTCCCCCCATGGTTTTATGATGTTTGAATAGAGGCATCTTCCCCCGCAGAATTCAAGGATTCGACAGTTTCCACATTCCCCGTTCACTGTAATGACTTTAAGATTTTGCGGGTCAGCATCCCGGATATGTCCCACATAATAATCAGACATACCAAGCATTACCGGGCACGGGGCGATATTCCCATCAGTCATAATGCTGTAGTTTGAATGCCCCGACCCGCACCTCAGCAGGCTCTTCTGTCCGCGGAGCAGATCCTCCATGGGATCGAGAAAAGGATACCAACGCAACACCGTTCCCTCATTCTCCATAAAATCAACCCACTCCGTAACGAGCCTGAGGATACCACGATTGTAGCTCTCATTCATCCAGCTTCCAAAACGACGATGTGAAAAGTCATGGGAAAAATTAGCATCCAGTTGCCAGTGAATAGAAGAAAATGAATAATCCGGATTATCAGAAAGCCAGTTCACAGCATCAACAATATCAGTGCTCTCGGTGACGGTCATGCGGGCAATGATTTCTCGGGTATAACCATTATTGCGGATTTTTTTGATATTCTCCATTACCTTGCGGTACGTGCCCGCACCACGATTCGCATCAGTGAGCCCTTCTTGTCCATCAAGGGAAACGAGGATTGTAGAGAAACGGTTGATAATATCCGGAGAAAGCCGATCCAGCAGGAGCCCATTGGTCTGAATCATGAACCGCTGCACAGGGGACACTCGCACGATCCTGTCAATCAGGTCCGCCCGCAGGAGCGGTTCGCCACCATAGAACGTGAGCGTTGATGCGGGATCTTTTTTTAGGAAATTATAGAGGAGGTCAAGATCGAAATTCAGTTCACCAGGAAGGTCAGGGTCGATTACGATCGATGGTGCGTTTTTTTCATTGTTTTCTTCCAGTTCTTCAAATACCTTAGCGCGACAGTATTTGCAGCAGAGGTTACAGTCGTCGGTAAGGATGAGATGGAAGTACATACAAATCTCATCATCATGGGATGTTCGTGACGATAAATTTAGAGCACACAGCAGACCAAAGTTGTTCCATTGTACCCTCCAAAATTTAAAATTCATATCCCTCTATATTTCTTACGGACAACTCATGGTTTCACCTGATTCATCACCTTCATTTTCCTGGAACGCTGCTGATTACAACAGGAGCTCACCAGCCCAGCAGGTATGGGCACAGGAACTGATTGCAAAACTCGGGCTTTCAGGAAATGAGCATGTACTTGACATTGGATGTGGTGATGGGAAGGTAACTGCCGGAATCGCAGACAACGTCCCGCAGGGAACTGTGACAGGTATCGACAGTTCGATGGAGATGATCCGTTTTGCCCGTGAGCATTTCCCCCCCGATGTTCACCCAAACCTAACCTTTGTCCCCATGGATGCCAGTCATCTCACATTTTCAGAAGAGTTTGACATAGTATTTTCAAATGCTGCGCTCCACTGGATATCCGATCACCGTCCGGTACTTGCAGGGATTGCACGTAGTCTGCGTCCCGACGGAAGGGTGTTGATCCAGATGGGCGGAAAAGGCAATGCAGATCAGGTTTTCGGTGTGCTGGACATCCTGCTGGGTAAACAGCGCTGGCGCCGGTACTTTAAAGGATTCTCATTCACCTACGGATTTTTTGAATCTACAAGATACCATCAGTGGCTGGCAGATGTTGGACTTGAACAAATCCGTGTAGAGCTTATACCAAAGGACATGTCGTACGCGACAAAGGATGCTTTTGCATCCTGGATCCGCACGACGTGGCTTCCCTGGCTGTCGCGATTGCCTGAGGGTGAAAAACCGGTTTTTATCGATGCATTTATCGAAGAATATCTCGCGATCTACCCGGCTTATAGCGATGGCTCGATCCATATAGGCATGGTGCGGCTTGAAGCAGAAGCGAAAAAGAGAGTTTAAACGCGGCTGCATACTCGCAATCTATAAACCATCCCTCCAATAATTCTCTCTTATGCCCGAAGGATCGTACTATTCGCCGGAAGTCGAGACTTTGGAGCGCAGCGATCTCGATGCGCTTATCGACGAACGGGTGCGCTATACGGTACAGTACGCCGCAGAACACTCCCCTTTTTATCGTAACTGGTTCCGCGAGAATACCATTAATCCTGCAGAAATCCGGGAACATGAAGACCTGCTCAGTCTGCCGGTTGTTTCGGGTCGCACTATACGGGAACACCAGCCTCCTGTCGCACCGGAATTTAAATTCCTTTCCACCGACTGGAAAAATGTATTTTCCATCCAGGAAACAAGCGGGACGAGCGGTACCCCCAAGGGATTTTTCCTGACCTGGGATGACTGGAAGCGGTATGCAGAGAAGTATGCGAGGAGTTTTGTCTCTCAGGGATTTTCAAATCAGGACCGGATCGTGGTCTGTGCTTCATACGGCATGAATGTTGGCGCGAATACGATGACGATTGCAGCCCAGCGTATAGGTATGTGTATCATCCCCATAGGTAAATGCACATTTGAATCGCGGGTACTGATAAATTACCGGCCAACAGCCATTATTGGCAGCGTCTTCAAACTGCTGAGGCTTGCACGGCGGCTCACTGCCGAGGGTCTTAAACCACCGGAGACTTCTATCAATAAGCTGGTAGCAGGAGGTGAGAGTTTTGCCGATGAGTCCCGTTCCTACCTTGCAGAGCAATGGGGGTGTCCTGTCTATAACACTTATGGAAGCACAGAAGGGACGATGTGCGGGGAATGTACACAGCTTGCCGGTCTCCACGTTCCTGAAGACCTTGTACACCTTGATGTTTATGATCCCCGTCTTCAATCATTTGTAAGGGACGGTGAGTGTGGACGGTCAGTACTGACTACGCTCTTACCGGTCGGGGGAAAGACCGGGATGCTCCTGATCAATTATGATACCGAGGACACGACAGTTGTACTCTCACGGGACCGGTGTGGGTGTGGCAGGACTCATATGCGGATATTCAACCCCCAGCGGGAAGCTGAGACAGCATGGGTCTTTGCAAATTCAATAAACCGTGTTGATATCGAAGCAGCGGTCTTCCAGCATGAGAGTATGGAATATCTGACCGGAGAGTATGAAGCATTCCTGTATGATGGCGAAGTTTCCGGAGAAGTGGTACTCCGTGTCAGTCTGGAATGTTTTGATCCGGATCGCTGCAATAAAAAACTGGTCGAAGATCAGTTTATTAGCCGTTTCTTCAAGAACAAGCCCGGTCTGGCTCACGATTATCATGATGGAAACTTTCCCATCATCTTCAATTTCACCGGTCCCGGTGGGCTCGAATTGCACAAACTGAAAGGGCGACCACAACGTCTTGTGGACAGAAGGGAACACTAAAGAGAACCATACCAGAGAGTGTTTATGTGAATCACCTGAGGGGAAAGCCCATGCTGTTAAGCACTACAGGTACTTCACCGATAAAAAGGTGCTCTGCCCTGCCCCCGCCGCACCAACTTGTCAGAACTGCGGTAAATGCGCTTCTGCCGCTCAAGAAAGTAACGACGTAATTATGGATTTAGACAGAAATTTGAACGGAATAATCAAATCAGAGCGATTAAAATGGTATTCTAATCGGCCGTAATAGTGTGCCACAATACCAAAAATACCCTCAAAATTTTGGTAAAATTCCAGACTTCGACGGACTTCCGACGGAAACCTTTTATATTATCAGGCGTCAACTCTCATTATCAAAACCCAATTGAGGTTTTGAGGTGTTTAAATGGGAACCAAAATTGGAAAAGAAAAAATTCAGCGTGAGAAGGGATACCTTTACTTCATCGGCAAGGACGGCTATGTTTGGGCTGCCCCGATGAAGCACAACAAGACCGGCAAGAAGAAGAAAGTCGGCACTGAAAAGATCGCAAAAGAATCCGGTTTCATGTACTATATCGGCAAGGACGGATTCGTCGCGAAAGCCAAGATGAAAAACGCATAACTTCACTTTTTGCTATTGCACGCAGTCCGTCTGCATGCCGGAAATCCGGCATCGCGGGACTGCACATTTATGTTCCCGCAGTACTAAGTATCGCGATCCTCACCGGTATTTGTTTTCATGGTCCTGGGTCTGGGAACAACGATCCCGCATTCTATGAACTTCTTTAGTGAATGCTGTCCCGTTGTTGGATTTTCCCGTGTTGGACACACAGGATTATTCAATCCCTTTTTATGACGCAACTGACAGCTTTGATTCATCGTGAACAGCTTCCCGGAGTTTCTTTTTATAAGGAGGGATGGAAACAATCATGGAAGATAATTGTTATACTTCTGTTTGAGTGATGTGACAAGGGGAACTGATCCCAGGAAGGGTCTGTCTGGTATGACTTCACTGGTTAATGATATATTTTCAGAATGGACGCAGGGCCTTGATACCCGTGAGAGTATGATCTCAATCTTCTCCCATATCCGTGATATCCCCTACTCGCTTACTGTGCCCATGTCCGACACCCAGACGTCGATGGAACAGTTACTTGTAGCAGGGAAAGGATCGTGCGGTCCCAAACACTACCTGCTCGCGGAGATGTTCAGGAAACTGAATGTAAGTGTTGTGTATGCAACTATCGCGTTTTCCTGGAACGACCCGGATTTCCATTACCCGCCAAATCTCCGAGAACTGGCGGTCCGGCTCCCGATCGCACATCACCTTGCCTGCCGCGTGCAGATCGGTTGCCGCTGGATTCTGGTGGATGCGACCTGGGACCTCCCTCTCGCAAAAGCCGGGTTCCCGGTGAATGATCACTGGGACGGGTATTCCGATACGAAATGTGCCGTGAAACCGTTTAAATCCCCGGTACGGACGGCATTCTGTAAAACGACCACAACCGAGCCGTGCCGTGGAAAGGACGAGGCAGCACCCAGCCCGGTTGATAGCGAGAAGAATCACTGGAACGAAGAGGACCGGGACCGGTACTATCGTGAAAAAGTTGCTGTTCGTTCACCTGATGATGTAATGTGTATAGCGCAGTTTTTCCGTGGTTTTGATGCCTGGCTTATCAACGTACGGGACGAGGAATATCAGTCCTGACTATACTCTCTTCCTTAAAGATCCGACAGCAGGTTCTTTTTGTCTCCCTGCCGGAGGTTTGCCGCAAAGGTTCTGGCCAGCAACGGGGTGACTGCCTGGGGAGGGAGCCCGAGAACCGCAGCAGATTTTTGGGTAATTATCCCCAGGTCATAAACACCATCTCCGGCAGATGTCAGGATGGCTTCGTGGATTTTCTGGAGGTAATCAAGCGCCTTGTCCATCTGCCGGTACACATCATCCCCCGTCCGGGGCTCGTCCCACGATGAGAGGAGGACACGGATTCCATTCAATCCCCTGAGTCTTTTCACCGACTGCACTGATGCGACAGCATCCTCGTAGACCGGTAGGTCTCCCGCAACCGGGACGGCATCCCCGCAGAAGAGTGTGCCATCGCTGTGCAGGAGGAGTGAGATTGAACCCTTCGAGTGACCTGGCGTATGGAATACAAGCATTTCACCAGTCCGGGCATCATCGGGCTCTATGGATTCCCCGTCCACGAGTTCGTGATCGAGTTGCACCGATCCACCGACCAGGATGGCAAACCCCGGCACCGGTCGTTCACGGTTCTGCAACTCCACATCCTCGATCCATGCCCGCTCCGCGGGGTGTGCCGCTATGCTGCACCCGCTCACCTTCTGAATTGCCCGGGCTGCCCCGATGTGGTCAGGATGCGAGTGGGTCAGGATAATAAGAGCAATCTCTGATGGATCGCGATTGGTAGACCTTATGTATTCAAAAATATCTTTCTCGCATCCCGCAACCCCCGTATCGATAAGGGTGATTGTGTCTCCATAGATGAGGTATGAGTACACAAAACGGTCGAGGGTAACACCAGGCCCAACCGGGATCCTGAATGAGTGCCTGATCGCATGGATGGAAGGGGTGATCTGCATGGTTTCTCCTTTATAGGGGAATATTAGACGGGAATAGGGTATATTGGTGAGGGTGGAAAGATCAGGATCCGTTATCGTTGTCAGATATCGTGGTAGTACCGGTGTCATTCGACCAGTATATCCATGATGCCCGGATGCGCTGCTTCTATCAGCACAACGGGGATTATCCCACACATCCATCATCTGGGAGGGGTATCCGCCTGTCTGGTGATAGGATATCGTTAGATTTGAATACTGTTTTTTTAAATGAAAGATCCTTGATTTCAAACCTGATAAAAACGAGTGGGCCCGTCGTGATTCGAACACGAGATCTTCGCCGTGTGAAGGCGACGTCATAACCAACTAGACCACGAGCCCTTAATGCATCGACCGGGAATCGAACCCGGGCTATAGGCTTGGAAGGCCTAAGTCATACCTCTAGACCATCGATGCGCTGTGCTCTACAATTTTGGGAGGGAGGAGTATTAATTGTTACCTGAGCTGATTTCATGCATTCCGGAATTTTGGTTTCCATCTCCCTTTAGCCTGATGGACATCTCATCCCTATCGATGCCTTGCAGTTTCATGGGTTTCGGTAAGGCTGACCAGATATATTTTAAAAAAAGGAGTGTATTTACTATTCGTATATCCATTAAGTAAATTCGTCACGTTTCCGCTTGATGGGAGTATCCTTTTTCCAGAGCATAATATCCCGTGCGCGATCAAAGTAGAATTTGGACTCATCTGCTTTTCCCATTTCCTTAAAGCAGATTCCCAGGTGGTTCCAGGCACTTGCATTGTTAGGCATCTGGTTCACTACCATCTTGAACGTCTGGATGGCGGAATCGAGGTATTTGTTGCTCATATACATTACCCCGATCATTTCAAGGATTTCACCCAGATTGAACAGATATTCAGTATTGTCCGGTGAGAGTTCAACAGCTCTCAGCAGGGATTTGAGAGCATTTGTGTGATCACCCATTTCCCGGTAACACGTTCCCCGGTCATTCCATACATGGGCGAGTTTGTTGTCACCCTCGAGTGCTTTATCGAATGCTGCTATTGCTTCGGGATACTTTTTCTCCTTCGCGTACAGGAGGACACCATCCCTGTAATGCGACGAAGACTTCCCGAGGATCTTATTAAGGAGATTTTTTTTGGATTTTTTACTATCAGGAGAAGCGACATCTGTCCGCTGGATGACTTCATCCAGTTTTGAATCGGGAAGAGCGACGTCGCCGAACGTTGCGGTTACATCGCGGATTGTACCTACTGATGCGACAAACTGGCCCTGACTGTCATATACCGGCATGGCTTTCATCCAGAGTGTCCATTCCCTGCCGTCCTTTTTTAAACCGCGGGTGACCGCAACAACCGGGCCTTTTTGGATTCTGCTGACCAGCATATATTTCTGGCGTTTAATCTCCTCATCTGATTCAAAAACAAGGTTTACCAGCATCTTTTTTCTTGTCCCAAAAAAGGGTTCAGAATAAATATTGTCACCTTTTCCGATAATCACACTTGCAGGAACATCTGTCAACTGCTCTATGGAGTCATTCCATGCAACAACCTTACCGTCACGGTCAATAGCAAAGCATGGATCGGAAGAAAAATTAATCATATCCACTATTATCCTTTGTGTTGTGCCAAGAGCTCTTCCCATGGCACTCCGTTCCATTGCTTTTTTGACCATTGTTACCAGTTCACGGAACTGGTGGCGGGGGTCCTCCCCTTTTTTCAACAGGAAGTTGGCACCGTTATTCAATGCCTCTATCGCAGCGTATTCCCCTCCTAGACCGGTGAATACGATAATCGGTGTTGTGTCCCCGTGTTTCCTGAGAATTTTTAAAAATTCAATCCCGCTGATCTCTGGCATATCATAATCGACAATTATTACATCGAAACTCTTCTGCTCAAGGGTCCCAAGCGCCTCTTTTGCGGATTGTGCTGTATGAATGGTCATCTCCCGTGAACGTTCTGACATCAGCTTGATCATCTCGAGCAGGGCTACATCGTCATCAATGAGGAGCACGGAAGTTGGTTCGGTTTTCATTCCCTATTATCTGACTGAGTGCCCATAGATATAATATAAACGGTTCGCGGTCCACTTCACCGATAAAAAAATCCGGTCCGTATGGATCAGATGTTTGTTACAAACCACTATCGTACATTGAATCCAGGAGATGCGCTGCGGAACAAGAACCGCTTCTCCCATGAAACAATGTTAATTCTCTCACAAAAAAAGTTAATACCCTCTGATCTCAGCCTCGACTTTCTCGAGATTTACGATCCTTTTCTCAAGCGGCGGGTGAGTTGAGAACATTTCCATGATTGCATTTCCTGAAAGCGCAGGAATTATAAAAAATGCATTTGCCCCCTCGATTTTTGCTTTGGCATTGGCAGGTACTACTTCCATCCGGCCACTGATCTTATTCAGGGCGGATATAAGAGCCCGCGGATTTCTTGTGATTAACGCGCTGCCACGGTCTGCAGCAAACTCCCGGTATCGGGAAAGGGCGAGGATTAACAGTGTGCTGAGGGCATATACGACAAGCGACACAATCCAGACAATGATCCAGCTGCCCCCCTCCCGGTTGCGTCCACCAAACAGTGCGGAAAATAAAAAGCTCTGCATGATCATCGATGCAATCATTGCAATGAAGCTTGCCATCGTCATTGTCAGAATATCGCGGTTTTTTACATGCGCGAGTTCATGGGCAAGAACTGCTTCGAGTTCGTCCCTGGACAGGAGGCGCATGATCGAATCCGTACAGGCAACTACTGCATGTTTCGGATTCCTGCCCGTAGCAAATGCATTTGGTACCGGGCTCTGCATGATGGCAACCTTTGGGATGGGAAGCCCTGCCTCTTTGCAGAGCTTGTCTACCATCATATG
>DADR01000062.1 GCA_002495055.1 Methanoregula sp. UBA247 | reverse complement strand
AATCTCGGCCCTGGCCTTTTCTTTTCAGTTGCATTGCCCCGTTTACCCGGCTCCGTGCTCCCGGCGATCCTCATCACGGTCGATCATCCCGTCCTTGAGGTATACGATCCGGTGAAAGTATTGCTTGTGCCACTCCTCGTGCGAGACCATGACGATAGTCTGGCCAAGCTCTTCATTAATGGTATGGAACTGGTCAAGCACTGCCCGCGAGTTTGCCGTATCAAGGTTGGCACAAGGCTCGTCGGCAAAGAGGATGATGGGGCGGTTCACCATGCTCCGGGCAATCGCAACCCGCTGCTGCTCGCCCCCGGAGAGCTCCTTTGGCAGGTGGTTGAGACGGTTGGAGAGACCTACGGTCGAAAGCACGTCCCTGCTTGCCTCCCGGCACTCGTCTTCGGGCTTTCCCTGCGCCATCGCCGTGAGCATGACATTTTCGAGTACCGTCAGTTCCGCAACGAGGGCATAGTCCTGGAAGATATACCCCATCTTCCGGAGGCGGTAATCTGTCCGTTCGTCATCATCCATCTCTGCAACATCGACACCATTTATCTCGATTGTCCCGGCCGTAGGGAAATCAAGGAGCCCGAGCAGGTGGAGCAGGGTGGATTTTCCGCTCCCGCTCGGGCCCATCAGCCCGAGGAAGTCACCGCGGTGGACCTCGAAACTGATACCCCGCAGCGCCGGTACTTCGACAACACCGAGATAGTAGGTCTTGTGCAGGTTCGTTGTCCGGATCATGTTATCCCCTCATCGCGGTGAGGATCTTCTCGCGGGCAACCATCCATGCCGGAATAAAACCGGCAATTGCCGATGCCACGAACAGGAGCACCGCGTTGGATGCGATATCTGCAAGGGTAAATGCAGGACGTATATCTCCATCGGGAAACACGATAGGGTATACGGCGAAATACCGGTCGAGAGCGAACAGGATGAACAAGCCGAAGATGATGCCCATGATGGCAAGAATGATGACCTGGAAGACATAGCTGAACGTGATTGTGGTCCTGTGGATCCCGATCGCTTTTAAAATCCCTATCTGGCGCCGGTTATTGAGGGTCTTGATCATGATGACGATGAAGATTACCACGATAGCTATCACGATGCTGACAATCGTTGAGATGTTGTTGATCACTGCATAGCTCTGGACAACCTCTGCAAAGGCCTTACCCAGCAGGTCGTGCCATGTCTTGATCTCTTCCTGGATGCCCATGCCGATTAAGGAGAACTTGACCTCGCGTTCATCTTCTCCCGGGACGGTCCGGATCAGGACCGTAGTTGCCTGGTCAACGGGCCCGCCCCTGACACTCTCCATCTCTTCCCATGTAATAAAGACGAGCGGGTCAACCATGTACGACCTGGTCTCAAAGATTCCTTTAACCCGGTACGCGCGGGTCACGCCGTTTGTATATTCCACGTCAATGGAATCCCCTGTAGTGACACCGCCAAGCGAGGGCATCAGGTCCTCGGACTTGTCCTCATGCCCTGCCACGAGCTTGCCGATGACGATAACACCGGTATCGCCCTCACCCAGGTACTGGCCCTCCTTCATCATCCGGGAAATCCCGGTCACCAGGATTTCGTCACGCGGGCGGATGGCGATGATGCTTCCCGGGAGGCGGCTTCCCTTGAACTTCATGACCCCGCCGATATCGTTATGGGGTGCTGCCCGAAGGACTCCCGGCACCCGGTTCACCCGGGCGAGGAGGTCTTCAAGGTCATCGATAACTTCAGCGCCCTCCTTGGGCTCGATAATGATGTTGCCTGACTGGAACTCGATGGTCTGATCTACGAAGAGATTTATCGCCCCGGTGATGACGGAGGGTAAGAAGATCATATTGGTGAAGACCATCCCGATGATCACAACGGTCATCACGAGGCTGCCGATACTTCCGCGCTGGAGGGACCGCAGTCCTAAAAAAAAGGATAGTCTCAGCCGGATGAGTGTCTCATTCATGATTTTTGCCAGGTTTTTGCCTGATGAACACCCACCATGCCCCGACTGCAAGGAGCACGAGGACAATAATTACCATAATGATCCCACTGTAGTCAGCCGGCGCAACCGAGAGCGACAGCGGATACGTGACTGTGTGGTCTCCCCACTCGTCATTATAGGTAATAGTTACCGTGTACGGGTGATTCCCTGCAGAAGCACCGCCAAGACGGAACAGGGCGGGGGCATCATTGCCCGGTTTGATCTTACCAAGGAACGCCTCGCGGGTACCGGAGAGGGGGAGATCGATCTTCGCATTTACCGATTTTGCGTCCCCCGTACCGGCGTTCTCGATACGGATTATGAGATTGAAGGGTTCTCCGGCAACGATCCGTTCCGGGCTGGTCTCGATCGAAGCGATGCCCATCTCGACCTCTCCCCGGATCATAAGATTGATGGCGGCATGTTCCGTATGCTCGGCGCCATCGATGGTATAGTACGTTATGGTAACTGGTACGGTGGCGATACCGGCCTCTGTCTTCCTGTCGGTGATGAGCGTTACATCGACTGGTTCGTTTTTACCTGATGCGATGCTGTGGATATGGAACAATTCTGCGTCCTTCGGCTTGACCGAGGTGCTGGCATTGCCGATCCGGACAATGACGCGGTCAGCGGCACTCTCCCCGCTGTTGATGAGATCGAGGCGGACTGCAGCCTGCTCGCCGGGTTTCACTGCATCGGGCATAGTCACGGCTGTGCCGAGAACAGCAAGCTTGGCAACCGCAATCGGGGTATTCACGTTGACCGGTACCGGGTACCGGGTACTCCTGCCCCCTTTCGTGTCTACCCAGACCTCGGGAAAATACATCCCGGCCCTTGCCGGAGCCCGGATCAGGAATGTGATCTCGATAGTCTGGCCCGGGCCAAGGTCTCCGATACGCTGGTAGCTGTCACCGACAACCTCGACACCGTTCCCTTCGAGCAGTGCCTTCTCAATATAGACATTGATGTCGGTGACTGTTGTCGTGCCGGGGATATCGGAAGTGAGGGGCCCGGTTCTCTCGGTGACTGAGGCGCTGGACGCCGTGTTCTTCAGTATTACCGTAACGGTTCCCAGGTCCCCGGGCATAAGAACCTGTGGTGTCACCTTGTAGCTGCTGATGGTCACGGTCGGTTCCGCTGCCGCCGGAAGAACAACCAATAGTATGATTGCGATAACAGCGAGTACAACACTTTTCCCAACATGGCTCATAATTATTCAACCACTCTCTTTTTACTCCCTTTATACATTTGTGCGCATGATCTGGTCTATTGAATCTTATGCCGGCAATATATTTGATTTTCTCGTCGATTTGCACCAGGATCTGGAGGCATGGGATGCAGAGATCCATGCAATGGCAACCCGGGATAAAAAAATCCGGAAAATAATGACGGATCATGAAAAAAAATCTTCTGGTATGATGCTCTCGTATATCAAAGAACAGCAGGAGACAGGGTATATCAGAAAGGATCCCCTGTTCATCGTACAGAATATCCTTGCGCTCTATCAAGGCCTGACCGAACTCATGGTCTACGGCATGACTCAGGCTGAAGCCCACCGGATCTGGGAATACCAGATGAGGACGCTCCTCGACAAACCCGGATCGTCAGGCTCCAAAAACCTTCCAGACTAAGGGAAAGAATACCAGGCATTAAGTACATTCTTGTGCATTGAATACCAAGTTTGTACAGCAAACCGGCCCGGAATGACACAACCTGCCGGACTTCACCCGGGAGCACTGAAAATACAAATGGCAGAAAAAAGGTATGTCCACGGTTATTCAGAACGCGAATCAGAACGGCTTTCTGACCAGGCGCAGACCCTGACCGGTCTTCTGCATGATGACACCCGGTACCCGCCGGGTTCACGAGTACTTGAAGCCGGATGTGGTATCGGGGCACAAACGGTCATCCTTGCAAAAAGCAGCCCCGGGGCCTATATAACATGTGTCGATATATCCCCGGAGTCCATCAGGATTGCAGGAGAGCGGGTACGGGCAGAAGGTATTACCAACGTCACGTTCCAGACCGGAGATATCTTCAACCTCGCATTTGAGCCCCACAGTTTTGATCATATTTTTATTTGTTTTGTGCTGGAACATCTTGCCGAACCACAGATTGCACTTGAGCGACTCTCCCCGCTCCTGAAAAGAGGTGGGACGATAACCGTGATAGAGGGCGATCACGGTTCAGCCTTTTTCTATCCCGATAGCGCTGATGCACGAAAAGCTATTTCCTGCCTGGTAAAACTCCAGCGGGAGATGGGAGGGAACGCTTTGATTGGCAGGCAACTCTTTCCCCTTCTCACCTCTGCAGGATTTTCAGATGTTCATGTCTCACCACGAATGGTGTACGTGGATGCTTCCCACCCCGCTCTTGTCGAAGGGTTCACTAAACTGACATTTACGGCTATGGTCGAAGGTGTTGGTAATGCCGCACTCGGGCAGGGCTTGATCAGTAAAGAGGCATGGGATCAGGGCATCCGGGATCTGTATCGCACCGCTGGACCCGATGGTGTCTTCTGTTATACATTCTTCAAGGCCACAGGATATCGTGAAGAAAGAACGACCGGACAATAGGAGTCAGCTAAAAATTTCCGTCATCCTCGCCCACCCACACACGGGCAGTTTCAACCATGCGATAGCAGATACTGTGGTCAAGGTACTTGAAGAGAACGGGGCATGCCGTCATCTTCCATGATTTGTATGAGGAGCGTTTCGATCCGGTTTTGCCCTATGCTGAAATCTCCCGGAAAGCACCCCTCCCTCAGGTTATCGCGCAACACTGCACCGAGATTGCTGCTGCGGACGGGATCGTCTTTGTACATCCCGAATGGTGGGGTATGCCGCCCTCGATCCTGAAGGGCTGGATTGACCGGGTTCTCCGGCCCGGGATTGCCTACCGGTTTCTTGAGGGGGACGATGGTGGCGGGATACCGGAAGGGCTCCTCAAGGCAAAATCTGCTCTTGTCTTCAATACCTCAAATACCCCGTGGGAGAGGGAGCTGGAAGCGTTTGGAGATCCGCTTGAACGACTCTGGAAGGATTGTATCTGCTCTTTTCTGCGGAATCACGGTCTGCTACCGGAGGATGTTCGGTGTTATTGTCACAAGCACGGATGAACAGCGGAAGATATGGCTCGATGAAGTAAAGGAGATTATACTGGGTACGTTCCCTCACCGTCCCGGGTAATTCCGTGTCGGCATCTTTTTTACCGTGCATCCACATTCTTTTATCAGGTGAGCATGTGGATTTCTCCGAATGTATCAGGTTTGCCAATGAAAATCCTGTGACCTACATTGCAACAGTCGAAGGAGACCAGCCACGGGTCCGGGCATTTGCCATGTGGTTTGCGGACAGCACCGGTTTCTATTACCATACCGGGACTCCAAAGAGTGTCTTTCAGCAGTTAAAAAAGAACCCAAAAGCAGAGCTCTGTTTCTATGCACCCGGTACACAGGATGCCGGGAGGATGATGCGGGTTACCGGAAACGTTGAGTTCCTTGAGGACAAGTCTTTTGAAGAACGGCTCTTCAGGGACAGGCCCTGGGTCAAAGATCTTATAAAATCCGCTCCAAAAGGCGGACTGCTCGCGATGTTCCGGATCGCCCATGGTGAAGCGTACTTCTGGACTATGGAGAATAACATGCGGGAACACGATGCTCCCCGCGTGAAATTTTGATTTTTTATTTTTCTCATCATCCCTGGAATCAGGGTAGAATACAGCACTCATACTCGCCGGGAGGTAAATGGATATGGAGATAAAATTCCCCTCTTCAATTGCGCCATTGAATGAACGATCCCGTATTTTTTCTTATGACCGTACTCTTTCTCTTGATGTAAAAGAAGCCGCAAAAAAGATTGAAAATGGCATAATAATTCATGACATCAGTTATGCAGGTTTTGCCCAGGACAGGATCGAGGCATTTCTTGTGGAACCTCAAGGGGTAGGCACCCGGGCAGGAATTGTCTTTGTTCATCCCGGCCCGGGAAACCGGTCAACCTTTCTGGATGAGGCAAAACACCTTGCCGGCATGGGTAACTGCTGCCTTCTGATCGATGCCCCATGGTCTGATGGTGCACGGTTTGGGAGCCGTGCTATGGCATCTGCTCCCGAAGAACTCCGGTTATGGTACATCCAGATGACCGTTGATATTCACCGTTCCTTTGATATACTGGAAAACTTTCCCCGTATAGATAGAGACCGCATCGCGTTTGTCGGCCATAGTTTCGGAGCCCTCTTCGGGGGAATTCTTACCGGTGTGGAAACGCGGATAACATCCAGCGTGCTGATGGCGGGAGTCGGAAGCTTCACGGATGTCGCCATGCTGAATAACCCTGGCCTTGTGGGAAAGCCGCTTGAAACGTTCCGGGCAGTGATGGACCCGATCGATCCGATCCATTATATCGGTCATGCGCTCCCGTCTTCCCTGTTCTTCCAGTTCGGGCGAAACGATACCTTCTTCCCCCGTCAGAAGTTCCTGGATTTTTCAGGAGCGGCACGGGATCCGAAACGTGTTGACTGGTACAACGCGGATCACTACCTCAATGAAGCTGCACAGATTGACCGGCGCGAATGGCTGGGAAATCGCCTTAGACTGGCCGGCACATCATCATAAGGGGATGAGGGTCTTTTAATCCTCTCACTTTCACATCGCGTCCCCGATGACTTTTTACCGTTTTGGTTTCCCGTAGGTAGTGGAGATGTACCAATGGACCTGACTGCAGAAATTCATGCGATCCTGACGACTATCAAGGCAATGAACCGGTGCTGGACCGAAGGGTGGAATGAAAAACTATTCAGGCAATACATCCATCCCGATGCGGTGGCCATCGTCCCGACAACATCCGGAAGGCTTGAAGGCCAGGATGCCTACGTGGCCGGGTGGCGGGCATTTTGTGAAGCAGCTGGTATCCACGAATGGAGAGAGACCGATCACAAAGTGCGGATCTATTCCGGTGGGAAAAGCGCCGTGGTCACGTATCTCTTCTCCATCACGTTTGTGATAGGCGGACAGAAGCAGACCATGCATGGCAGGGATATGTTCTTCCTCGTAAAAGAGGGGCGGAAGTGGCTGGTCGTTGCCGACCAGTTCTCACCTGAACCGGTGCAATCCTGATGCACCACCCGGTATAAAAATCCCTGCGGTGCCGGTAAAACAAAACGCAACCGGTATAAATGGTCATACGGTAAATACTTGAGGAGACATTCCATGGATACTATCATCATCGTCGGCTATCTTGCCGGAGCACTCACTACTATCTCGTTCGTCCCGCAGGTAATTCGTACCTGGAAAATCAAAGAGACCAAGGATTTCTCGCTTGCGATGCTCCTGCTCTTTGCAGCGGGAATGCTCCTGTGGACAGCGTACGGGATCTGGATCAGTTCGTTTCCCATCATTGCTGCAAATACCGTTACGTTTGGTCTTGTCCTGTTGTTACTCTGGATGAAAATCAAATACCAGTAACAACCTTTTTTCAAGTGTCCCCGGTGAGCCGGCAATATACCCGAAAAAACCAAAAAAAAGAGAATTTTATTCCTGAAGAAGCACGAGGCAACCTGCTATCCTGTCGTGAAGCCCCTGGCGGTTCTTGGTAAGCCCGATCATGAGGAATCCGAGAAAGATGATCAGCGTAGAGATAAATTTTGCAAAGTGTCGAAGGGTGACACGTGCAAACGAGGGTTTGTTCCCTTCAAGATCTGTCACGACGATCCGCATCAACAATTTGCCCGGTGTTGCCTGGCTGCGAGAAGACTCGAACCCGGCGTAATACAGCCACGGGATAACGATGATGACTATCCCATATGCAGCAACGATAGAACCAAATAATGCCGCAGTCGATCCTTCCGTTGTAAGTGATTCAACCGATGCATGCTCGATTGCAAAGAAATAAAGGTTCTGTAATCCCCTGAAAAGACCCAGGACAGCGACTGCAACCGCATCCAACAGCAGTATAAGAATGATATCGACAATAAAAGCGATTATCCGCCTTCCCAGACCAGCATATACACCAACATCAGGACTCTCCTCACCCTCCTCTTCAGGAGTGTCGATGGGTGTTGGCGGGGTTGCAACAATATCCGCCCCACACCACTGGCAGAATTTTCCCAAAGCATCAGTCTCTTTTCCACATTTCGGACAGAACATTCCTTTTTACTCCTGATATGTAAAGTTACTGCGGATGTCCTTTTTAATTTAACTGTTCTTTTCTGTTATTTTTTCGATTTGTGCTGTATGGAACCGCGTACTGCCGGGAAAATCCTGTATTTCTGGACAAACAGGTATCAGCATGATTGAAGAGCGCAAATCAGAAATATAAAAAGAATAAAGCATTCTTCATGAGAAGCATCACAATTATGGTGGCGTTGCTGGGGCTTATCCTCTGTGCGCTCTCTGCCGGCTGTTCAAGCCCGACACAGGCAGAAATTAAACCCATTGAAACAACCGTCCCGACGCCCCCGACAGTATCTTCCACAACCGTTGCATTGATAGCAACACCGCTGGCGATAGAAACCCTTCCTTCAGAACAATATGTTGATATCCAGGTCGAGAAACAACGACCTGATGCTACAATTCACCTGCTCTACAATGGAGGTAAAGGGGAGATCTTTGTCCAGAAAGTCATGATGCAGGTTACCCGTTCTGATGGAACGGTCGAACAAAAGTTTTTGAACGACGGCACCAGAACGCCACGTCGTGGGGATGAGCTGGTGATGGAAGGTACCCGCAATGTTGACCAGGTTGCGGTTTTCCTCACCAGCGCGGGTAAAACTTATAAGATATTCGATAAACCGCTTGTATCACTGACCTACTAAAAATATCTTTTTTTTTAAATTTTAACTCGTCTGGTGTGTTTTTGCTATTCTTTCAGCATACAGGTGTGTGATGCAGCCAAGAGCAAGGATGATGATGATCGTTGCACCCAGAACGAGCCACTGCTCAACTCCGGCAGTTCCCACAGCAAGCCTTGTAATGAGATTGAGTGGATTGTCTGTCAGGGTAAGCGAGAACATGATTACGACTACAAGTGCGGTAGAGAAGATGAACTGGGCCGATGTCCGTTCGCGATAGTGCAGGGCGGTCAGCGTGCCCAGGAGGATAAGGATGAACGAGGTGATTACGACCTGGAGGAGGATCATCGCTGCATTTTCGATCGCGATACGGTTGAGCATGAGCAGCAGCAGCCACACGCCAGCCTGGACAGGCACCAGCAGTTCGCAGGCCAGCACTTTTCCCCAGATCATTTCGGTAAAAGTAATTGGTGTTGAGATAAGGGTCTCAAGCGTCTCGTGCTGGTACTCCTCGGTGATAAGATCGATGACCAATGCTGAAGCGATGATGGCTGGCATGAATACCAGCAGCGGGATGAGCAGGCCATACACAAACTCATAGAAGTCTCCGCCACCGGTTGATGTCGGGATCTGGAGCGGGAGGGGGTGTATGTCCAACCTTCCCCCGCGGATCTCCCGCAGGTTCTTTTCGTATTGTAAGAAAATATCTTTGAGCTTTACATCAACAATGGCACTCTGGAGATCATTTTGCAGTGTGTACAGGGTAATTTTTACCGGATCCTGTGCGTCAGGCAGGGTATCAGGCACGTAAATTACCGCTGCGAGTTTGCGTTCCCCGAGAGCAGCTACGGCAGTCGATAAATCCATACGGTATACCCGGAAATTTGTGCTGGCCTGAAGATCGGAAAGCAGGGGAGATTCGTTCCCTGCATATGCGATACTGTACCGGTAATGTGAGTACCGGGAGATAGATGAAGGATCATACATCGAAGTCAGCCCGACCATTAAAAAGGAGGAGAACAGGGCGATGAAGAGCTGGAGAAGGACGGCAAGGAGGATTGTCCTTTCGTTAATGAGCCCCCGGAACTCTTTTTTTGCAATGATGGACAGGTGTTTTCCTTTCAAACAAGCCACCCCAGTATGAAATAGAGATTGTACAGACAGTGTACGACCATGGCTATCACAAGTCCGGGGACAAACCACTTCTTCCCCCCTAATTTCAGGCAGGTTGTAACGATGAGTACCCCGGCAAAATGCAACAGCAACGGCAACCAGAGAGATCCCAGCGAAAGGAAGAGGATGCTGCCAAAGACCGAGTCAGAAATCTGGGCGAGCGTGACAAAGAGGAGCAGTTTTTCCCCGACAAGGAACCCGATCGCGGTCACACCGCTGGCAATGACAAGGTTTTTCCACGTGAAGAATGCAGCGTCGCGGGAATACAGGGTGTAGATCCCTATACCTTTTGCGAATTCCTCGATCAGCGCCGCAAACAGGAGCAGGAAGACTAAAGAGTAGGGCATAGGCAGGTTAAAGAAGAGCACAAGGCACATCATCTGCACCATGAAGACGAATGGGATGGCAAATCCGCTTAATAAGAAGAGCGAGGAGAACGGGTATCTGGCCGGCAGGATTTCTGAAAGGAATTCCCGTACCCTGGTCACAAGTTTTTTTTCAGAAAAGAGCCGTTCCTCTTTGAAATTTCTTGCCGCTACATAGAACAGGACAGCCCCGGTCAGCCAGAAGAGCGAAGTCGAGTAGAGGTAATCGGTGGTCGTCCAGGTCGTTTCCTGGATGGAGAGTACAATCAGGGTGAGCGGGGAGATCAGGCTGATCACGTGGACATTGGCAAAGATGCTCGGGAAGAAGAGGTACGAGGTAGCCACTGTCGAGAAGAAAATGGAGATGAACGAAAGCTCCTTGAAACTACGGGAGAGCATCCCTATGAGGAGTGCATTTGCGAGGAAGAAGAAAATGATGGGAATGAGCGGGAGGATAATCAGCGGCGGGGCTTTGAGGTACAGGGTGAGCCCGGCGCAGATTGCGATCATCCCGATGAAATACGGGAGGGCTTTTCCGATGATAATCGATGAGGCCTTCACCGGTGTGGACAAGAGGATCTCTCCCTTCCGTTCAATGCGTTCATTCATGATGCTCATCATGAAGAACTGGGAGGTAAAATAAAGCGGGAATATGAAGACAAAGACGAGAACGATGGAGTCAAACGGGAGCGGAGGAGAGAGCTGTGAGGGCGTTTTAAAATTACCCATCGCACTGCCTGAGGAAAGAGCTTCTGTATACCGTGAGATCTGGGTGTTCTGTGCATTGGACTGGACCAGCTGTGCCCGAAGATCGTCTTCGGAGATAGAAAGCGTTGGTGAAGGTGTTGGAATATTTTGCACTGCCTGATCCGGGACGGGAGCGGTCCGACGGGGATTTATACTGATATACTGACCGCTCTGTGTGGCAAGGAAACTGAGTTCGCTTTTTACACTCTCGGTTTCTATCCAGAGTGGGTATGCGGCAAAGAGATCGCTCTCGGTATTGTAGATGCTGTTGACATATTTCCCATAATCCCGGGAAAGGGTTTTTAATGCTGCATTGGCCTTGTCAGTCCCGCGACCTGATGCCTGACCCTGGACAATAATCACATCGAATGTATCCCTGTTTATACCCAGCGAGGAAGCGTCCATGTGGTAAACTGAAAAACGGGCATCGCCTGCAATAAGCTGGGCGACCTGAGGGTCATCAACCCCCACACGGTACATCCCATCCTGCAGGTGCAGGCCGGTCTGGGCAGTAAAACCGGTGACCAGTACAAGAAGTATGAACAGGACAACTGCGAGCGGCAGAGTATCCCGGCTCATCAGGGTTAAGGATTTTTTCACTTCCCATCGCGCAATGGTAGCAATATCCGTAAGCGTGCCCATGTACTGTCCCTTCAGGTTTTATACCCCATCACATGTTCAGGCCAACAAGGTAAAGCCTGACAAAGGAATGGCTGAGTACAGAATTGTATCATGTATCGGTCAAATAATCATCGGTGTTGACACTGCTCACCACCTTTGTCCCTGAATAACTCCTGACTGGATCTTTTGTTCTCACCTCCTTCCCTATTTATCAAACCGGTGTGTCTCGCTTCCGTGATCTCCCACTTTTATTGAAACCCGGTGCAGGAGAAAAGAGCGAAAAAAGGAGTGCCACCACCCCAAGGTATATGTTACACGCCGGGTAAGTCTGAATGAACAAGGTAATCCATCATGATAACTGCCCGCCACCTGACGAAAAATTTTGATTCCTTTACTGCACTGGACGATGTGAGTTTTGAGTTTGATGACGGGGAGATCTTTGGGATTATCGGGCATAATGGGGCGGGCAAGACTACACTCCTCAAGATCGTTTCAGGTCTGATCGCACCAACATCCGGTGAACTGTATATCAATGATATAGATGTTGTAAAAAACCCGGTTGCCCTGAAAGAAAACCTGGGGTATCTTCCCGAAGAGTCGCGGCTGTATGAGACCATGACCGCGGAGAACTACCTCCAGTTCTTTGGGGAGATCTACGGGTTGTCGTCACAGGAAATCCGGGTCCGGACAAACCAGCTTTTCGCAGCACTGTCGCTTGAACCTGACGGAAAAAAGATCGGTGAGTTCAGCAAGGGAATGAAGCGTAAAGCAGCGATCGCCCGTTCTCTGATCCATGACCCGAAATTTCTCGTGTATGATGAAGCGACCAGCGGGCTCGATCCGATGACTTCACGGTTCATTGCTGATTACCTGCGTACACTGAAAAAAGAGGGCAAGACGATCGTGCTCTCGGCACACAACCTCTACCAGGTGGAAGCGATCTGCGACAAGGTGATGATCCTGAAACGTGGCAAAATGGTTGCCTTTGGGAACATGCATCAGCTCCGCGACCAATTCGGTTCACTCACGTATACGATCTTCTTCTCAATCGATGACCCCGGCAGACTTATCGGGCATTCGAAGACCTACCGGCAGGAGGAAGGTTTCTACATATGTGAAGCGGAGAATATGGATGAGCTCAACGAATCTAACGGGCTTATTGCGGAAGCGGGCGGGAAAGTGGAAAAGATCGAATCCCGCTATCCGTCTCTTGAAGAGATGCTGGTAAAAATCGGGAAATAATTGTTTCCAAAGTGCCTGTGACGTGTACCAGTACCAAAAGAAAAAAGACAATAAGCCCCCGACATAATCAATACCGGATTTATCTATGAAAAAGGAGATGCACCCTCTGGATACAGGGATTGTCGTACGAAAACCCCGTAACAGCGACCGTGAGGCAATCCTTGCGATTTTTAATCATTATGCGATAACCAGCTATGCAGCATATCCTGAAATGCAGGTCAACGACCGGTTTTATGAATTTTTACGAGAGGGAACGCTTGCGTTCTATGTTCTTGCATATAAAGAACAGGTCGTGGGTTTCGGGATGATCAAGCCGCTCCTGCCGTTTCCTGTTTTTATGAAAACAGGGATGCTCACCTATTTCCTCCTGCCGGAATTCACCGGCCAGGGTCTCGGAAAAAGGCTTCTTGAACAACTTACCCGTGATGCATCGAAATTGGGGATGACATCGCTTGTTGCAAATATGGCTTCAAAAAATATCCCGAGTATCCACTTTCATGTGCGGAATGGGTTTACTGAAGTAGGCAGGCTGCAGAATGCCGGCATGAAATTCGATGAACTATTCGATCTAGTCTGGATGCAGAAGATGCTGTAACTGTTGCTGATGATTTTGACGGGATGATTGTACCCGCAGTTACCCGGAAAAATTATACTGTTCTTACCTGTGCCCCCCTGTTCCGGGCAGAAGTAATCAGGGTGGTCCCACCTGCATGTTCATCCATGCACAAGCGGGCTGCATGTTCTATCCCCCGCATGTCGGTATCCCCAATAGCGTAAACGGTAGGACCAAACGAGCTCATTCCTGCACATGCAGCTCCCGCGGAACGCAGTCTTTCAATAAGTTCCGGGATCTGTTTTGGTTGCAGGCTGAGTTCGACCTTCTTGAATCCCAGTTCCTGGATGGCATTCACCGAAGAGCCGAAGAGGTCAAGGTCCTTTTGAACAATACCGGGGAGCATCTTCATCAGGATCTCGTGGCAGAGCATCCGGACCTCTTCTACCGGGACCGGGCAGTGTGTCTTGAAAATATCGGTCTCTTTTACTCCACTCGCACCGGAAGGAATATCGGGCATCGCCAGCAGGATTTTCCAGTCCTGGGGAAAATCATGGCGTGCAATGACAGGAGGAGGCGTTACACCCCGGGAAGCTGCAGACGGTCGGAAATCAGACTTCTCACTGTTCTTCCCGAACGCGTGCCCTCCATCGACAATAAATCCCCCGTGTTCGAACGCTGCTGTTCCAATGCCCGAAGTACCCCCGCGGCCGACCAGCAGGGCAAGATCTTTCACCGTGAGTGATCTGCCATAAATCTCGGCAATCCCCCGGGCAATCGCAAGCATCAGTTGTGATCCACTGCCAAGTCCGATATGCGGGGAGTAGTAATTTCGTACCGTGATGGATACGTTTCCACCTGTATGCAAGCCGGTGAGGATCTGGCGGGCTGTTTCCAAGATTCGTTCACGCGTGATGCTGTCACAGCCCTCAACTATGAGCGATGGACTCTGTTGCACCTCGATAAGGATTCCGGGCTCATCCAGAGTGATACCGACGCCGCCGTCGACCCGCCCGGAACCGCCATGCATATCGATGAGGGTGAGATGAAGCCGTGATGGGGTCTGGACGATCACCCTCCGCTCTTCAAGAAACCTGTTGTAAGGGAACTGCTCTTCAATAAAGATCAACGGTTTACCGTGATGGATAATCCGGTACTGCCTGATGAGCAACGGTTCGTGGCTGCAGAGAGAAAATATCCTGCCCGCTTCTTCTGATGCGGGAGAAACCCAGGCTTTCAGGATTTCACGTCTCGCCTCAATCCGGTGATGCTGGATAATCTTTCCTATTGGTATATCTGCTTTCATCAGGTCATCTTTAAATTCCGGTGAGAGACGGGCAATGGGTGTATAGGATATCGCATGGATCAACACATCACCGCTTGCTGGTGTCTTGATCTCGACGACACGGTAATTGACCGGATTACCTTGATCGATACCAAGACATTCCGCAGTTGCAGGATCTGCTGCGATGATTTTTTGCACCCGGGTTTCGATGACGATCTTGTTACCGGTAATTGCTTCCAGAATCTGCGTGACCGATCCATCTGTACCGAGGAGGAATTTCTGCATAGGGGAGAGTCTTCCAACCTGCGTTTCGATCTCTTTTATGCTCTGTGTAATGTCCATCCCAACAACCTCACCGTTCCGGATCCTAAGAATAGGATTATTTGTTGATACGATTATCCCCGGGATCGCGAACCTTTAATTCCTTTTACCTGTTCATTGCCAGGTATCAGTGATGGGGATATCCTTCCTACAATAGAGGAGACTGACTCTTCAGTGAGCCGTCCCCGTTTTCCTTTAACTTCACCACTCCGGATAACACGAACCCGGGAGGTCTGGACATAACTTTCACCAAAAAGATCAAGACCCCCTTCTGAAAAATCGTCCAGGGAAATCGGGATACAGGGTGCATCCGCTGGCGGCTTACTGCTGACCGGGCAGAGATACACATCTCCCTGCTCTGCGGTCCCGATGACTACGGCGGGACGGGTCTTGACCCCGCCCCGTTCTTCAAAAGCAACAGGAGCGATCACGACATCGCCCCGGCAATAATGACCCATGCGTAGGTAATCTGGGCTGTTAAAGCATAAGGAGTGTGATTGGAGCAGGTAAAAAGGACCGGATTTCCGGTTCTCATATAATTATAAATATACAGGCAGAAAGATGATGCACGTTCATGGAGTGTTGAAAGAATGCAGTTCAAAGATAGTGTGATGCAGCGGTATGCCACGAAAAAGTTCGATGGAAAAAAGATTAGCGGGGACAAGATCAGCGAACTTCTGGAACTGGTGCGGTTTGCGCCGTCAGCTCTGAACCTCCAGCCATGGAAGATCAAAATAGTCACTGACCAGATTGTAAAAGCGCAACTCCTTGCGGCATCCAATAACCAGCAGCAGGTTACGACCTGCTCACACCTGCTGGTCTTCTGCGCAGATTCGGATTATGACGGGTTGATCCGGAGACTTGATACCCTGATGCAAAAAAATGGCGTGCCGGTGGACATGAAAAATATGGTCATCGGGATGGCACGGGAGTTTACGGGAAAAATGTCCATGGAGCAGAAACGTGCATGGTCACAGGCACAGACTTATCTGGCCCTCGGAAATGCACTCAATGGTGCAAAAGCCCTCGGATTTGATTCCTGTCCTATGGGTGGGTTTGATCCGGCAGAATACTCACGTATCCTGAACATCCCGGCAAATCTCGTTCCGGTAATGCTCTGCCCGATCGGGTACGCCGCTGACAAGCCATTGCCGAAGATCAGGTTCCCCAAAGAGGATATCACGTTTTAAAAAAGGGCCGGTCTAATTCCGGAATCATATATTATAGGAAAAAACCCAATGCTCTTCCATGGCACGCTGTGAATCCTGCGGTAATGAATGCGTCCTTCCGTTTACCTGCCAGCATTGCGGGGGGAAATTCTGCCCGGAGTGCCGCTTACCCCCGAATCATCAATGTGCAGGCCTTACCTCCTGGCAGAAAAAACCGACCCCCTCTGTGGGTATGCGGTATGGCAGGGGGAGTGGCGTAACCGCTACTGGCACCGGGTATGCTGAGACACGGCAGGCACCAGGAAGGAAACACCCTAAGGGGATACCCTGGCTGATAATCATGGTTGGAATTATTATACTCATCCTTCTCGCAATTTTTTTGCTGGTATTGAGCGGGTACATCCTACGATAGGTAGCATAAGCATGCGTCATCTTCGCCTTTTTGTTATTGCCTGCTGATGGTTGCTGTTGCAGTCCTTCTCCTTAATTTCCTGATCACAGGAATGTCTCCATGGGCTGGTTCCCTTTTGTCACCCGGCGCATCGGAACAAATACCTGCAACTCCTGCTGTTGCCGCCTCTCTCACTGGCAATGGCACTCGGTGAAAATCCCCCTTTTCCACAAAGGATCCTAAAACAGCATTAGTGGGGAAATATGTGCAGTGTAACGAAATAAAAAAATATATCTTTTGTACCGACTGTTAGTATTTACTGATTCACGATTCGGAAGTTTACCATCAGGAAAATAGTACCCAGGACAGAACATGCGGATCACGCGACTTTATACCGGGAAGGATAACCAGTCTTATTTCGATGAAATTGAGCTGCCACTGGAATCGCGGGGGCCACTTGGTTTTTTTACCGAACCCGCCGGAGTAAAGGCATTCTTCTTCAGGGAAGTACCTGCAAAGTATAACTATACCTGGCACAATGTTGTCTGCCGGGAGTATGTTATCACCATTGAAGGGAAAGCTGAAATTGAGGTAAGCAGCGGCGAGAAGAGGCGGTTTGGTAAAGGGGATGTCCTGTTTGCCGAAGATGTTTCCGGCAAAGGCCATAAAACCCGGGTGATCGGTAAAAATCCCTGGCGGCAGGTTTTCATCACCCTGCCCTGATGGACCGGTTTTTTCTGATATCCGGATACGATCCGTCAATGTGCTGCAATCCAGGATATCGCGGGTAGATACGTGCTCACTTCCGGAACCTATTTAGTGATGGGAGTGTGATATTCTGCTTTAAATCAGGAGTATGTGCATGTGGCTTGAACTGCTGAATTTCATCATCGGTATAGTATTTGGTTTTTTTCACCGTGGGAAGGAAGACCGCATGGGCATCCTCAAAAATGGAGCGCTCGCCGGTATCCTGTTAGGTATTATTTTCGTTATCGCCTCGATGTTTCTGCTTCCCGGAAGCATAAGTATTGATGTCAGTTTCCTTGGAGTGTTTGGTATTTTTATCGAGATTATTATCTTTGTTATTCTCTTTATCGCAGGTACGTTTATTGGAGACTGGCTCGAAGGTGTCCGGAAAAAGTAACCTTACAAAGGAGTTGCCGTGCAGTCCTCTGCTATCCTTTTTTTGATACCTGATTTAAGAAAAATTCCTTCCACCCCTTATCCATAATAACATCTGCCACTAAATCTCCTGTACAGGAGTAGATTATTGTATGAAGATCCTCGCCATCCACGGGAGTCCACGGACGATCCGCAGCACTACGCGAAAACTCGCGGGTTTTGTTCTCGAAGGTGCAGCAGAAGCCGGCGCAGAAACAGAAATGATTGACCTTGCGGATTACTCCATTATTCCCTGCACCTCCTGCGAGGCGTGTTCGTTAAACGGTATATGTGTTAATGATGATGACGTTCCCGCTCTTTTGATCCGGATGCAGGAAGCAGACGGCATCATCTTCGGCTCACCGGTCTACATCGATAATATCACCGGCCAGATGAAGGTGTTTTTCGACAGGCTTGCTGACGCGATCCACTACCAGTTGCTGGCAGGCAAATACGGGTGTTCTATTGCAACAACGTATGAATCCGGTGGGGATGATGTTGTTACTTATCTTAACCATGTGCTCAATTACCTGGGAGTTCTATCGGTGGGGGGAATCAGTATTGCCACTGGAGGGAAAATCGAAACCATGAATGCGGTGGAACCTGGCGCTAAAACACTTGGCAGAAAACTTGCGGATGCGATCTCAGGTGGCTTTTCAGATCCGGCACAGCAAGCAATTCTCGAGGATAACCGTGGATTTTTCCGCTCGCTTGTGGAAGAGAATAAAGATTTCCGGACTGAAGACTACGATCGCTGGGTACGGATGGGATGGATTGAAAAATAGCAGGATGACAAGCGATGAGTGTTTGTAAGATTTCCTGTATTATTTTCTCCCCCCGCGGATAATCCTTAAAGGAGCATGAGAACACTCCAATGATATGGAAGAAAAAAACCTCGATGTCATTGCATACTGCGGCCTCTGCTGCCTTGACTGCCACGGGCACACGGGAAAAATCGCTGACCTTGCACGGGATCTTCGCAAGGAACTTCGTCAGGCAAAATATGGGAAATTTGCAGATGTCATTGCAAAAACCCCTTTTGGAAAACCCTTTGTGCATTACCCGCAGTGCTACGATCTGCTCGGTGCCATGGTGAAGTTCCGGTGCAAAAATGGATGCAGGGATGGCGGTGGTCCGCCATTTTGCAAAATCAGACAGTGCTCCCAGGAAAAACAGATTACCGGTTGCTGGGAATGCAGTGAACCAGAAGCGTGTGAAAAGCTTCAGTTCCTTGTACCGGTCCATGGGGATGCACACCTCCGGAACATTACCACGATCAGGAAAAAGGGCATCAATGGTTTAAACCGGGGAAAGAGGAACTGGTGATTTGGAAAAACAAAAAAACGCTAAAAGGCTTGGAAGATGGTTCCTGACTATAATATCAGGTATTTTGTTTTCCCCCCCGGTACTTCCCTTTCGGTACAATGATCTCGAATCGTGCCCCTTTTCCCTGTAAACCTGTTTCATGGATTGTGATGCCGGTGATTGAAAGGATTTCACGGGCCAAAAAGAGGCCAAAGCCGGTATGCTTCCCGTAGCCCTTCTCGAATATCTTCTCTTTTAAGTCAAGGGGCACCCCGACACCGTTGTCTTCAACGGTGATCACCAGTCCGTCCGGATCAGGTTTGCAGCTGACCGTGATCGTGGTTACCCGTTCCCCGTGCCGGGCAGCGTTATCGATGAGGTTGAAGAAGACTTTCTCAAGCATCGGATCGGCAAAGACCACGGCATCGCACGTGCATGACAGGGATATACCCTCACTTTTCTGTTGTTCAATGATTTCCCTGATCCGGTGCCAGCCGGGGGCATGCATGCCGAGTTCCTGGTATGCCTTGGTAAATGCGATCTGTTCAGAGATCACGGATCCCGTTGCATCAATCTTTTCAAGCAGATCGACCACAACGGGATCGGGTTTCTTCATCATCGCAATTTTAGCATATCCACGCAGGATGGAGACCTGGTTTGCCACGTCATGCCGGGTGATGCTGTTTAAAAGGCTGACCTTCCGGTTAATTTCCCTGATTGCCTCCTCCATATTCTTCCTCTCGGAAATATCCCTTACAATCGCCTCAGTGCCCTTTATGTGACCTTCTTCATCGAACCTGAACTGGATATTGAGTGACGCCCAGAACGGTGTGCCATCTTTCCGCCGGGCTTCACCGGTGAAGTCTACAATTTTACCCTGTCTTTGCAATATATGGAGCATTTCCTCACGCTGTCCAGGATTATAATACAGGGATTCAGCGGGGATCCCTATCATCTCATCCGCAGAGCTATACCCATATATGCGGGCGGCTGACGGGCTTACCATGGACAGGTTGCCATCCAGACCTGTCTGGAAATAAACATCCTGGAGGTTTTCGATGATATGACGGTATTTTGTTTCGCTTTCCTGCAGGGCTTTCCGTGTCCTGGTATTCTCCGTGATGTCCCGGATCGAGCCCAGAAGCCCATCCGGTTCTCCTGAAGCATTATACCGTATCCGGGCATTGACCGAGACGGGAACCGGAGTCCCGTCCCGTTTTTTAAGCAGCACCTCAAATCCGTACGCCCCCTGCTCCCGCTTAATTTTCTCGAGAAGCACCTGCCGGTCCGATGGGTTAACGTACAGGATTGAGATATGTTTGCCAATCAGTTCGTCAGGTTTCCATCCCGATATGTTGTATACTGAGGGGGAAAGAACCGCAATTATGCCATTTTTATCGGTCTCATAGTATATGTCGATAAAAGACTCGAAGATCTTTTTATATTGTCCTCTGCTGTCAATGAGGGCTTCTTCGGTTTTTTTCCGTTCGGTAATATCCCGTGCTGCTGCGAAGATTCTTTTTCCCTTTGGGAACGATTTCCATTCCATCCATCGATAGGATCCGTCCTTGTGCCGGTACCGGTTGGTGAAAAGGATGACCTTTTTCTGGTTAGCAAGGTCAGCAATGGCAGAAAGGGTGGCCTGCATATCATCAGGATGTACAAATTCGAGGAACCGGTGGCCTTCCAGCTCGGCAAGTGGATATCCGAGTGCTTTTTCCCATTCCGGGTTCAACCGCCGGAAAAATCCGTCAGTATCAGCGATACAGAACAGGTCGAGGCTGGCGGAGAAATACTGGTCCAGCTCCTCGGTCTTTTCGACAAGGGCTTCCTCGGATTGCTTCCTCTTAGTAATGTCCCGGTCGATACCGCGGTACCCCAGGACACTGCCATCCTTCGCAGCCCTGATTACCCCGCTGGTCTCGAGGATCACAACAGTCCCGTCCTTTCTGAAAGCTTTATTCTCGAGAGACACAATCGGGTGCTGTGATGAAATCAACCTTTTGAACTCGGCAGCCATCCTTTCTGCCTCAGCATCAGGCATGATGTCAAAATGAGACTTTCCTATCAGCTCCACGGGTTCGTACCCCAATATCTGGCGGACTTGCGGGCTGACATAGGTATACGTGCCTGCGGTATCCACCTCCCAGATGAAATCGCTCGTCGTCTCGACAAGCGCCCGGAACTTCTCCTCGCTCTCGCGAAGCATATCCCGGCTCAGCGCGAGTTCTTCAACCTGTGCCCTGAGTTCTTCATCAGATGCGGTGAGGTTCTCGTATGCCGATTGCAGCTCCGCCTCAGTCCTCTTCCGTTCGGTAATATCGAAGATTATAGAGTAAAGCAGGGTTTTGTGTCCCAGCCGTATTGGTGCGCTATATACCTCAACATCATGGATTGTGCCATCAGCCAGACGGTGCTTAAAGGAGAAATGATTGCGCTTCTGGTTACTGGCTAACTGCATCTCAGCCCGTACCTCTGCATTTGTCAGGATGTTAATCTCGTCAATTCTCTTTTTCACCAGCTCGTCACGACTCCAGTGGTAATAGGTGCACGCGGCGGGATTGGCATCAATGATAGCGCCGGTGTCCGGATCGATGAGCAACATGACAGCATGATTGTTTTCAAACAGGCTCCGGTAACGCTCTTCACTTTCCTGTAATTTTTCCTCAGCCCGTTTGCGATCTGTGATATCGTCATATGTTCCAAGCACTCCTATGATCTTTCCTTCCTTATCGCGAAGGGGTACTTTACTGGTCAGGAGCCATGCTTTACTACCGTCAGATCGTATCTGGGGTTCTTCGAAATTGATCTTCGATTGGCCGGACTCCATCACCTGACGATCATCAGCCCGGTAGAGATCTGCAGTGGAAGATGAGGCATGATCATAATCGGTTTTACCTACCATCTCAGCCGGATCGGAGAAACCTGCATCGAGAGCAAGTAGTTTGTTGCATCCCAGAAAAACCGAATTCCGGTCTTTCCAGAAGACTCTCTGCGGAATTGTGTCCAGAACCAGCTGGAGCATCTGCCGCGATTTGAACAGTTCCTCTTCAGCCCGTTTGCGATCTGTGATATCGCGGAACACCACCATCATTGCCAGCCGCCCCTCGTGTTGCATCGCAATAGCCATGACCTCAACGTCTATAGCAGTCCCATCAATGCGGATGAACTTCTCCTCGATTAAGGGAGCCACCCCTTCCGCTGACTGCAGCGTCTCCCGGATACGGTCTGCTACCCTCTGTCGGAATTCGGGATGGACAAGAGTAATGACGGGTTTTTCAAGCAGTTCCGATCCGGATGCAGCACCTATAATCTTGGCAGCACAGTCATTTGCGAGAACAATTTTTCCATCCTGATGGACAACAACTGCGTCAAAAGAGCTGGAGACAAGTCTGCGGAACCGGTCCTCACTCTCTCTGAGTGCATCTTCCCGTTTTCGATCTTCGGTAACATTATAAAATGTTCCCATAGAAGCCGGCCGTCCCCTGTAATTGACAAAACCGGCGTGCACCCGTATAAGGATCCGGCTGGTGCCATCCTTGTGGAGAAGGGAAAACTCATAAACGTCCGGCACCTCCTTTCCTCTGGCCCGATCCCGCACCCTGGATATGACCATCTCCCGGTCCTCGGGAACAATCAGGTCTGTAAGGAGCCGGCCGTTCAGCTCATCTGAAGTATAGCCGGTCGTTCCGACCAGTGCCTGGTTGTAAAAGACCAGCCTGCCGTCCTGCACAATAAAGACACCGTCCCGGTTGTGCTCGACCAGCATGCGGTATTTTTCCTCACTCTCACGCAGAGCGGCATCCGCTTTCCTGCGTTCGGTAACATCGATAAAAGTCGTCAGAAAACCATCGATGAGCGTGATACCGGAGATCTCGATGATGCGCTCTTCACCGTTCTTACAGGTTACTTTGTATTCAGCAGGTCTGATATCCTTGTGTTCGTCAGCCGCACACTTGACCGCTATTTCCCACGACCGGATTACCTGCTGCCGGTAGCCCGGATCCGGATACGCCAGCTGCCACCATGTTTCAAGATCCGGGATGTCCTCTGCTGTATACCCGAAGATTTGGACAAAACGGTTGTTCCTGAAGGTTATCACCCCCTCATTGTTCACGAAGCATAATGGCAGGGGCTCCTGATCAAGGATCCTCCGGATACGTGCTTCGCTTTCCTGAAGCGTCTTCTCTGTCCGGATCCGTTCGGTAATATCAGTAAACAATCCAAATGATCCAAGGAACTTCCCCTCCGGGGAGAAATAGGGTGTTGCGGAGGTCAGGCACCAGACCGTGGTCCCATCCTTTCTTCTCCACCGGCGCTCGTACCGGCCGGGTGTGCCAGTCTGCCGTTCAAGAAGGATCTGTTTTATCGAATCAACCTCGCCTGGCATTACAAAATCCCAGACCGGGTGTCCCAGCATCTCTTCTGCACTGTAGCCGAAGATCTCCTGCATCTTCCGGTTGGTAAACGTTGTAATAAAATCGGCATCTATCAGCCAGACCCCTTCATTGGCTGTTTCGATGATAAGACGGTGCTTCCTCTCGCTCTCGGTTAAAGTCGCTTCAACCAGACCGGTCTGGATAACCTGTGATGTCGTCGCGGCAAGATCTTTTATGAAGTCGATAGTATCGGATGTAACCGGTTGCCTGCTGAAGAATGCGAGCACACCTATTGTTTTTCCTTCAGATATAAGCCGGAATCCTGCAAAGGAGACCAGGCCGAGGGAAGCCGCCCATGCGTGATCATGGACCCGCGGGTCATTGGTCACGTCATTTGTGATAAAAAATGTATCTTCACCACTTGCAATCCTGCCAATCTTGTATGCCCCGAATGGGACTCTGCGGTGGCCTCCATCGATATGAGTATACCTGCCGGAACTGACCATAAGGTGCAGACAGGAATTTCGGTTCCGGCAGACATGCGGAACTTCGGATTCCGGTGCATGGATGCACCCCTGTTCACAGAGATCTCCGGGTCCGAACATCCAGATCCGTGCAAAATCCGCCCCGAATATATCGATGAGGCTGTCTGTAATCTGTTTCAGTTTTTGTTCAAGCGGTGCGGTGCCGATAAGCTCTTCTTTCAGTGCACTCAGCCTGTTTCCATATTCATGCAGTTTCCTGCGTTCGCTAATGTCCCTGCAAAGGGTAAGGATCTGCAGGGAATCACCTGACCCCATTACTGTCGCATTAATCTCGACGGGAGTTATCTTTCCTGCAGTATCGGTATAATCAATCTCAAGGTTCCTTATGAACCCGTCTTTCATGCACTGACGGATAGACTCCTCATTCTTCTTCCTCTCACTATCAGTTGGAGCTGTCCACTCCATCACGCTTCTTCCGATAATCTCCTCAAGACTCGTATGGCCGGAGAGACGGACATATTCCGGGTTTGCGTCCAGTACCTGCCCCTGCCTGTTAATGATCACAAAACCGGTACCCGTAGTTTCAATCAGGGTACGGGCTTTTTCTTCGCTCCGCTTGCGTTCGGTGATATCCAGTGCGGTAAATGTCACGCCCTTTGTGTGATCTGCAGGATCCAGCGGGGTTGAGCTGAGCAGGATATCCCGCAGGGAACCGTCTTTCCGCTGCCAGCGGGTTTCAACCGTTCCGGTGCCGAACTTCCGGATCTGTTTATATTTCTCGTGCCCCACGAACTCGAACTCTTCATCGGAAGGGTACAGGAGCCGGGCGCTCATCCCGATCAGTTCCTCAGCTGTATACCCGGTCATCTCGCAGAGCTGGGTATTCACCTTCAGGATTACCCGGTTGACAACTAATCCGATCCCGGTTGGTGCGGCGCGGAAGATACTGGCAAGTGTTGCTTCACTTTCATGGAGCGCGTCCTGTGCAGTTTTCTCGTCTGTGATGTCCCGGATTGTACCAATGATGATATGTCTGCCCTGGGGATCCTTTGTATAGATCGTTCTATCCTCAAACCACCGGTATGCACCATCTTTCCTGCGTATCCGGAACGTATCCGGGAGGACCGCCTTTCCTGCGTCGAAATGCTCTTTGATATGGAGTAACAGGTTCTCAACATCATCCGGGTGGACGAGCTGCATGAAGTCTCTACCCTGGATCTCGTCTTGCCTGTATCCGAGCTGCTCGGTAACCTGAGGGCTGACATAGAGGACACTACCATCAATATCGAGAGAGTAAATAATGTCATGATTAACTTCCACGAGAGTCCGGTATTTTTCTTCGCTTTCCTTGAGGGCCTCGTCCGATTTCTTCCTCTCGGTAATATCCCAGAGGGTCGTTATACGGAATGATTCACTTCCGGAGGTGAATTCATGAGATTGCAGTTCTGCCCAGAATGAGGAACCATCCTTACGCAGTCCTTTGGCCTCATAGGATTTGTTGTACCCCTGAATGATCTTCTGCTGCACAAATTCAATACATTCCGGTGCTGTAAGCGTCAGGACGTTTCTCCCTATCATCTCGTTGCGCGGATACCCGAAGAGTTCACAGGCACGTTCATTGAGGTCGAAGATAATACCACTTTTATGGAAGACAATTCCCTCAATGGTTGCTTCCGCAAGCTGCCGGAACCTGCTCTCGCTCTCCCGGATCCGCTGCTCACTTACCTCAAGTTCATCGAACTGACCTTTTAGTTCTTCCTGTGATGCAGTGATCTGTTCGTGGGCTGCGCGGAGTTCTTCTTCCGCCCGCCGCCTCTTTATGACCTGCCAGAGACCCTGCATCAGAAGTGTGAGTTCTTTGACGTCGTTATCCGAATAATCGGACGGTTTATTTGCCACACCGGCAACGATCACGATATGATCACCATCCAATACCGGGATATTCATGTGACGGATGATAACGGGATGTCCTTCAGGATATCCTCTCTTCATAAGATTTGGGGATTGGTAATCGTTGGTGATTACAGGACGACGCTGCCGGACTGCTTCTCCCCAAAGGCCGGTTTTTCCCATCTGGTAGATAATCGGCTTTTCCCGCATGAAGCACTCCTGCATGGCAGCCCGTGACCAGGCATACATCGCCAGTTCGGTTTCTTCTTCATTGAGAAATGCAAGATATCCCAGCGGACTTCCGGTAACAATGCCAGAGCCCTCTACAGCATAAGAAAGGAGCTCTTTTTCCGGTTGTTGGGACATCTCGTAGAAACCGAGCATATACTTCAGTCGCGATTCACTTTCCCTTACCCGCCGCTCACTTGCCGCAAGTTCATCGAACTGACCTCTTAGTTCTTCTTGTGATGCAGTCAGCTGTTCGTATGCTGCCCTGAGCTCATCATCGGCATTTTTACGGCTGGTGATGTCCCTGAACGTGCCTTCGACACCGATCACCTTTCCCGAAGGATCAAAATAGTGGTGGCTGCTGGCCTCAACAATCACCGGATTACCGTCCTTCTTTTTCAAAATGACTTCGTAATCGGTGACTTTCCTATTCCGGTTGATCTCCTCAAGGAAGGATTTCCGGTCAGAAGGATTCATGTAGAAGTCGTCGGCAATTCTCCTGCCAAGGCATTCCGAGACATCATCATACCCGAGCAGTATCGCGAATGAATGGCTGGCCTTCACCAGCCGGCCTTCCGCATCGCTCCGGTAGTATACATCCTGGATCTGGCCAAGCAGGTTTGTGTACTCCCTGTTTGCGGCAATAAGATTATCTTCAGCTGCCTTTCGTTCCGTAATATCAGTGAGAAAACTCAGGGAAGCAGGTTTTCCGGACCATTCTATACGGGTTGAGGTGATCCAGACCCATTTTTCATGCCCTTCTCCATTGAGGATTCTGAATTCATATCCTGTAGGGGGAATCTCTCCTCTCATACGCTGGAGATGGCGGCTCATGACCTTCTCCCGATCCTCTGGATGTATAAAATCCGTGAATGGTTTCGAAGTGATGACTCCTGCAGGATAACCAAGGAGACTGACCATCGCGGGATTGACATGCACCAGACGGTCGCCCTGCGCGATAAGGATACCTTCCGTTGAGGTTTCGAAAAGGAGCCGGTAGTTCTGCTCGCTCTCACGGATTTTCTCTTCCGCATGTTTGCGGTCGGTGATGTCAATGATGATGCCACGTATCCCGGCTATCCTGTCGTCGTGTGGGATTGGCGAGGAAAATATGGAGACCGGAAACGTGCTGCCGTCTTTTCGAACTGCCTGAAATTCCTGGCTTCCGTGTTTGCGAATCCCCCGTTCAACCATCTGGCGGAAGATCATTGCAGCCCGCTCCCTGTCCTCCGGGGCGATCACATTCAGGGCGTTTATACCTCTTTCAACATCCTCGGAGGTATACCCTGACATCTCCAATGCAATGCGGTTGACATAGGTCATACGGCCCTCTATGTCGGCCTCAAAGATACCTTGTGGCAGCAGGTCCGCAAGATCCCGGAACCTCTTCTCGCTCTCGTTCAGGGTCTCCTCTGCCCGTTTCCTCTCCGTGATCTCCCTTATTGATTCAATGGCACCAATGACATCGCCCTTCCTGTTGTATAACGGGGTTGCGGTGAACCAGAGAACGGCTCCCCTGCCATCGTTAAAGTGGGGGATCGTAATCTCGGAAAAAAGGGTAGTCCCGTCCCGGGTTATGGCAGGATATTTTCCCGCGGTGGTTGGATCATCTTTCAGAACAAGATCGATAAGGATAGGGCGGCGTTCATGGTAAAACGGGATCGCATATTCATAATTGCCTTTTCCGAGAATTTCTGATGATTTTACTCCGGTCATCATCTCCATCGCACGATTCCATGCAATCACCACACCATGGGTATCGATTGCCAGGGTTGCATCCGGCAGGAAGTTGATGATATCGGCCTCACGGCGCTCGTGGTCGCGGATGCTCGTTTCCGCCTGCCTCCGTGCAATAGCCTGCCGGATCTTATGCGCAAGCTCGGCGAACTGGGCTGTGGGGTCTCCCCCTTTCTGGATGTAAAAATCCGCACCATTGTTTATTGCTTCGATTACGACTTCTTCGCGGCCACGCCCGGTGAAGAGAATAAACGGGATATCCCCATATCTGCTTCTGACGGCTTTTAAAAAGGCAATTCCATCCATTTCCGGCATCTGGTAATCAGAGATGATAGCAACGTACCCTTGTGTGCCGATGGAAAGGAGTGCATGTTGTGCTGATGTATCAATATCGACGGAATAATCATCATTTGTTTGTTCCAAAAATAGTTTTGCTATCTCCAACAGACTGGGCTCATCATCAACATACAGTATCCTGTGCATGATGTACTCCCTATAGTAACCACATTGAGGAAGATGATATATTAAAGGATAGAGGTTATACCAATCAAAGATATGTTATCCTAAATAAAAATTATCCTGACAAAAAACAGGGAATTATCCGGATGATGTAATCCGGTAGGTAACTTTTGGTACCTTGATCTCGAACCGTGCCCCTTTTCCGGGCATACCTGTTTCATGGATAGTGATACCGGTGATTGCAAGGATTTCACGGGCTAAAAAGAGTCCAAAGCCGGTATGCTTCCCGTACCCCTTCTCAAATATCCTCTCTTTTGAGTCAAGGGGCACCCCGACACCGTTATCTTCAACAGTTATCATAAGGCCGTCCGGATCAGATCCGCATTTGACCATGATGGTGGTTACCCGTTCCCCGTGCCGGGCAGCGTTATCGATGAGGTTAAAGAAGACTTTCTCAAGCATCGGGTCGGCAAAGACCTCGGCATCACAGGTGCATGACAGGGATATGCCATCCGTTTTCTGGTGTGCAACGATTTCACGGATCCGTTGCCATTGGGGAACATGCATGCCAAGTTCCTGGTACTCTTTGGTGAACGCGATCTGCCGGGCGATCGCAAAACCCGCGGTATCGATCTTTTCAAGAAGATCGGCCACAACAGGATCGGGTTTCTTCATCATAGCGATCTTGGTAAATCCGCGCAGGACGGAGATCTGGTTTGCTACGTCGTGACGGGTGATGCTGGTTAAGAGATTAATCTTTTTATTGGTCTCCTGAATAGTCCGTTCAGCCCGCTTCCTTTCGGTGATCTCGGAACCGTAAATATTTACATAATTTTCATCATCGGGTCGTATTGCAGTGACCTCAAATATCCGGTTCTTTCCATCCTGCAATTCCACTTCTCTTTTAATGATACTTCTTTTGTTCAGGGCATCGGTAACAATAGACCTGATACTACCGGGCAACTGTTGTCCTGCATTTTCTCCTGATGCTGCAAGCCATTCGAGCCCCGGATTATTTGCATAAAGCAGGGTGCCATCCGCATCTATACGGAGAACCGGATTGGGATTCTGCCCCGGGAACTGTGCAAGACGCTGGATCGTCTCTTCAACCTGTTTGCGCTCAGTGATATCAATGAAACTGACAAGGCTTGCGGCAATACGGCCTTGTTTATCGATGACCGGGGTTCCGAATATCTCCAGCCGGGTCTTTGAACCGTCGGGTCTGACAACAACCATATCATCGACATGGCTGCTCTCCCCGTACATACCACGGACAATCGGCATTTCCTGAGTCGGGTAACGCATTGATGTCCCGGCCTTGTACGCTTCATAAACCTCGGCGAGGTTCTCTTCTGTTGCATCCGGAAGGATTCCCCGCCCAAGCAACCGGGACGCCTCACGGTTCGCAATGATTGGTTTTCCTGAGGTGGCTTCGACCATGAAAATTCCGATGGGTACTGTTTCAAGAAGCGTACTGATGACCCGGTTCCGGTAATCGAGTTCTTCGGTCCTCTGGCGAAGTGTGTCCTCCGTCCGCTTTTGTTCCGTTATATCCCTGAAAGTGCCTTCGATACCACCAATTGTGCCGTCCGGATTATTCAAGAGATGACTGCTTGCAGAGATAAGCACTGGCGAACCATCTTTTTTCTTCAGATAGACTTCGTAATTTGTTACTTTTCCGTTCCGGTAGACTTCTTCTAAAAACCGCCTCCTGTCTGCAGGGTTGAGGTAGAACTCCTGTGCAATATTTTTACCAAGAATCTCTGAAACCTCACTATATCCGAACATTCCAGCCATCGACCGGCTGATCTGAATCAGGCGCCCTTCGGTATCAGTCCGGTAATATACGTCCTGTATCTGGTCCAGCAGGGTATGATATTCCTGGGATGCGATGACCAGATTCTCTTCCGCCCGCTTGCGATCGGTAATATCCTCGATCAGGGCGATTGCATAAAGGACCTTACCAGCCTCGTCCTTTACCGAGGATACTCCAAGGGAAGCCCAGAGAAACGAACCATCTTTTTTGATGTATCTCTTCTCGGTCCGGTATACATCGCGCTCTCCTGCGTAGATCTTTTGTGTTTCTGAAATATCGGATGTTTTGTTGTCCGGGTGCGTGATATCAGGGAATGATTTGGTCAATAGTTCGTCTTCACTGTACTTCAGCATCATGCAGAACCGGGGGTTCACCATCCGGAATCTGAAATCGGGTGAGACGATTGCAATACCGAGGGGGCTGTAATCAAAGATACTCTGGAAGCGTTTCTGGTTCTGCCTGAGCTCCTCTTCTGCCTCTTTGTGTTTGGTAATATCGCTCCCGACAGACTGATATTCAATAATCTGCCCTGTTGCATCGAAAATTGCCCGGTCGCTCCACCGCTGCCACCGTATGCTGCCATTCGGCATGATGATCCGGCGTTCGATAGTATCGACCGGATTTTCTGGTGTGAGGGATGCCAGGAAACTTTTCAGATGTTCCCGATCTTCGGGAGGAAGCTTTGGCCGGAACCGGTGCCCGAGGATTTCATCACGTTTCAGGCCGAAATACCTGCAATAGGCTTCATTGACAAAGACATGGGTGCCATCCGGTAAAAACCGGGAGATGAATTCGGTCTGGTCTTCTACCACATTCCGGTACCGCTCTTCACTCTCACGGACTGCATCCTCCGCTTTCTTGCGTTCGGTAATATTTATGGGATGGATGATCGCATTCGTGATCTTTCCGTTAACGTTACGCACAGGAAAAACAGTTACATCAAGTATGAGCGATACGAACCTGTTCAGTTGCAGGTTTGTTACCTGTTTTGTATCATACGTCATCTGGAACTGTGCGACAACCCCTTTTTCAAAGACATTATGGACAAGGGGAATGAAACCCTGTTCCTGAACGAGAGGATCTTCAAATATGGAATATTTTCCTATGACATCAGCTTCATCGATTTTTAAAAGGTCGCAACAGGCCTTATTGATAAGTATAAGAATTCCCTTTTCATTCGAAATCCACATCGGTGTCGGGCTCTGGTCGATCAGGCTGTTCAGAAACACAACGGTGTTCTTAAGGTCATTTTCAGATCTCCTGCGCTCGGTAATATCTTCAGATATTCCCAATATGTAACTTGGGTTTCCCCATTCATCAAGAATCGGAATTTTCTTGGTGTGGAGGAGCCGTTCGCCCCTGAGCCGGGTCTGGATCTTCTCTTCGGGAATATCAACGACCTGCCTTTTATTGAGAACCTCGTAGTCCTTTATCGTGAAAAAGTCAGCCTCGTTTTTCGGGAAGATATCCCCATCACTTTTCCCATAGAGATCGTCCCTCATATACCCGAGCAATTCTTCACCGGCTTTATTGAACCGGACGAACCGGAGATCCTGTGCATCTTTCACAAAGATCATGTCAGGAATGTTCTCAACAACGCTGTTGAGGAATTTTTCACTCTCGTTCAGCGCATCCTCTGCCCGTTTTCTCCCTGTGATCTCGCGTATCGATTCGATCGCCCCGACAACGGTACCGTGGGTATCATAGAGCGGGGAAGCTGTAAACCAGAGAACTGCCCCGGTGCCATTGTTGAAGTGGGGGATCGTTATTTCGGAGAAAAGGGTTGTCCCGTCCCGTGTTATGGCCGGGTATTTTGCGGCGGTGACGGGATCATCTTTGAGGACAAGATCGATGAGGATTGGACGGCGTTCATGGTAAAAAGGGATTGCATATTCGTGATTATCTTTTCCGAGAATTTCTAATGATTTAACTCCGGTCATCCTCTCAATCGCCCGGTTCCACGCGATCACAAGGCCTTCAGTATCGATTGCAAAGGTTGCGTCCGGCAGGAAGTTGATAATATCCGCCTCACGGCGCTCGTGGTCCCGGATGCTTGCTTCCGCTTTTCTCCGCATGAGTGCCATCAGGACCTTATGCTCAAGCTCGGCGAACTGAGATACCGGCTCACCACCTTTCTGGAGATAGAAGTCAGCCCCTTCATTTATTGCCTGGATCACAATCTCTTCCCGGCCCCGGCCGGTGAAAATTATGAACGGTACGGTATTCCCGGATGCCCTGACACGTTTTAAGAATTCAATGCCGTCCATCACCGGCATCTGGAAATCAGAGATGATGGCATCGTACTTTTTCTCCAAAATCTTCAGGAGCGCTTTTTGAGCTGAGAGAACCGTATCAACAGAAAACAACCCTTTCTCTTCAAGAAATATTTTTCCTATCTCGAGTAATGTCGGTTCATCATCAACATAAAGAATAGAAAACATGCAAGGGGACCTGTGTACGATTTGACAGGCAATTGTTTTCTCAACCAATGAATGTTACGACAGGCACAATGGTGTTATAAAAGAACGTATAAAAAGAACTCTCATATCATGATAAAATGACAGTCAGGGACATATTCAGTCACCATAGGGTGATCTCAATGTATTTTTTACCAGGAAAGAAACCGAAAGAATCCCGGTATATTATCATTCCCATGATTGCCAATTGCCCGGATCATTCCAAAGACCTCGAAACTTCGTTATAAATCAGGATTTGTGACAGAAAAGAAACGGGCCTGAAGGGATTTGAACCCTTGACCTGCGGATTAAGAGTCCGCCGCTATGCCGAACTAAGCTACAGACCCAAGTTCGTTAGACCTAGTAATGTGGTCGATAATGCCGAATAAATGTTTTGGAGATGCGTACTTTGGAATTCCTTAATACGCTGGAATGATCCATCTTTGTATAATATGCCGCAAGATGCCCCGTTTGAGCAACCGGGACCAACAAAATACTGCATTTTCGGGTGCGGGACGAATGGTTATAACATCATTTTAGAACTTGCCCACGAGAATGAGCGCATAATTGCGATTGACAATGATGATGCCCGGGTGAAAAATCTCAGAGACCAGAAATATGATGCATATGTGCGGGATATCAACTCGCCGGATATGCTGAACGGGCTCCCGGTCTTCGAGATCGCCTTCGTAATGACCGGAAACGGGGATGCCAACCTTGCTGCGGTTCTCACCATTAAAAGACGGTACCCGACCGTTCTTGTTGTTGCACGTTCGGTTGATCCCGTAAACGGGCAGAAGCTTACCGCTGCCGGGGCAGAGTTCGTGCTCTACCCCCAGGAGGTGGTTGCACGGTCTGCCATCCTTCAGATCAAAAAGCAACATTCACGCAGGATTTCACAGCGGCTCTTTACGCTGCTTGCCAGCTGGGAGGGCATGTTGGGCATCATTACCCATAAGAACCCGGATCCGGATGCTATCTCTTCTGCAATTGCGCTTGCCGAGATAGCAAAACATGCCAATCCAAAATCACTTGCGACAAGGATTTTTTACGAAGGCAATATTGGGCACCAGGAAAACAGGACGTTTGTTAATCTGCTTGACATTAAAATGGAGCACCTGACTCCCGAGGCACTCCAGAAATGCACCTACCTTGCTCTTGTTGATTGTCCGTCCCCGGGAGTCAATAATGATGTACCTCCCCAGACCAGGATCAACATTATCATCGACCATCACAATGATGGGAGTCACGTGGCGACCCAGAACACGTTTATTGATATACGCCCGAGTGTGGGTGCGACAGCGAGCATTCTCACCCAGTACCTGCAGGAGCTCGATGTTCCTGTTGATAAGCGGGTTGCGACTGCCCTCCTGTACGGTATCCGGACAGACACCAGGGAATTTAAACATAATGTAACACCGCAGGATCTCAATTATGCCGGATTCCTCCTGCCTCTCACGGATGCTGATCTTCTCGATAAGATCATGTCTCCTTCCATGTCGCAGGAAACACTGGATGTGATCGGCACCGCGATCACAAAAAGGAAAATCCAGAGCGGGTATCTCTTCGCTAACGTGGGATATGTCATGAACCGTGATGCACTCCCTCAGGCTGCTGACATTCTTATCACTCTCGAAGGGGTAAATACAGCGCTTGTCTATGGAATCACGGATAACACGATTGTGATCTCGGCACGCAACCGTGATATCAGGTTACATATCGGCAATGCACTCTCAGAAGCGTTCGGGGAGATCGGTGACGCCGGAGGTCACCCGAACATGGCAGCAGCCCAGCTTCCCCTTCATTATTTCGGTAAAGTAGAAAACAAAGCCCAGCTGCTCGAGTTTGTTATCGAGCCCATTTTGCAGAAATTCAAGAATCTGGTTGGTCTGGAGAATGAAGGTAAAAAGAACGGAGCGTAATCGCAGGGATTACTGATAATCAGGACTGATACCTGAATACTTGTTGAGAACGGTGATACACCGTTGGGGAAGGAAAAGATATGCATCAATTCCCGGTTGCAACGGAGTAAGAGAGGGATGATATGATCTTCAACTTCAGAAATTCGTCGGCAACACCCGACGATGCATTTTCTTCACATCAAGGGGGATAATGATGAATTTCGACCTATGGGAACCTTATTACCGTGAAATTTTAGAATATTTCGGGTTTGATCGTACACAGGACGAGGAAGCAGCCCGGTTGCTTTCTTCGCTCATGACCCGCGATAATATCCTGTCCCTTGCGTCTCTTGCGCATGGTAATGAAGTCACTGTCTGTGGTAATGCACCCTGCCTGAAAGATGAGCTTGAAAAAATACGGGGTGTTGTATTCGCAGCAGATGCTGCAGCTGAAGTCCTCGATGCAAAGGGTATCTTCCCGGATGCGGTTTTTACCGATCTTGATGGTGCGACAGATCGGCTTCTTGAGCTGAACGAATCAGGTACGATTGTCGTTATCCATGCTCATGGTGATAATATGCCCCTGCTCCGCTACTGGGTGCCGAGATTCAAAGGCCCGGTGGTTGCTACTACACAAAGCGTCCCGCTCCCCAATGTCTACGACTTTGGTGGATTTTCTGATGGTGACCGTGCGGTTTTTGCAGCCGATGAACTCGGGGCCGGTCATATCACGATTATCGGGTTTGACCTTGATGACGAAAATGTGGATCCAGTGAAGCGGGGCAAACTGTTCTGGGCAAGGAAGCTCCTTGCACTGATTGGTCATGCCTGCTGAAGCCTGCATCCTTGACGGGTATGTTGACGAGCCCGCGTGCCTTGGCGTTCCACCGTACCTATCACCCTATATCCGCACTGTTGCCGGGGCATTGATCGGACATGAGTTCACGGTGCGGTACCTGACCATTGACCAGCTACGGAAAGATCCGCACACGATTAACCTGATGAACCGTGCAAACCTGCTGGTCATGATCGCGGGTGTAACCGTACCCGGAAAATATCTCGGTGGCACACCCGCAACTCTTAATGAGATCCAGCAGGTCGGGCACATGATACGGGGGCCCAGAAAGCTGATCGGGGGTCCGATTGGGTTCGGGTATGCTCCTGAAGGCGGGCAGCGGGCGATTAAACAGGTAATTTCCGGTTTTGATGCCCTGCTCGATGGTGAGCCGGCAGTTGCACTTGATAACTATCTTGCCGGTAATGAACCAGCAGGTATGCTTGATTACCGCCGTACTGATCCCTGGAGTGTTTCTGGCAGCGCGATTATTGAGCAGCACCCTGATTACCCGTATGTGATGTGCGAGCTTGAGACCGCACGGGGATGCCCGCACGGCGCATCAGGTGGCTGCTCGTTCTGTACCGAACCGTTCTATGGTCAGCCGAAGTACCGCAGCATAACGGGAATCGGCGAGGAGGTTGCGGCTCTGTATGTTCATGGTGCGAGGCATTTCAGGGTAGGGCGGCAGCCGGATATCCTTTCCTATGGTGCAGGAGCCGGAGAGTATCCTGCACCACGCCCGGATCTTCTGGAGGCGCTATTTTCGTCTATCCGCACTGCTGCGCCCGAACTAAAAACCCTGCATATCGACAATACGAACCCGGCGACAATCGCTCAGCATGAACAGGATAGCCGTGAGGCGTTGCGTGCGATTATACGGCATCACACCCCGGGGGATGTCGCTGCATTCGGTATGGAAACTGCAGATCCCGAAGTTGTCGGGGCAAACAATCTCAAGGCTGATGCTGAGGATGTATTCCGGGCAATACGGATTGTAAATGAAGAAGGCGGTATGCGCCGGGATAATTTACCCGAACTGCTCCCCGGGCTCAATTTTGTCTGCGGCCTGGCGGCAGAGACAGAAACGACTTATGATCTGAATGAACAGTTCCTTTCGTGGGTCCGCGATGCAGGTCTCATGGTCCGCCGGGTAAATATACGGCAGGTAATGCCGTTTGAAGGCACTCCCGCCTATGCAAATAATACCCTTGGAAAATACGATCAACGGTTCAGGGCTTTCAAGGAATTCGTCCGGCAGAAGATTGATCTCCCGATGCTCCAGCGGGTCTTTCCGATCGGTACTGTGCTTCGCGAGGTTCGCATTGAAGTCGCCGGGGATCTCTCATTCGGGCGCCAGATGGGATCCTACCCGATCCTTGTTGGTATACCGGTCCGGCTTCCGGAACGGAGTATGATTGATGCGGTGATAGTTGACTGGGGTATGCGATCAGTGACGGCCTTACCGGTTCCTGTCGACATAAACTCGCTTCCTGCAACCGCGATAAAATGGTTGCCGGGCATAGGTAAGAAAAAAGTAGCAATGGTTATTGCGAAACGTCCGTTCAGAACATTGGAGGCATACCGGAAGCTTGCGGGGGTTTCCTGCATCGATCCGCTGATGAAATTCTAGATCTGTTTGAGTTCGGTCACTTTGATGATATCCGTACGGGTTACAATACCGAGAATCTTTCCGTCCTGAACAACCGGGATCCTTCCGAAGTTACGTGTAGACATGATCTTCAGCGCATCGATCACCGGGGCTGAAGGCGGGAGTGTAACCGGGTCACGGGTCATGATGTCCCGGACCTGCATTGCCTCGCGATCGATCGAAGCCATTCGGTTTACATCAGCCAGTGTCACCATACCGATCAACGTATCCCGTTCGACAACGGGAAACCCGAGATGCTTGCTGGAGTACATCATGGTAATCACATCTCGTAATGGTAGTGTCGGGGGGACTGTCGTTACCGGGCTGCTCATCATGTCACCAACGGTCACATTCTGCAGGAGAAAACTGTACTTCACTGCTGTCGATTCACTGCTCGCCCCGATATAGATGAAGAGTGCGATTAAGATAAGGAACGGGTTGAAAAAGAGTCCAATGATACCAAAGATAATTGCAAACCCCTTGCCGATATCGGCGGCGATCTTTGTTGCACGGTGGAGGGGCATTCTTGTGGCCAGCCAGGCACGAAGCACCCTTCCTCCGTCCATCGGGAATGCGGGCAGGAGGTTGAAGGCACAGAGGATGATGTTAAGCATACCGAGATACCCGAAAACAAAGACCAGCACCCCGGCAAGTGCAGGATTTGTTATAACGGGGGGAACTGCATAGACAATCCCGATGCAGACCAGGCCGATAACCAGGCTGGCGATCGGCCCCACCAGCGCCATGGGCAGTTCAGCTTTTGGATCCGGCACTCCCTCCTCCATTGATGCTATACCACCAAAGATCATGAGGGTGATGCTGTTGATGCGGATCCCTTCATAGCGGGCAACCAGCGAGTGGGCAAGTTCATGCACGAGGACTCCTGCAAAAAGCCCGAGAGCGATTATTATACCAAGCAGATAGGGAATGTAACCGGCGGTAATAAGGGTGGTGTTCACCGGTACCTGGAAGACCTCATTGAGCATATCGGCAGTGAGTCCAATCTCGCTCCCGATGATCCAGGCAAAAAGGGGAATGACAAGGATAAAAGTATAGTGAATCAGGATCGGAATCCCAAACAAGCGCCCGATCCGAAAAGACCCGTCCATAACAAAGGATTATCTTTTTAACTCTTAAGTATATACTTTCATCTGATAACGATGGAAACCCAGATTACGGATTTGTTCGGGCTTCAGATCTATACGGACAAAGGTATGTTTGTCGGTGAAGTCGAAGATGTTCTCATTGACGTGGATCAGAAGAAGATAGATTCAATTGTCGTCAGCAAGGTCAACGACCAGCTCTTTGAGCTGAAAAATTACAAAGGCCTTAAGATCCCGTACCGCATCATCAGCGCGATTGACGATATCGTCCTGATCCGTCACCTGCCAGGAGCCTTCACCAGCGGCAGTGTAGAAGAGTAAGTCAGGTATACGTTTGCAGCGGGACAAAAATCCCATATTTTCTTTGCTCCCGCCTGGTTGTTTGTATGGAAAACCGGGAAATATTTTCAACTATCACCACCATTCCCCCTGTTTTTGTCAGGCTTGACGGGCGAGCCTTCCATCGTCTCACGGAAACGCTTGGTCTGGAAAAACCGTTTGATGAATTTTTTCATACATCGATGGTAACCGTATGCTCTGCTCTCCTGTCAGATAGCGGGTTGAATCCGGACTTCGCTTTCACGTTCTCTGATGAGATCAGCCTGTATTTTACCCGGCTCCCTTTCAACGGACGGGTGGAGAAGATTGACTCGGTAGCAGCGTCCTTTGCTGCAAGCTCCCTGACCCTCTCACTCGGTGGCACATCACTGCTGTCTTTTGATGCACGGGTCATCCCGGCAACACCGGACTTTGCCTGTGAATACCTGGCAGACCGGCAAAACGAGGCCTGGCGCAATCATCTGAATGCCTATTGCCAGCAAGTCCTGATAGAAGAAGGAATGAGTGCAAAAAAAGCAGCAGACCAGTTAAAAGGTCTCCCGGCAAAAGACCTCCATGAAATGATGCATAAACGGGGTTTCAACCTTGCCACGACCCCGGCATGGCAGCGACGGGGTGTCCTGATCTACAAGAAGATTACTGAAAAAGAGGGATTCAACCCGATCACGCAGCAAACGGTAGTGGCAGAGCGGAGTGCAGTAACGGTCGAGCGGGATCTTCCCTTGTTTACCAGCCCTGAAGGAAAGGATTTTTTAGGAAAATTAGTTGCCCTCTCATGAGCCGGGATTTTTAAAAAAATAATTGTCTTGTTTCTGCCTCAGTCTTTTTCCCACCTTTCATAGTACATCCAGTGTCTCTTTTGCTTTTGCGAAATCATTCAGATCAGACCAAACGAGAAAAGCAGGTACAGGGCAAGTCCAGCCAGGGTAAGCATAAGGAAGACCCGTGCCCAGTACCTGCCGGTATAAATCCCCGTCGGATTAGGGTCCCGGGGATGCATCTGGGTATCGATGTAGTCACGGAAGCAGGGGCGTCCGCAAGCCGGACAGATCTTCTGAAATTTCCTGTCATTATGACCGCAGTGCGGGCAGGTAAACGGGATCGTCCGGGTGTTCATTTTGGAAATACATTCTCCTTCTTTTGTCTTTTTTTGTATTATCTCTCACGTATCAGATTACAAATATAATTAACAATAAAATTATTTATCAATGCGGAATGACTATGTCCAATCATTCACGCAAAGTATAGGAAATCCCATGATCTCAGTCCTGTATGTTGACGACGAACCAGCACTCCTTGAAATCGCAAAACTGTTTTTAGAAACATCCAACGAATTTATCGTTGATACAAAAACGTCAGCACAGGAAGGACTGGATCTCTTAAAACATCATTCCTTTGAAGCCATCATCTCCGATTACCAGATGCCGGGGATGGACGGGATTGTTTTTTTAAAAGCGGTCAGGGAACGGTTCGGTGACATCCCGTTTATCCTTTTCACCGGACGAGGCCGCGAAGAAGTCGTGATCGATGCAATCAATAACGGTGCGGATTTCTACCTCCAGAAAGGCGGCGACCCGGAAGCCCAGTTTGTTGAGCTGGCGCACAAGATCCGGCAGGCGGTAAGGAGAAAACAGGCAGAAATTTCGTTAAAGGAAAGCGAGCGCAGGTACCGGGATGTGGTCGAACACCAGACTGAATTCATCAGCCGGTTCAAACCGGATGGGACGCATGTTTTTGCCAATGAAGCCTACTGCCGGTATTTCAAAAAGCGTGTTGATGAGATTATCGGGCATCGGTTCGTTCCGTCAATCCCTGAAGAAGACCAGGATCTTGTCCGTCGCCACTTTGCAGCATTTACCTTGGATCATCCGGTTGCCGATATCGAGCACCGCGTGATCATGCCTGATGGTAGTATCCGATGGCACTGGTGGAACGACCACGCCATTTTTGATGATGCCGGCAGGATTATCGAGTACCTGTCGATAGGAAAAGATATCACCGACCGGAAACTGGCAGAAGAGGAACTGAAACGATCCGAGAACCTGTACCGCACAATTTTCACTGCTACAGGCGCTGCCACTATCATCACCGCACCGGATACTACTATCCTTCTTGCAAATGAGACGTGGGAAAAAATGACCGGTGTGCCCCGCTCGGAACAGGAAAACAAACTCAGCTGGACCGTCTTTTTCGACAGGGAGGATGTCGAGCGGATGACACAGTACCATCACGCCCGGCGCAAAGATCCTTCACTCGCACCAACCGTATACGAGAGCCGGCTTATCGATGCGAAAAAAGCAGTCCACTACTGTGTTGTCCACGTCCACATGATCCCGGGCACAAAAAACAGCGTGGCATCCCTTGTGGATATTACCGAACTTAAACAGGCAGAAGAAGCGCTGCAGCAGGTCTCCACGGAACTGCAGCAGATCTTCAAGAACATGACCAATGCGTTTATCGTGTGGGAATCGGTATTTGATGAAAACAGCAACTATATCAGCTTCCGTTTCGGGCAGTTCAACGATGCATATGCCCGGATTGCGAAGGTAAAATACGAGGATGTTCGGGGAAAGGATATATTCGAAGTCTGGCCTGCCACCGAGCAGAGCTGGGTGGAGGTGTATGGCTGCGTAGCCACCACCGGAATCCCCCGTGTATTTGATATGTACCATGAGCCGACCCATGGATGGTACCATTGCAATGCATACCGCCCGACGGACTCGCCCGCACAGATCTATGTCATCTTTGAGGATATCACGGAACGCAGGCAGGCTGAAGCAGATCTGCATGCAGCATACGAACAGATCACCGCTACCGAAGAGGAACTGAGAAGCCAGTTCGAGGAGTTATCCATCAACGAGCAGCGGATCCGCGAGAGCGAGGAGCAGTACCGGCTCGTTGTCGAGAACAGTTATAATGCTGTCTATATTTACCGGGATAACCAGATCCTTTTTGCCAACCGCAGGGCAACGGATCTCTCTGGCTATACCCATGACGAACTTATGGAAAAGAACATATGGGATCTTGTCCATCGTGACGACCGTGCCCGCATGCAGGAATCGAGGGACCGGAGAATCTCCGGAAGTGCCCTTTCTCCTAATATTACCGGGCGGATTATCAGAAAGAGTGGTGAAGTACTGGACTGTGAGTTCTTCATAAGCCGGATCCTCTATCAGAACCAGCCCGCACTGCTCGGAATTATCCGGGATATCACTGAACAGAAAAAGGCTGAAGAGGGACTCAGGCAAAGCCAGCAAATGCTCGCAGAAGCAATGGACCTGGCGCATCTGGCGAGCTGGGATTATGATTTCAGGACTGGCGAGTTCACGTTCGATGACCGTTTTTATGCTCTTTATGGTACGACGGCCGATCGCGAAGGTGGCAATCGGATGCCAGCGGAGGTTTATACCCGGGAGTTTATTCACCCGGAAGATCGTTGCGTTCTTGCCGAGGAAGTGGATAAAGCCAGAAAAACATCCGACCCTCATTATGTGTCTCAGAGAGAACACCGGATAATCCGGAGGGATGGTGAAATCCGGCATATTGTAGTGCGTATTGAGGTCACGAAGGATGCGGAAGGCCGGACAATAAAAACACACGGTGTGAATCAGGATATTACCGAACAAAAACGTTCAGAAAAAGCATTGCAGGAGAGTGAGGCGACAGCCCATGCGATCATCAATGCACCAACAGATTCTGTAATTCTGATGGATACAAAAGGTATAGTCCTGGCGCTGAATGAAACCGCAGCTGCTCTCTTGGGAAAACGGCGCGATGAAGTTTGTGGCCTGCTGGCAGATGGTCTCCTGCCAAAAGAGGTTGCGGAATCGAGACGATTACTAATTCCTCAAATAATCGATGAGAAAAAGATAGTGCGGTTTGAGAATGAGCGTGCTGGCAGATGGTATGACACCGTTATGTATCCCATCGTAAGCGATACCGGAGTCGTGACCAGGATCGCAATTATTGGCCGTGACATCACGGAACGGAAACGGGCAGAAGATCTCGCCAGGGAGAGCGAGGAGCGTTTCCATGATATTGCGGAAGCACTCCGCCAGAGTGAGGCGAAGTTCCGCTCGTTTGTAGAGAATGCAAATGATATCATCTATTTAATGGACCTTACGGGCCGGATCATCGATATCAGTCCCCAGATATCCCGGTATGGATACACCCCGGAAGAGATTATATCCAAAAACCTGGCAGAGTTAATTGTGGAAGAAGACCTTCCTGTGGTTCTTAAGGATTTTGAAACAACCATTTCAACCGGTCAGTCGACGAGAACAGTCTTTCGGATACGGGATAAATCCGGCAATATCCTCTGGATGGAAGATAATGGACCAGCAGTTTTTGATGAATCCGGCAACGTGATCGGGCTGGCGGGCATCCTGCGGGATATAACTGATCGTAAAAGAGTTGATGAGGCACTCCACGAGAGCGAAGAGAAGTTCCGGTCTATCGTCGAGACCTCGCCCGATATGGTCTGGGAGATGGATTCAATGGGAAAATTCCGGTATATCAGTCCCAGAATCAAAACGATAATGGGCTTATCCCCAGAAGAACTGGTCGGAAAACCGATAACCGATCTGATCCCGGAACAACAAAGATCGCTTGTCATGCAGAAACTTACACGGTACATATCATCTGAAGGGGAAATCTCATCTCTTGAAGTTCCTGTACGTCACCGCGACGGGCATCACCTGGTAATTGAAATCCGCCCGTCAAAGATGATTGGTCGGGATGGAAAATTCAAAGGGCTCCTGGGTGTAGCCCATGACATTACAGAGCGCAAGAGAGCTGAGGCGATTCTCAGGGAGAGCGAAGAAAAGTTCCGGTCCATCGTGGAGACCTCGCCGAATATGATCTGGGAGGTCGACCTTTCAGGGAAATTCCGGTATATGAGTCCCATGGTCCAGACAATCTTGGGCTATAAACCGGAAGAAATTATCGGAAGATCAATAACAGATCTGGTTCCGGAAGAAATGAAGTCTTCTGCTGTAAAGGAATTGGATAAATTATCAAAAAGCTCCAAACCCTCTTCGCTTGAATTCCCTGCCCGGCACCGCAATGGGACCGAGATGGTACTCGAGATCCGTCCGGCACGCACGATGAGCCCTGACGGGAAGCATATCGGATTCCATGGAGTGGCTGTTGATATGACAGATCGCAAAAGAGCCGAAGAAGCACTCCATCATGTAAACAGCCAACTCACCCTGCTCACCGGTATCACCCGGCACGATATCCTCAACAATATTTCTGTAATCCTCGGCTTTTTAAAAATCACAGAAAAAAAATTCAAAGATCCTGCACTGGCTGATCTTTTAGGGAAAATGGAATCGGCAACAAAAGCAATCCGCACCCAGATCGAATTCACACGGGTCTACCAGAATCTTGGCACCCACGCGCCGCAATGGATAAATCTCGATGCGGTCATGCCCCGCTCACAGATCCCCCCTGCAATCTCACTGAGATCTGATATCCAGGGGGTGGTAATATTTGCCGATCCAATGCTTGAAAAGGTCTTTTTCAACCTCCTTGATAACTCAATCCGGCATGGTGAACGGGTAACAGATATCCGTGTGTCGTCCCACAAATCGGGTGAGGACATGATTGTGGTCTGGGAAGACAATGGGATTGGCATCGTTGCTGATGAAAAGGAACGGATTTTTGAGCGGGGATTTGGGAAAAATACCGGCCTTGGGATGTTCCTCGTCCGGGAGATCCTCTCCTTAACGGGTATAACTATTAAGGAAACCGGAGTTCCGGGAACAGGAGCACGGTTTGAGATCACTGTTCCTGCCGGGAAGTACCGAACCGTAGACCAGAACTAAATCCGGAAAACCAAACCCGAGAGCAGGAATCAAAATACTTCCTGGGTTTCTTGTTCCTGGATTTTCCCGGTTTCTCGTCTGTTCCCTGAGAAATTCCAGCAATCCGTGGAACTATTCCTTGGATTAACGATGAAAGAACCGGCCGGTTATTCGTAACTTCCACCATGAGAAACAAAACAAGAAAGGTGGCCCGGTAGTCTGGTGCACGATTTTAATCCCTATCAGGTTTATTTCCCCATAGTTCAATGTAAAAAATTTATATAAAATAAGATTGTTTATCAATCGATAATTACAACACCAGCGTATCCGGTCGAATAAAAGGAGAGTTATGAATCCAGTCTTATATGTAGATGATGAACCAGCCCTCCTTGAAATTGCAAAACTCTTTTTGGAAGAAACCAATGAATTTGTCGTTGAGATAAAAACATCTGCACAGCAGGGATTGGATCTTTTAAAGGATCACTCATTTGAGGCGATCATTTCAGATTACCAGATGCCGGGGATGGACGGGATTGTTTTTTTAAAAGCGGTCAGGGAACGGTTCGGTGACATCCCGTTTATCCTTTTCACCGGACGAGGCCGGGAGGAGGTCGTGATCGATGCAATCAATAACGGTGCGGATTTCTACCTCCAGAAAGGCGGTGACCCGGAAGCCCAGTTTGCTGAGCTGGCGCACAAGATCCACCAGGCAGTCGCACGGCGGCAGGCAGAACGTTCGCTCATCAATTCCGAGAAACGCCTTGCCGATATTATCAATTTCCTTCCTGATGCTACTTTTGCCATAGACCGGTCAGGAACCGTGATCGCATGGAACCATGCTATTGAGGAAATGACGGGAATACCCGCTGCAGACATGCTGGGAAAACGGGACTATGAGTATGCGATCCCGTTTTATGGAACACGGAGGAAGATCCTCATCGACCTGATCTTCGAACCGGATGATGTCATTGCCAGAAATTATACGCATATTATTCATGAAAAAGATCTCCTGATTGCCGATACATCAATCCCCCGGCCAAAAGGAACATCCGTCACGCTCATGGGTAAGGCCAGCCCGCTGTATGACCAGCAGGGCGACATTGTCGGTGCGATTGAGTCCATCCGCGACATCACGCAGCGCGAGCTGGATGCAAAGCGGCTGGCACAAAAGACAAGCACCCTGTCTATCATCAACCGGATCATCCAGGCATCGAACCGGCAGCAGACCCTTGACGATTACACCCGTACTGTCCTTTCGTTGACTCTCGATCTCCTCCGGTACGATGCCGGTGGTATCTATTTCGCAGACCCTGGAGAGAAGACCGCCCGTCTTGTCTGTACCCAGAACCTCAGTCCGCAGTTCATCCTGGAGGTCGATAACATCGATATCCGTACGGCACCCTATGATGAGCTTTTCATCCGGGGAGAGCCGGTCATCCTCGAGAACCTTGAAACGGTTCTCCCTCATGCTGCCGCCGTATCAGGATTGCGCGCGATCGCAAGCATCCCCATCGTTTCACAGGATCATATCATCGGTGCTCTCAATGTTGCAAGCCTGGAGCGGTCGGTCATCAATCCTGACGATCGCGAGATTCTCCTCACTATCGGAGAGGAACTCGGGAGTGCTATAACCCGCATAAAAGCCGAGCTCGCGCTCCGGGAGAGCGAGGAGCGCCTGCGGCTCTTTATCCGGGAGGCACCCGCCGCTCTTGCCATGTTCGATCGGGAGATGCGCTATCTCGCTGCAAGCCGACGATGGATGGCGGATTATCATCTCGGGGAAAGGGATATCCTCGGCCTTTCACACTACGTGGTCTTCCCTGATATTCCCGAAGAACTCAAGACTATTCACCGCCGCAGTCTTGCCGGTGAGATCCTGTCTGCCGATGAGGACAGATTCGAACGGGAAGACGGGTCTGTCCAATGGCTTGCATGGGAGGTGCGCCCGTGGTTCATCACCGGCAATGTTATCGGGGGCATCATCATCTTCTCCGAAGATATCACCGAACGTAAAAGAACCGAAGAGGCGCTCCGGGAGAGTGAGGAGCGCCTGCATCTCGCAGTCGATGCCTCAAATGACGGACTGTTTGACTGGAACATGGAAAAGGGGTCGGTCTATTACAGCCCGCGGTATTTTACGATGCTCGGTTATGCACCGGGAGATCTTCCTGCTGCGTTCTCGACCTGGACTGATCTCCTCCATCCGGATGACCGAAAACGGGCTCTCTCTGTTGTCAATGAGTACCATCAGGGAGCGCGGGAGAGTCATGAAATGGAATTCCGGCTCCGGGCAAAGAATGGGGACTGGAAATGGATCCTGAGCAAGGCAAAGATTACCGGAAGGAATACGGAAGGAAAACCGGTACGGATGCTTGGAACCCATACGGATATTACCGGATGGAAGCATGCCGAACGCGAGGTCGTGCAGGCACGGGATATGTTCCGGACATTCATTGATCATTCATATGATGCCATCAATATCAGTGATCTGAACGGACGGATACTCGATACGAATGCCACAATGCTCAAAATGTACCAGATAACCCGTGAAGAGGCGCTCAGGCTTACGATTGATGATATTTCCGGACCTGCAAGCCTCATGAATCTGGAGGAATCCCAGAAGATCTGGAACGAAGTTCTTGCAGGAAAAGATCATGTCTTCCCCTGGCAGGCCCGGCGCCCCAGAGACGGGTCGCTCTTTGATGTAGAGGTCTACCTCACCCGGATCGAGCTTGAAAATCGACCGGTCATTCTCGCAAATGTCCGGGACGTCACCGACAGGAAACGGGCAGAAGAAGCCTTACGGGAGAGCGAGGAAGAGCACCGTAATATCCTGAAAAATATGCTGGATGCCTATTTCCAGTCTGACAGGGAGGGAAATCTTACGATGGTCAGTCCTTCAGCGGCTAAAATTTTCGGGTATGATTCGCCCGGTGAGATGATGGGGATCCCCGCGGTGTCCTTGTACAACAGTCCTGAACAGCGGGAAGATATACTCCGGCAATTACAGGAAAATGGAAAAATTACCGATTTTCCTGCTGAAGCCCGGCGAAAAGATGGCAGGACCTTCTGGGCGTCAATGAATGCCCAGTACATACTTGATAAAGAAGGCCGCATCATTGGTACCGAGGGGATTTTTCGGGATATTTCCGAGAGGAAATCCATGGAACAGGCGCTTCAGGAGGCCAACCGCAAGCTCAATCTTTTAAGCAGCATCACCCGGCATGATGTAATAAACCAGCTCACGGTCCTGCGGGGCTTTATTCGGATCGCCACCATGAAAAAACCCGATCCGGTTATCGCCGATCTGTTGGCCAAGATCGACGCAACTTCTCTGACTATCTCCAGACTGATTGAGTTTACAAAGACCTACCAGGACCTGGGAATCCACACTCCAGACTGGTTCAGGCTTGATGATGCCATCGAAAAAGTGGCAAAGCAGGAAGTAATATTCTCCAATACCTGCAAACATGTTGAAATCCTTGCTGATCCGATGTTCGAGCGGGTGTTTTTCAACCTTTTTGATAACGCGATCCGTCACGGGGAACGGGTGACCGAAATTATCGTCCGCTGCGAACGGGCGCCTGATGGGTTTATTATCATTGTCGAGGACAACGGAATTGGGATCCCATCATCTGAAAAAAAGAAGATTTTCGAAAAAGGCTACGGGAAAAATACCGGTTTTGGTCTCTTTTTGGCAAGGGAGATTCTTGCCATCACCGGAATCACCATCAGCGAGACCGGGATGCACGGAACAGGGGCACGGTTTGAGATCACTGTTCCAAAAAGTGCATTCCGCTTCGCGGGTATCACGTAAAAAACGGGATTTTATTACCCGTTTGTTTTTTTAAATCACTGCGATAAAAAAGGTGCAACGAATCGCAAAAATTCCGGTTATTGCCAATGGCAAAGACGGAGATGTTTCCATAAATCAATAGTAGTGAAGGATGAGCAGAATCTCGCATTCCGCTTCCTGCTAGCATAATAGTATTTCAGGATCATCACGTAATTATTCCGGAACGCGTGAGATCCCTATCGTCATACCGACGGTCTCATTGACCCCTTCAATTTCCCAATCCTTAACTGAATCGTGAGGCCTGATAGTATCGCCCGGTTTGAGGAAGGTGAACAGGACCCCCTTGCCCGGTACTTCAGCCAGTACCTCTCCTGCTATCCTGTGCCCGCTGTTATTATTCAGGAGCTGGAAAACTCTCACGTTATTGATCAACACTTCTACTGAGATGAACTCGCTCACGACAAGGTCAAGTTGTTTTCGCATTTCCTGGATCCGGCGAATGACCTCCCGCTCATACCCCACTTTCTCGAGATCGTTGTCGAGTCTGACATCTACATACACCATTGCGTTTTCCATGGGAGCGGAAAATACCTCAACGGGAAGTTTTTCGACGAAGGTGACGTGCTGTGCCCCAATCTCGAACAGGGCATCCCCCTCACCGAGTCGTACCGTCCTCCCGGCATCGGTCTCGACCTTGAGAAGATCGCCATCCGCTGCCTCAATGAGGCCTTTTACCTTGAAGGAATCCTTACCGAACCCCTTACCCAATGCTTTCATCACCGGTTCTGCATGCCACCCGATCCGTTCCCACCTGCCCGTTACAACGCGGACCTTGCGGGCGTTCGCCCTGTCCATGCAGACTGCATTCAACCGTTCGATTGCGTCTTTTACCATCCCGGAGTCCGTCACCACGACCACTTCTGATACCGGCCAGCGAAGTTTCCGCTTACCTGCCTGACGGGCATTTGCACAGGCATCGTCAAACGATCTGACGATATCAACGGCACGTTCAAGGGATGCGTCAACAAGTGTCTCATCCCCGGCATACCAGTCCAGCAGGTGAACGCTTGCAGGATCATTCCCGCACCTGAGGTTCCGGTAGATCTCCTCGGTGAGATGAGGGCAGAAAGGTGCAAGCAACGAAGTGAGTCTGCGCATGACGTAGTAAATCGTCTCGTACGCATGGCGCTTGTCATCCGAGTCTCCTTCCGACCACATGCGGGGACGGACGAGCTGAACGTACCAACGGGAAAGGTCTTCCAAGATGAAATTCACCAGTTCGCGGGTTGCCCGGTGAAGCTGGCATTCCTTCACCGCACCATCGACAATAGCCGCTACAGAGTTTATACGGGACACGATAAAACGATCCTCGTCCGGCATATGACTGAGATGTGCCCTGATGTATGCCCCGTCCCAGACACCATTGCTGTTTGACGGTTCGAAGGTGTCGAGAATCATGTACGGGAGCGGGAACCGGTATACGTTCCAGAGGATGTTCACTGCACGGTTGGTGGTGCCTACCCCGTCCCAGTTAAATTTGAGATCGTCCCAGGGAGCTGACGAAGAAAGCACGTAAAGCCTGAGCACGTCGACACCGACTTTTGCGATAACCTCCTCGGGTGTCACGACATTGCCGAGGCTTTTTGACATCTTCTTGCCCTCAGCATCGAGTGCAAAGCCATGCATACAGACACTCCTGTAGGGTGCTTTGCCGAACGCAATCGTACTGGCACCCAGCTGGGAGTAGAACCATCCCCGGGTCTGGTCCTGTCCTTCGGTAATGAAATCGGCAGGCCAGAGGCTCTCGAAGTCCTGTGTTTTACCCGGGAACCCGACTGTAGCCCACGACGCAACAGCCGAGTCGAACCAGACATCAAAGATGTCTTCGACCCGTTTCATCGTGCCCCCGCAACTGCACGGGATCGTGACATCATCCACGAAGGGGCGGTGTGGATCCGCAAGCGGCCTGCCGCTGCGTTCTTCGAGCTCTCGGATGGTGCCTATAACCCGATAGGCATTGCATTTCGGGCAGACCCAGACGGGTATCGGTATACCCCAGTAGCGCTGGCGCGAGATGCACCAGTCGCGGGCTTCCTTGATCCAGTCATAGAACCGGGCGCTTCCCGCCCATTCGGGATACCAGGTGACTTTTGCCACTTCTGCGAGCATCAGGTCCCGCATCTCGGAGATCTTTAAGAACCACTGTGATGTAGCCCGGAATATGATCGGCGTCTTGCAACGCCAGCAGTGGCCATAGCGGTGGGTGACCGTCTCCTTTGCAAACAGGTGATCGCCGAGCGCCACCAGAACGTTCTCGTTGGAATCCCGCACATACTGGCCGGCAAAGATCCCGGCCTCCTCTTTGAATTTACCAGCACCATCCACCGGGCAGACTACAGCAAGTCCTTCTTTTGTTCCGAGCACGAAGTCGTCCCAGCCATGGCCGGGCGCGATGTGTACCATACCGGTATTCTCGAGCGCAACGAAATCTGCAATGACAACCTTGTGATCGATCCCGCACTGGAGCGGCACACAGGATGCGAGGGGAGATTCATATCTCCAACCTGCGAGATCGGCACCCGTCTTTAACTCCAGAATGGAATAGTCCTTACAGCGTCCCTTCTTGAGCACTGCTTTAACCAGGGGTTCGGCGATCCAGAGAATCGTCTCCTTCTCGTCTTTTTTGGCAAGTACTTTTGCATACTCGAAATCCCTGGCAACCGCGACAGCAACGTTTGCCGGCAGCGTCCACGGAGTCGTAGTCCAGATCAAAAGAAACTCGTTTTTCTTACCTTTGAGGGGAAACTTGACGAAGACCGAGGGGTCGTCCTCGTCCCAGTATTCCACTTCAGCGTCTGCAATTGCGGTCTCGCACCGTGGACACCAGTTCACAACACGGTACCCGCGTTCGAGCATGCCCTTTTCCTCCGCCCGTGCGAGTGTCCACCATGCCGCCTCAATGTATTCTGGCATAACTGTCTGGTAGGCTCCCGGGAAGTCCAGCCAGACACCGAGGCTGGCGAACTGGTCATCCATCAGGAGTTTGTTCCTGATTGCAAACTCCCGGCACTGCTCGATGAACTTCCGGATACCATACTTCTCGATATCCTTTTTTGACACGAATCCGAGTGCCTGCTCTACCTTTACTTCAATTGGCAACCCGTGCATATCATAGCCTGCACGGTCAATAACATTCCAGCCGTTCATCCTATGGTACCGCAGAAGGCTGTCTTTTAAGATCTTGTTCCATGCTGTACCAAGGTGAATGGTCCCCGTTGTATAGGGTGGCCCGTCAACAAAAAAGAACGGTTTCCCTGCACTGCGGTGCTGTTTTACCGTCTTATATGTGTCATTGGTGCGCCAGTGTTCCTGTACCTCATGCTCGATTGACTGTGCATTGAAGTTAGCGGTGACTTCCTTCACAAAACCCCTCTTGTATCCTTATGGGACGCAGAAATGTGCGTAAGGGAATATTGGCGCTGGTGGACAAAGTAGTTTTTCACCTGCTGCGATTATTCCGTGGTGGCAGAAGCACAGTACAATGAAAATTCAGAGCGGATCGGAATCGTAACAAATATAAATGTTTCTTTTGAATTCAACATCATGAGATTCCAACGATATTCTCTCTGTTTTGCAGTACTGGTAATCCTGCTGGCCTGTGTATCGGCGTGTACTACGACACCGAACATCATCACGACACCAACCGTCACGGCAACCACAACAGTTCCGGTTACTCCCCCGGTGACGCAGGCAACATCTGCCCTGCAGGCAGCGAAAAGTGCCGGGCTTGAAACCACCATTGACATCCACTATAATGACTATTACTGTATTGCCCTCCATACGGTACTCGGTGTGGATTACCTGTATCCCGATCAGAAATATACCATCCGGGTCACATCACCGGGGACAGTGAATGTGAATCTCCTGCTCCTTAAGGTCGATGACTATGATAAGATCCAGACGGTCAGGCCGGAATGGGATGCAATAAAGAAGACCTGGGTTTATAATGGGATCGCTCCCCTTATCCAGCTCAATGACATCACTATCCCCCAGGAAAAGACCATCACGATAAAAAACCAGGGCAAATACTACCTGTGTGCCGATGACCGGAAGGAATCCGGTGTTAATGATAATATCTTCCGCGTACCGGTAAAAATAACCCGGCTCTGATCGGGAATTGGCATCCACTTTTTTTTAAAAAACTTGCGGAGTGTCGAAATTAATTAAATAAAAAATCTAGAATTTGAATTTTTCGACGAAGTAATTATTTTAGATAAAATATCTCGAAACAAAAGTCCATCTTATGACTCCATTAACATAAGAATGAATAGAAATGCCGTCAGAAGATTTAACAGTTGAACTTTCTTGGTGAGAGAAAATGAGTGAGATGTTCCGCGAATCCACAAAAACGAAATTATTTATCACCAGTATTCTGGTCTTGTTACTGGTATTCATGGGAGGTTGCGTGTTTCAGTCCCAACCATCAACCAATTCTTCGAATAATAGCAGCCCCCGATTTACTTCTATATTCTCCCTAGGCTCGACCGGACTGGCACTAAGATCAGACGGAAGAGTTGTGTGTTGGGGGCATAACGATCAGGGTTTTTGCAATGACGCTCAAAACATTACGAATGCAAAATCAATTTCATATCCGAATTTTGTAATAAAAAAAGATGGGAAAGCTACCACAATCGGGCGAGTATACGGAAACAAAATCCCCTCAAATTTAACAGGAGTCGTTGAAATCACCAGAGCACGATTCTGGGATCTTGCCCTCAAAGATGATGGTACCTTAGTGGCATGGTCACCGTACCCCTATGAGCCATCAAAACCCGTGTCGGACGCACAGCTGGCAATAATTGAAAACCAGTCCGCTCTCACCAGTATCTCCGGCAACCTCGGACTGAAAAAAGACGGAACGGTGGTTACATGGTTTGTTAATGATGATCTCCAATCTCCTTCTCTGCCAGATCTTTCAAATATTATCGCCATATCCAACCAATGGGAGCGCTATATCGCGCTTAGAAGGGATGGGACCGTTGTGGCTTTCAGGATTCCAGACATGGATAGCGAAAATGCGGGTCAGGTTATCCCAATCCATATTGTAGAAAATTTCACGGATATTCGGGCAGTATCCGCCGGAGTTGATCACAGTCTTGCCCTGAAACAGGATGGGACAGTTGTCACTTGGACCGATTATTCCCTGCAATCAACAGGTCTCACCGATGTTGCGGCGATTTCGGCAGGGTCTGAATTCGATCTCGCCCTTAAGAATGATGGCACGATCGTCGCATGGGGGGGAAAGAACAAATTTGGTCAGTTATTCACACCAGGCAAACTCCGCAATGTCACATCGATCTCTTCCGGAATCGATCATAATATTGTTCTGAGGGAAGATGGAACAATCGTAACCTGGGGTGTTGGGTTGGATTCTTTATGTTGCCTGTATGGTCATGAGCCGGAGGGTATCAGGAATGTGACCGGGATATATTCCGAAGATTTCCGTAATTTCATTCTTATGAATAACGCCAGCATCTACGGATGGGGTAACCTGGAGTATGGTCCGTTCCCGGTAAAACCAATCCCTCATCCGCACTTATCACTTTTCGGTGGACAAAATGCCTTGTATGCACTGAACAAGAACAGGAACATTGTTTTTTTGAGCTGCAATCTGACCACCTTTGATATTCCGCAACGGTTGGACAACGTGATCGATATTTCTTCTGACGGTGGAGGATATACCCTCGCGTTGAAATCTGATGGTACTGTCATGGCTTGGGGATATAATGGATCCGGACAGACTGATGTTCCGGAAAATCTTTCCGGTGTTGTTGCGGTCTCAGCAGGACTTGGACATGCCCTGGCCCTGAAAAACGACGGGACGGTTATCGGGTGGGGCAATAACGCCGTGGGGCAAACAGATATTCCCCAGGGATTATCTGGCGTTACGGCAATCGCAGCCGGGGAGGGTCATAGTCTTGCCCTAAAACGAGACGGGACTGTTGTGGCATGGGGAATCAATAAAAAAGGTGAATGCAATGTCCCGGAAAATTTGCATGACGTTGTTGCCATCGCGGCGGGAAGCTTTCAAAGCATTGCCCTGAAAAAAGACGGAACGGTGGTTGCATGGGGTCAGACGGTAATCCCGGATTGGAGTGGATGAATTCTGTAAATGGGATTCAATCTTATTTTTTTTTTAGTTTACTCATAATCAATCGTGTATTATTTAAAAAAAAGCATTTTATGGCTCTGTTGAAATCCTATTTTCCAGGGATTCGTTTCTTCTTATCAACTGTTTGGAGGGTGACCCCCTCTCTCCCCCAGTGGGGGAGGCAACCCAAGGGGAGCATCCCCTTGACCCCCTCTTTTTTAGAGGGTTTCCCATGAAAATAAAGAAATGAA
>DADR01000024.1 GCA_002495055.1 Methanoregula sp. UBA247 | reverse complement strand
GATATGCTTGAGGGTGCTGCCCGGATGGGATTACCGGCGGAGTTTGCACTTGCGCTGGGCATGATGATCCGCTACCTCTTTGTCTTCGGTTATATGTTCCGCAAGATTAACGAAACCCTCAAGACAAAATGTTTTGATGCTTTCGACCGTCATCTCCCGTACCGCTATCGCCTCCAACAGATTGGATACACAATGGGAACAATGTTCATCCGGTCGTATGAACAGGGAGAACGGGTGTACACCAGTATGCTCTGCCGTGGATATGGACGGGACAGTTTTCTCTTTGTTGAGAAAAAACCGCTGAAGGGAAGCGAATGGGCAATACTAAGTCTTTCGCTGCTCTTCATTATTGCAGTCCCCCTGGTGGTCTGGCTGACCGCTGTCCGGCTCTTCTAGATTCTCCTTTCACGGTATTTTTCCTCCCGTACTCTCTCCCCGTATGATCTCCTCCCTGTAATTATCCCCATCACCATCTTTTTTACCTCCCCGTGTCAAAATCTCCACCATGGCAAACCAGTTCGGGAATGGATTTATCACAAGTGTCATACTGATTACAAGGCACTTTGCGCTGCCACCAGAACAAGCATGGTTTGGGGCCGGCGACCATGTGGAGGGTCTTGTGCTGCCAGAGATGTTCAAAGGTACTGAGGTTGAAGAGATCACGACGCTGTTGAAAAAGAAGGTAATCTGGCACCAGCCGGGCACTATGGACAAGGATGACGCCCGGGATGTGATCCTCACGTTGAACAGGCTCGTCATCGCAATTGACCGCGAGCTTGGGATTGCTGATGCTTCAATCGGGGAGTATAAGTGAAAAGGGCTCTTTTGTTGTTATCGTGAAACCGGAAATTCAACACCAGGGTAAACCTGCTATTTTAACATAAGGGAATTCACCCCCCTCCTGCATACTAGTACCCCAAGGCACACAGGACCCTTTGCGATAGTGCTGTAGTACGTTATGAGAATCTTCACATTATGGGTGATGCCCCGGCGGTGGGAGTACATGCCCGCGTGCTGCCAGGAGAGTAAGGAGTTTTTTTTGTTTTTCCCCGCGGTAAAAAAATAGCACCTGGTGACTTTTCCCTGCACAAACTAACAAATTATATTTCTTAAAAAATCATCAGAAAATTGGGTTTTCCGGAAGGGAAAAATTGCATTATTTTTACGTCTGAAAATCGAGCAGTACCCTTATATGATCCGGACACCAATAATACATGTGAAAATTCTGCGCAATTTTATTTATTTTTTTAACGGAGGTTTTCCTTGACTGAAACATACGATGCATCTCATATTACTGTTCTTGAAGGGCTTACTCCCGTCCGCGAACGCCCGGCAATGTATATCGGCAGCACTGATACCCGAGGGCTGCACCATCTCGTTTACGAAGTCGTGGACAATTCGATAGATGAAGCCCTGGCTGGTTTCTGCAGCCGGATCGTGGTTGTCATCAACCGCGACGGCTCGCTCATGGTCCAGGACAATGGCCGGGGCATACCAGTCGACCGGATGGAGAAGAACGGCAAGAGTGCTCTCGAAGTTGTGCTCACTGTCCTGCACGCTGGCGGAAAATTCGACAAGGAGACCTACCAGGTCTCGGGAGGCCTCCACGGTGTCGGTGTATCGGTTGTCAACGCGCTTTCCAACTGGCTGTCAGCCCACGTTTATCGGGACGGCAATATCTATGAGATGCGGTTTGCCCAGGGTAAAATGACCTCCCCGCTCTCCCAGCGGGAAGAGTCTTTAAGCGAACTGCTTGCCCGGTACCGGCAGTGGTATGGCGAACCGGCGCCGCTTAACCGCACAGCAGAAACCGTTCCCCCGCACACTGCTGGTAAGCAGGACCTCTCAACAACCCCGTCTGTCGATCCCGTGGTATCGGAGCAGGAGAAGCGGCAGGCATTCCTTGTGCAGTTCGGCCAGAAGATGACCGGAACCCGGATCCATTTTGTTCCGGACGCTACCATCTTCGAGACCACCACTTTCGATTATGATGTCCTTGACCACCGCCTGAGGGAACTTGCGTTCTTAAACGCCGGCCTTACTATTGTAATCGCCGATGAACGGACCGGTGATACGGCAACATACTGCTATGCCGGCGGGCTTGTCGAGTTTGTAAAGTACCTGAACGAAGGTGTTGAATGCCTCCACCCTGCCCCGATTAATATCTCCAAGAAAGATCCTGAAAACAAGCTCGAACTCGAGATTGCCCTCCAGTACACCACCGCGTATGATGAGAAGATCTACTCGTACGTCAACTCAGTGAATACAAAGGAAGGCGGAACACATCTCGAAGGGTTTCGCAGTGCGATCACCCGGACAATCAATACGGTCGCAAAGCGCAACGGCCTGATCAAGGAGAACGCGACAATCACCCTCCGAGGCGAGGATGTGCGGGAAGGTCTCACGTCCGTGGTATCCGTTAAAATGGCCAATCCCCAGTTTGACGGGCAGACGAAGATGCGCCTTGGTAACAGCAGTGTCAAAGGTATTGTCGATTCGCTGGTCTACGCTGCACTCACCGAGTATTTCGACGAGAATCCGAATGTGCTGAAGACCATCATAGAAAAAGCCCTCTCGGCAGCAAAGGCACGGGAAGCAGCCCGCAATGCCCGGGACCTTGCCCGGCGCAAGAGTTCCCTTGAGAGTTCCGGCCTCCCCGGCAAACTCTCGGATTGTTCCGAGCGGGACCCGGCAAAATCCGAAATCTATATCGTGGAAGGAGATTCTGCCGGTGGTTCTGCCAAGCAGGGGAGGGACCGTAAGTTCCAGGCAATCCTCCCCCTGAGGGGTAAGATCCTTAACGTGGAGAAGGCTGGCGAGCACCAGATTTTAAAGAACGCCGAAATCCAGACACTCATCTCAGCGATCGGGACCGGTATCGGTGAGAAGTTTGACGCGGAGCGGGCCCGCTACCACCGTATCGTCATCATGACCGATGCTGATGTGGATGGTGCCCATATCAGGACGCTGCTCCTCACGTTCTTCTACCGTTACATGCTCAAGCTCATCGAAGCAGGGTACGTGTACATCGCCCAACCCCCCCTCTTCCGCATTGCAAAGGGCAAAGAGGAGCGTTGGGTCTTTACCGAAGAGGAGATGAAACGGGTCTCTGCCGCATTTGGTGAAAAAGGAGTCTCCGTCCAGCGGTATAAGGGTCTTGGTGAGATGAATGCCCAGCAGCTCTGGGACACGACCATGGACCCCGTCAACCGCATCTTTCGTCAGGTCAATATCGAGGACGCCCTAGAGGCAAACGAGGTCTTCAAGACCCTGATGGGAAAAGATGTGGAGATCCGGAAAAATTTCATCACCCGCCATGCAAAGGAGGTTACCAACCTTGACATCTGATAAGAATCCCCCGGCAGGCACTCCGGAGACCCATCGGGTCGAGCCGATCAGCATCGAGCACGAGATGAAGACCTCGTATATCAACTACGCGATGAGCGTTATCATTGGCCGTGCGATCCCTGATGTGCGGGACGGGCTTAAACCGGTCCACCGCCGCTCGCTCTATGCGATGTGGGACATGGGCAACACGAGCGACAAGCCCACCAGGAAGAGCGCGAGGGTGGTGGGTGACGTGATGGGTAAGTACCACCCCCACGGAGATGCATCCATCTACGACACAATTGTCAAGATGGCCCAGCCCTTCTCGTACCGCCACATGCTGGTGCAGGGTCAGGGGAACTTCGGTTCCGTTGATGGTGATTCTGCGGCAGCGAGCAGATACACCGAAGTGCGACTCTTCCCCTACGCGGAGGCGCTTCTCGAAGACCTTGACAAGGATACCGTAAAGTTCATCCCGAACTACGACGAGTCGCTGCAGGAGCCAACCGTTCTCCCGGCCAAGATCCCGAACCTGCTCGTCAACGGCACGGATGGTATCGCGGTTGGTATGGCAACGAAGATGCCCCCGCATAACTTAACAGAAGTCTGTACAGCAGTCTCGCACTATCTCGACAATCCGGAGATTACGGTTGAAGATCTCCTCCGCATCATGCCGGGCCCTGACTTCCCGACCGGTGGTATCCTCATGGGCGTTGAGGGTGTCAAGAACATTTATTCCACCGGCCAAGGCCGGGTCGTCGTCCGCGGTGTTGCGGAGATCGAAGAGTCCGAAGGTGGGAACAGGGGCGACCGGATCATCGTCACCGAACTCCCGTACCAGGTAAACAAGGCACAGTGGATCACCACGATTGCCGAGATGGTCAAAGACAAGAAGATCGATGGCATCAGCGATATCCGCGACGAGTCTGACAAGGATGGCATACGGGTCATCTTCGAGCTCCGAAAGGGCACAATGTCGCCGGTCATCTTAAACAACCTGTATAAAAACACGGCACTTGAGTCCAGCTTCTGGGCATCCAACCTTGCTATTGTCGATGGTCAGCCAAAAATTCTCAACCTGCACGGCCTGCTCGGGAATTTCATCCACCACCGTATAGAGGTGATCCGGCGCCGGTCTGAGTTTGACCTGAAAAAGGCTCAGGAGAAGGTCCACATCTTAAATGGGCTGCTCATAGCTCTCTCCAGGATCGAACAGATTATCAAAGCCATCCGGGCTTCGGATACCGTTGACAATGCACGAAATGCCTTAATTGCGCAGTTCGGGCTGGATGAACCGCAGTCAAACGCGATCCTCCAGATGCAGCTGCGCCGTCTCGCTGCCCTTGAACAGCAGAAGATCACGGACGAGAAGAAAGGGCTCGAAACCGAAATCATCCGGCTTGAGACCATCCTCTCGAGCGAGGCGAACATCAAGGACGTAATCCAGCGTGAGACCCGTGAGATCGCGGCGAAATTCGGGGACAAGCGCAGGACCCAGATCGCGCTTGACACAAGCGAGCTCTCCACAGAGGACCTGATAGAGGACAAGTCCGTCCTTGTCTCAATCACGTCAGCGAATTACATTAAAAGGATAGATCTCGACACCTATCGGAAACAGCGCCGGGGCGGTCATGGCATCACTGGCATGACGACAAAAGAAGAAGATTTTGTCGAATCGGTGTTTGTTGCCAGTATGAAAGATTATCTTCTCTGTTTTACCAATCTTGGGAGGGTATACTGGCTCAAGGTCTACCAGATCCCGGAAAGTTCCCGTGCAGCAAAAGGCAAACCTATTGTTAACCTCCTTAACTTAAAAGACGAAATTGTGACCACCGTACTTCCGGTCCGTGAATTCAGTGAGGACCGTTTCTTATTATTTGCAACGAGATTCGGGCAGGTTATTAAAATTAAGCTGAACGAATTTTCTAACCCCCGGTCGGTCGGTACGAATGCCATCAGGATCCGGGAAAATGATCAGCTGGTTGATGTAATTCTTACCGATGGTACAAAAGAGATCATCCTGACCAGTCGTTTCGGGCAGAGCCTGCGGTTCCATGAAGAGACCGTACGGACGGTTGGGAGAGGCGCCCAGGGTGTACGAGGTATGAAGATGAGGGGCGAGGATACTGTTGTGGCAGTCACGCTCCTGGAAAAGGATCATCTTCTCACCATCTCTGATGTCGGATTTGGGAAGAGATCCGAATTTGATGAGTTCCGCGGGCATGGCAGGGGAACCATGGGGGTCAGGAACATGCAGCTCGAGCGTGATGCAGTCATCATCGAATCGCGTGCAGTTTCCGATACTGATGAGATTATTGTGATGACCGCTGAGGGGATCGTCATGCGTACTCCGGTCAACGAAATCCGAATTATTGGTCGCGGGACAAAAGGTGTCCGGACTATACGCCTTGATGATAAAGACCGGGTTGTCGGTGTAGCAATTGTCCAGCCGGAAATTGAAGCAGTGCTGGAGAATAGTAACGGTTCAGAAACGGAACATGAAGACGAGAGTAACGGAGATAGCAGTCTCTGAATTCAAAAGTTCTGCAGTGTATTTTATTTTTTATTTATTTTTTCATTTCTCAGGTATTCCGGATTATACGTACCGTTTTTCCCCCTCGGTGATCGTTATTGCGGATTAAAGGATCCCATACGTTATCCGGTCATTGAAGATCAGGAATTATTTTTTACCGGAGAATTAAGAAATGATGTACGGTGAACGGATGTTTCAGACAAGTATTACAGTCAGCTCAAAATGCGAAGGAGATATTATTGACGTAACACCTTACGTTAATAACGTGGTCAGGGACAGTAAAATACATCAGGGAATCATCCACCTCTTTGTCCAGCACTCAACAGCGGCGCTTACAACTATTGAGTTCGAACCGGGTGCACTCAATGATCTCAAACGGGCACTCTCTGTCCTCGCCCCGGATAACGCTGAGTATGCTCATAATACACGGTGGGGAGACGGAAACGGTCGTTCACATGTCAAGGCGGCTCTGGTTGGCCCTTCACTCACCATTCCTTTAAAGGGAGGTACCCTGATGTGCGGGACCTGGCAACAGATTGTCCTCCTTGAATTGGATGTAAACGCAGGACGTGAGCGGACGATCGTGTGCACGGTTATAGGAAACGAATGAGTTTTTTAGTCTTTTTTGCTTATCACTCTTCGTTTTAATCCGGCAGGTTATGTGGAAAAGGCAGAGGGCTGAAGCACGATTATGTATCCATAAATTGTCAAGAGGATAAAGGTAAATTCCGGAAATAATGTTTGTCCCGGGTGATGTGCTCATGGGGAGGACAGCCCGATCATGCTAAATATAACGCCCCTAAAACAATGCACTGATAGGATTCCGTATCAGATTTACGAGTTATCCCGGCACAAGAATTATTACTCACCGGGAACGATCTACCCGTAATGTAGGATCGGCAACAAAAGCCATAGTCGTAGGTCATTCGGTTTTCCCCTGGTGTTTTAGCAGGGTAAATCATAACCAGCGGTCCGGTAGATCTATAAAAAGGATGCAAATCCGGAAAAATAGTATAGTACCAAATTCATTTGTCACTTCCAGTATCAGGGAAGAATCATGAACATCACGCTGAAACAAAAAATTATCGCCAAGTGTGCAGAACTCGACATTCCGCTCGTGGGTTTCGCCCCAGCCTGCCGATGGGACAAACCTTTGTTCGAACCATGGGTTCCCCAGGATTTCCGGCCACGGTCCATTTTTTCTGAAACTCAAACCGTTATTGTCATCGGTCTTCCGGTAAACCTGCCGATTGTGGAAACATCCCCCTCTATCTACTACCACGAATTGTACCGGACAGTCAATACCCTGCTGGATACGAACGGGTACCGGATTTCCTTATTTTTGAATACCGAAGGGTTCCCCTCCCTTTGGATCCCCCGGGACGGGTATGGATCGATAAGTTCCTTAAAGGAAAAACCCCTCACGTTTTTCTCTCACCGCCATGCTGCTTTTCTTGCAGGGCTGGGAAATTTTGGTATAAACAATATGCTGCTGACTGAAAAATTCGGACCGAGAGTGCGTTTTGTCTCGATTTTTACTGCAGCGGACATTCCAGCGGATCCGGTAATGGAGAGGCCTTTATGTACAAAATGCATGCAATGCGTGGATATCTGTCCGGTAAAAGCCCTGGATGGCAGGGCATATCCGGAAGGGCTGACTGATAAGAAGACCTGTGCCACGCGGTCAGAAGCACTATACAAGAGTGATATATCCCCGTGCGGTCTATGCATCAAGGTCTGTCCGATAGGTGAGGACCGGAAGCTGTACCTGAGGGAAGATCCCAGGATTTACGATGAGGATGATACTACATTCGCCCTGTACCACAATGCCTGGAAACATGTCAGGTCCTATGGGGGGAGATAGCCAGACACCCCGTTATTTTTCTGTTCTGATCCATTCGACCTGAAATTTACGTAAAATAATATATCTCCATCCCCAATGCAGATAACTGATCAGACAATTTAAAAAAAGAATGTGTCCCTTATGCTCTACCGTAAAGTCCCTAAAACCGGCGATGAACTCTCTATTCTCGGGTTCGGTTATATGCGGCTGCCGCAAAAAAAACGAGGTGGTATTGATGAAGAACGTGCAATCCGGCAGTTGCGATATGCAATTGATAACGGCGTAAATTATGTTGATACGGCTCCTGCTTACCATTTAGGGAAAAGCGAGAAAGTACTCGCCCGTGCGCTTGCTGATGGTTACCGGGATAAAGTCAGGATTGCGACAAAACTTCCCCCATGGTCAGTGCGTTCAAAGCCGGATATGGACTATATTCTTGATTCGCAGTTATCAACGCTTGGTACCAGTCATATCGATTATTACCTGCTACACGGTCTTGGAAACCTCAGTTGGGAGAAGGTAAAAAACCTGGGTGTACGGGAATTTCTGGACAAGGCGAAAAATGACGGGAGGATTATAAATGCCGGGTTCTCGTTCCATGGTGATATAGCAACATTCAAAGCGATCGTCGATTCTTATGACTGGGATTTTTGCCAGATCCAGTTTAATTATCTTGACGAGCATGAGCAGGCTGGTATTGAAGGTCTTGCCTACGCTGCAGGAAAAGGCATTGCCATCATGATCATGGAACCAATCCGCGGTGGCAGTCTTGCCGGGCTGCTGCCGGATGAAATTAAAAAAATCTGGGATGATGCCCCGGTAAAACGATCACCGGCTGAATGGGCGCTTCGCTGGGTGTGGAACCATCCTGATGTGACGGTTGTGCTTTCCGGTATGAACGATGAACGTCATATTGATGAAAATCTGCGGGTTGCAGGAGAAGCTCTCCCGAATTCACTTTCATTACCTGAATTGGCGATTATTGCCCGGGTGCGCGACACCTACCAGCGACTGATGAAAGTCGGGTGCACGGGTTGTGGGTATTGTATGCCCTGTCCTGCAGGTGTTGATATTCCTGGTTGTTTCTCGCTCTATAATGCGCATCATCTTTTCCCCCATGACCGGAGTGCAAAATTCCAGTATATCGGGCGTCACGGAGGATTACTCTCCGATATATCGTACGCTGGATTGTGCAGGCAATGTGGCAGATGTGAAAAAATCTGTCCCCAGCATCTGCCCATCCCGGAACGGCTGAACGAAGTGTCAAAAGAAATGGAGGGAGGGATGAACCTTATCGTGCCGGTGCTTAAAACCGGTCTGTGGTGCATGGATAAGATCGGACAGATCGGGCGAATTTTTTCCTCATATAAAATCCCCCGGTAATATCTCCCATATTTTACCGGTAGTACAGCCGTACCTGCCATAACCCAAAAATTAAAAAAAATTATCCCAAAAAACAATCATCAGATCTTGTGCCCGGCTCTTTTTCATCCTTGCGCCCGCGGAATTTTCCGCATTGATTTAAAGAGGAAAAACCCGACAACACCAAACGTTATAACGGGCGAGATCCATGACGGAATATGAAATCCGAAACTATCCAGAATCATAATAATTCCTAAAAAGAAGATGGAATACATTGCCCCATTTTTTAGATACCGGTATTTTTTGATATTGTCTACATTGCGTATGGTCAGTTCCCGTACTACAAACGCCCCGATACCATTGCCAACCAGTATCAGGGGGACCGCCATGGTGAACGCGAAGGCACCGATAACACCGTCAATAGAGAACGTGGCATCGATAACTTCAAGATAAAAGATTTTGCTCAGGTCAGTCATCCCCGAGGAATGGAGCATCTTTTCCTCAGCCTTTTCAGCGTTCTGCCGGAACCCGTGGACGATAAAAAATGCAGTCGAACCAACAACAGCGCCAAAAGCGATGAGGGGATCCCTTTTTAGAGCAAACCAGACAAGCAGGGTAAGCAGGATAGACACAATGGCAAAGAACCAGACACCTTTGGAGGCAATATAACGCTCTCCTTTCAGGCCGTAATTTTTACTCTCGAGAAACAGCCAGTTGAGGAAGAGGAAAAGCAAAAATGTCCCACCTCCCATCAGGAGAATGGGAGCAGACTGTTCAATTGCCGCAATAACGAGAGGATCACTTGAGAATGTCGCGGTAAATGCATCGACAGGGCCTAAAGAAGGAGTAGACAACCAGACAATCAGCCAGGGCAGCAGCCCGCGGATCGCAAAGACAGCAAATATCAGTCCCCATAGTAAAAACCAGCGTTTTGCCCGCTCACTCATAGTTGAGAGCACTTCGGCATTAATAATGGCATTATCAATGCTGGTTATCGTTTCAAATAAAACCAGACCAGCAATGATCAGGATAATGGAAAGGAAGTCCATAAATCAGGAACATATAGGTGTCGTTGCTTAAAAAAATGTACGCGGCGTGCGTAGCATTAAAGAATACTCTTAACGCAACATCTTAAAAACATTTTTACCCTGGAGGATTGATAAAGGAGAAAAAATAAAAACAGGTTCATAAAGCTGTTTAAGCACAATGACGACCTGTATATTTATTACGTTATTACAGAATGTAAATAGAGCGAATTGTGAAGTCTGCTGAAGTGGGTTGTAGTGATATCGGTTCTTTATATTGATAATGACCCTGTCCTTCTGGACCTGGGCAAGCGTTTTTTGCAGCGTGATTCGGATATCCGTGTAGAGACTTCGCAATCCGCAGTCGATGCCTTAAACCTGATGAAAACTACTTCGTATGATGCAATTATCGCTGAATATGAAATGCCGACTGTTGATGGTATTCAGGTACTCAAAAGCGTTCGTGAGCAGTTCCCAAAACTTCCCTTTATTTTTTTTACCCGTAAAAACCGGGATGAGATAATTGTTGAAGCCCTTAAAAACGGGGCCGATCATTATGTCAGTAAAGGCGTAGATCAAAAATCCCAGTTTGAAGAATTATCCCATGAAATACGACGCGCTGTTGAATTCAGGGAAAGTGAGCGGAAGATCGCGCGTCTTAACCGCATTGATGCGATACTCCGCCGGGTAAACGAAGCAGTAATACATATCCATGACCGCTCGGGACTTGCACAGGAAGTGTGTAAGATCATGGTCCAGGAGGGGGGATTTGTGATGGCATGGATAGGATTTGAGGATACCAAAAAAACCAGAATTGAGACGGTCTTTGCGAGCGGGGCTGTGGATGATTTTTTTGGGAAAATCAGATTATTATCTGAGGATATTATCAATGGACAGGGACCAACGGTCACCACAATAAGGAAAGGGAAGTATACCATCTGCAATGACATCCATGCGTTCCCTGACCTGCAGATGTGGGAAAATGATGCCTTCCGCAAGGGTTACCGATCAGCGGCAGCATTTCCGATAAGTACCGGTAAAACCACCCACGGTGTGATAACTCTTTACTCCTATGAGAAAAACTTTTTTACCGAAAGTGAGATTCGGATGCTCAATGGAATCTCAGAAGAAATCTCCTATGTACTAATAACAACTGAAAGGGATGAAAATCTCCGGAGGATACAAGAGGAACTGGAACTTTCGGAACATCGACTGACTGAAATTATAAATTTCCTCCCGGAAGCGACATTTGCCATAGATACAACGGGCACCATCATCATCTGGAACAAAGCTATGGAGAAACTCACTGCTGCCAGTGCCGAGCAGGTAATAGGGTTGGGAAATTATGAATATTCCTTCAGGATTTTGGGTGAACGAATCCCAGGACTCCTAGATCTGGTTTTTGCATCAGATGCAGAAATCGAAAACTCCCATTATACCGCTGTTCAGCGGAACCGTGGTTGCCTCCGGGCCCAAATACAGGTTCCCAACCTGATAGGGAAGCCTATTGCTCTTGAGGTTGTTGCTACTCTTCTCTATGACCAAAACGGGCAGCTTTCCGGCGCAATTGAATCGATAACTGATATCAGTGAAGTTCATCAGAAAGATGAAAAATTCCATTGGATATTTGAAACAGCGGATAATGGTCTCCTAATTCTGGAACCTGATACGGGTAAGATTTCCGAATCAAATTCCTTTATTACCATAGTTACTGGTTATTCCCGGGAAAATCTGATTGGCAGAAAACTTGAGGATATCGGTTTTTTCAAAGGAACATTGCTCGCCGAGCAATTCTATTCAGACGTGAAGAAAACAAAACAAATCCACTACAAAGACGTTCCTCTGGAAACAAAAGATGGCAAGATAATCGACGTAGATTTTTTTAGTAAAATGACGTTATTCAAGGATCATCATATTATCCAGTGTTCTGTTTTTGACATATCCGATCAGAAACGGGTTGAGAATGCCCAGAAGATTGCCAGGAAGAATCTTGACATGTTTTCCAGCAAGATTCGGCATGATATCCTGAATCAGCTGATGGTTATAAGTGGTTCCCTCGAACTTGCAGCGTATGGTATACAGGAACCTGAATTACAAAAACATCTCACTCGCGCCCAGACCGCAACAAAAACCATACAAAAACAAATTATCTTTTCCCGGGAATATGAAAATCTTGGCGCAGATCTCCCCCTCTGGCAAAAGATACCAACCGTCATTCATCACGCATTCCTTGAAGTTGAAACTGATTCAATTACGTTAAACGTACAGCAGGACAACCTTGAAGTCTTTGCAGATCCACTTTTTGAAAAAGCGTTCTATCTTCTGTTTAACTTTTCTCATAAATTTGGGGAAAAAGTGACCCATATTGACGTATCCTATCAGCGCACAACTACAGGACTCATCATTATAGTTTCTGATAATGGTATTGGAATTGTACCGGAAACAAAAGACCGCCTCTTCGAATGGAAACCGGGCGACGGAAAGACGCTCGAGCTCTTTCTGGCACAGAAGATCCTTGCAAGTACCGGTTTATCGATCCGGGAGACCGGCGAGTTTAAAAAAGGTGCACGGTTTGAAATAGTAGTTCCCGGGGATGCGTTCCGTACCGCACCGTAATCTTAAAATGCGGAAATGAAGACACCCTGTTTTTAAAAAGCCCGCTTTTGTAAGGATGTTTTTTTAATGTACTTCGGAGTATCAGCGAGGATTTTGATATGCTGCTTTAGTGCTGATCTTTTTTAATTCCCGGTGCAGGGGGTTAGCATCAGTGTTGGTCTTAGTGCTTAAAAAAAGAAGTTCTCAACATCATTAATAAATTTCAGGGTTGCTCTCTCTATTGTGTTTTGTTAACGTATCCAAATCATTAAAATCCGGATTTTCAACAACCACAATTTTAAATTGAACCTGTTTGTTCCGGATCGATAAAGACTGGTCCAATTGTTCTGGCTCATGACTGGCAGAACCGTACCGGAACCCGGAATAAGTCTAATTCCGGAGCTTGAAAAAGAAACAATACTCTTTAAAATTTTTTAACGAAAACTCAATAAAACGCTCCTTTTTTATCGCTGCGGAACCTCGCGACGATATCTGTCAGATGCGAACTGACAGCGGATACACCCAACATATCGAGGATCAATGGAACAAAATCAGCGATATTTTACTACAGGTTTTTCAACAACCGCCGATATTTTTTACTTTTTAAAAAACTTTTTAAACAAAAAACTAAATCCTTGACTCAACAATAATAAAATTAATGATTTCCCTCCTTTATGTAGATGACGAGCCGGAATTGCTCGACCTCTGTAAACTTTTTCTTGAACGGGAAGGGGGATTCTCCGTTGTTACAGTTACTTCTGCCCGGGAAGGTTTGCTTCTCCTTAAAGAGGGTATGATTGATGCTATTGTCTCGGACTATCAGATGCCGGTAATGGACGGTATAGAATTCCTCAAACAGGTGAGGATGGAATTTGCAGACATCCCGTTTATCCTCTTTACCGGCAAGGGACGCGAAGAAGTGGTAATTCAGGCCATCAATAATGGTGCAGATTTCTATCTCCAGAAAGGGGGAGATCCACGTGCCCAGTTCAGTGAGCTGAGTCATAAGATACGACAGGCATTCCGGAGGAAAAAAGCAGAAGAGGAACTTCGCATGATGAAGTCAACGGTGAGCAATGCTGCCGAAGGTATCCTCTGGATCAACAAAAACGGTGGGATTACTTTTTTCAATGACACCATTTGTTCAATGCTCGGATATTCACGGGAGGAATTTACCAGACTTTCCGTTGGGGATATCAACCCAAGGTTCATAAAAACCAATTGGGGTAATCTCTGGCCTCATATGAAAGAGAGAAAATATATTACCGTCCAGGACACCAACCGGAAAAAAGACGGGTCGATTATTCCCGTAGAAATACTGTTCAATCACACAGAATTTGGACCTCAGGCTTATGTTTTTGCATTTGTGCGGGATATTACTGACCGCAAACGGGCTGAGGATGAACTCAAGTCTGCGTATGAGAAGAACCAGGGCCTCATGGACCATGCAAACGATGCAATTTTTATTTCGGATGCCGAAACCGGGATCCTTCTTGACGCAAATAATAAAGCACAGAATATGATCGGGAGAACACTTGCTGAAATCCAGACCATGTACGACAGGGATCTTCTCCCGCAAGAGCAGAAAGAAAAATATCAGGCATATTTCAAAAAATATGCCCGGGAAGGCACTGGTTTACAAGCGGAAGTCGTTGATAAAAAAGGGGACCACATCCCGGTAATTATCAGTTCAACTATACTCGATTTGGGAGGACGGCGCTCCATAATGGGAATTTTCCATGATATTTCTGGCATTAAAAAAACACAGGATGCCCTGCAACTCGCCAATAAGAAACTCAACCTCCTTGCGGAAATTACCCGGCATGATATCCGGAATAAACTTACTGTACTTGGGGGATATCTTGAATTGTTTACCGATCACCCTCCCGAACCCCAATATTCCATGTATCTTGAAAAGCTGAAAGCCGCAGCAAAGATGATTGCGGAGAATATTGAATTCACCAAGCTTTACCAGGATCTCGGAGTTGTGGCACCGGGCTGGAAGAATGTGAATGATACATTCTACAGAGCCTGTATTCACATCGATATAAAAAAAATACGGTTCGAATCTGCGGTTGATGGACTTGAAATATTTGCCGATCCCTTACTGGACCGGGTATTCTATAACCTTTTGCAGAATGCTGTTGAACATGGTGATCACGTCTCTGTCGTGAATCTTTCATCGGTTGAGTTGCCCGACGGTCTGTTAATCCGGATTGAAGATGACGGGATCGGAATTCCGGCCCGGGAGAAGGAAATGATTTTCGATCGAGGATTTGGCAAAAATACCGGGCTCGGATTATTCCTTTGTCGGGAAATCCTGTCCATTACGGATATTACCATAACAGAATCCGGGGAATTCCAGCAGGGCGCCCGTTTTGAAATGCATATACCAAAAGGCGTTTACCGTTTTGTATAATTCCGTTACCAGAAATTTAAAGTTCTATATGACCCCGGACGGATTTTCCCGTTTTTTTAGTCTGGATACAAGGGAATTACCGATTCCGTGAAAATGTTCCCTTACTGCTTTTCCGATAGTCCTACTATAGAGACGCTTTTTATCTACCGGCTTTTCGGGATATGGTCTATAGTCCGCAATTAAAAACAGAATCCGTATTTGGATGGTAGATCAGGTCTTCTCCTTGTTAAAAATTCAAAAATAGAGTCAGGTCGGATCGCGTCCTAGTCAAGGGGGATTGTCTCCAGTTGCGACACGAGCTCCCAGATCCTGGTCCGGGCATGAATCGGCATATTGGGATCATTGGAGATTTCATCAATCTTTGAAATTGCTTCTGCAGCGCGCAGTCCCATTGCCTTGGAATTGTTGGTAAGCAATGTCCGGGTCTCATCAGCCACGCGCCGGATGTTTCGGGGTATTGAGCTGTCTTCCTGAATGCGCTGCAGCATCAGAACACAGTTTTCCATAGTTTTTTCGGGATTAGGCATGGTATCACCTTCCTGTGTACCTGTAGTTAATACGTAGAACCGACATATATAAGTTAAATATTGAATCGACGGTGATTTTATGCCGGTACGTAAGGAAGATGAAATCATGGCAGAATACCTCCTTAAAGGAGGCAAAATGCTCGAAAAGTGCTGTAAAACGTGTGGATGCCCGCTCTTTGAAGTGAAAGGCAAGACCCTTTGTGTTGTCTGTGCAGAGAGAAATACAGACGAAAAATCCCGCCCCGCACCGGCTGCACCAGTACATAACGAACAGGGGCATGAATGCAGCTGTGATGAGCCCCATAAAGAGTCCTGCGAAGGCGGATTGCTCGCGGATGAAGTTGTGACAACCATCGTTTCTCTCTGTGAGCGCATACAAAATGAAAAGGACCCGGATAACGTGCTTGTCCTGATGAACGCGGTGAAAACAGGTACCGAAGCTCTTCAGATCCTGTGTCAGTTATAAGGATGACGGCAGAGATCATAGATCTTTTGCGCGGTCTTCTCTCCTATCCCTTTTATTGCGGTTAATTCCCCAAGTTCAGCATGGGTAATTGCCTGAACAGATCCAAAGTGTGTGAGCAGAAGGCGGGCGTTTTTCATACCGATATCAGGGAAAGCTGAAATGATGTACTCCAGTTCCTCCCGGGCAGAACGGTGGGATTTATGCGGGTGGACCTTCCGCTCACCCCTCTCGCTACCTTCACGTTTTGCGAGGACAAAGAGCAGGTGTGCAGTATCCTGCTCATCCCGGGTAAACAGGAGTGGAACCCCCATATCGATGGTAAGTGCAGCAAGTATGCCCCTGATTGCATTCGGATGAATGTCACGCTGGGTGTCCAGATCTCCACCCTCAATAATCATCACCGGGCGGGCAACAGCCTCTGCCAGTGCTTTTACCTGTCCGAGTAAATCCCGGTCAATCAGTGTATCAACAAAATCCCGGGCAGTTTTTCGCTCGATCAGGATCCGGTCACCGATTGCATAATCTCCCTGGGGAAGTCGTTCAAGACGGATATCGGCACCCAGTCCGGAAAGCACCTCCACAACTTTTGAAGAAGTCTCCCGGTCGTCAATAATAATTCTTGGTCCCTGAACGGTGAACTCGTCAATACTTGCCTGTTCTGGCTGAACGGGATTTTGCTGTAAAGGATTTGTGTTACCCATTGCCCGCATGCTCTTATGCATCCTCGTCTCTTTTGCCTGGCTGACATGCCGGAATACTTCATCAGAGGTCCCTTTGGTCACCAGCACAACTACCCTGCCGGCACGGGATCTGCCCGTCCTGCCTTTACGTTGAATGGCACGGATTTCTGATGGCACTGTTTCATAAAAAATAACCATATCAGTCGAGGGAACATCAAGTCCCTCCTCGCCAACAGAGGTTGCAATCAACACTTTAAATTCGCCTTCACGAAACCGAAAGAGTGCAGCAATCTGCTTTTTTTGGGAGAGCCCCTTCTCGGCATCTTTTGTTGCCTGTCCTACAAAACGTTCACATGCAATGCCGTTTTTTGTGAGATAATCCACCAGGAGTTGCACGGTATCCCGGTAGGTGGCAAAAATAATGACCCGGCTGTCCGGATGCGCTTCTAACTGTTCTCGTACCAGATCCAGTGTGATCTCAGGCTTCGGATGGAGCTCATGAGACCAGGTAAGCGATCGCTCGAAAAGTTCCCGGAATGATTGATCTTTTACCAGACCCTTGCTTGCTTTACTGCCTCCAGAACCCGTACCTTCAGCGACCAGCTTCGCGAGATACCCTTTCAATACTTCACTTCCCTGGGACTCAGCAAGAGTAATCGCGTGCCGTAACTTCATGCATGCAGCATACACCGATGATGCCGAATATGCGACAGGATCGCGGTTTGCGATACGCTGCTGGATCTGCCTGTTGATCTCATTCAGCGCCTTCATGGTCAGTTTCTCGCGTTTAGGTACAGTAAAGTGAAGTGAGGCAAGGAGTGCAAGACGCTCTTCGATGAGCGCGTTGATAATCATTATTGCGGCTTTGAGATCGGGGGGGAGATCGATACTGACATATTCAAGATCCCGTTCGAACACATAGGGCCGCACATCGGGATCCGTTTCAGTCCGGTTCTCGATATGGGCGATACCCAGGTTTGTACAAACCTCCTGCACCTTCTCCGGCACACCACCCGGTGAAGCGGTCATGGCGAGAATTCGGGGTTTCCCCGCTGTAGCAAGGTATCGTTGCGCGAGAAATACATAAGCATAATTTCCTACGGCACGGTGGCATTCATCGACGATGAGGAGTGTCACATCGTTCAACGTGTATCGACCGGCAATAAGATCATTTTTTATCACCTGGGGCGTTGCGAGAATTACTGTTGCACGGTTCCAGTCGTCAGTGCGCTCAACGGGGGGGGCTTCACCGGTGAACATGACAAATGGTGATAATTCCGAACCCTGCCGGCTCTTTACCTCAAGATAACCTTCAAAAAAACGGAGGTGTTGTTCCACGAGTGGTTTTGTCGGGGCGAGCATAAGCACCCGTCCCCCCTCATTATAAAGCCGCGATGCCGCAACAAGAAGCGCGACTGCTGTTTTACCAAGACCGGTCGGCAGGATTACTATCGTATTTTCATCCAGCGCCCGCATTGCTATTGAAAGCTGGTACTCCCGTGACTCGATGGCATCTGGTTTGATGAGGGGATGACTGATGAAGCTCATAAGGTTTTATTCTGGTGAAAGTGATGCAAACGTAATGCTTCTGTCAACAAGAGCCCTGACTATCTCGGGTAATTTTGTGATCGGGATACGTATCTGTTGCATGGTGTCCCGGTCCCGGATAGTGACGGTATTGCTCTCTTTGGTTTCATAATCAACGGTTATCGCACATGGCGTCCCGATCTCATCATGGCGCCTGTACCGGCGCCCGATGGCACCGCTGTCATCATATTCGGCAAGTATCCCCCGTTTATGGAAGGTTTGGGTAATTTCATCAGCGATGATATCAAGACCATCGCGGGTCATAAGCGGAAAAACAGCGACCTGGACCGGTGCGACGCCAGGAGACAGGTGCATTACCGTCCGGGTTTCACCATCTGCGATATCCTCATCATATGCCTGTTCCAGGACCGCATAACACATGCGGTCAATCCCGTACGAAGGTTCGATCACATGCGGGATAATATCTTCACCGCGTATATCCATCACTTCATTGCGGACTTCAAAAAGATTGGCTGGAATATGAATAGTTTCACCATCCACCACTATCTCGGCACCTTCTTGGGTGGGCATCGCTTTTTCAAGTTCAGCAAAGATCATTTTTGCTTTCGTACGGTATTGTTTGCCAAGCACACTCATATTCGGGATAATACGTTGACGCTCAGTTTTCTTCGGTTTATCATACTGGATGAAGACCGTCATGGGAGTGCCACTCTGCCCGGCATGAGCTTTCAGGTCATAATCAGTCCTGTCCGCAATACCTACCGTTTCCACCCAGCCAAAACGTCGGGAAAATACTTCTGCATCCCAGCAGTCAGTAGCATAGTGCGCACGCTCATCAGGAAGGTGCTGGCGGAAACGCAGTCGTTCGGGTTTAATACCAATTGTTATCAGCAGCTCATGAGTAAGGGCAACATAATAGGCAACGTACTCGTTGGCGATTATTTTTTGGTCAACTGCCTCTCGCATAGTGATTTCAACAGGATCCGTGCAGTTCTGCTGCTGGACATAGGTGAGCAAAGGTACCAGGTATTCTGCATACCGCTTAAACGAGGGGTGATGGTTCTTCTGATCCGGGTGGACAAAAATTTCTGCTTCTGCCTGCGTAAACTCACGGAGACGGATCATACCCTGGCGGGGTGAAATCTCGTTCCGGTAGGATTTTCCGATCTGCACTGCACCAAAGGGCAGCTTGTCCCGATAAAATCTGAGCAGGCGCGCAAAGTCGACGAACATTCCCTGTGCGGTTTCTGGACGGAGGTACCCGATCCTCTGTGAGCCCGGACCGATGGTAGTCGAAAACATAAGGTTGAAATTGAAGACTGTTACGTTCCCAAGCACCTCTTCACAGGCAGGGCATTTGCAGGAGGTGATAGCATCGGCGAGATCATTATTATTCATAATGGAGGCATTGAGTATGTTTCCCCCTTCAGCAACATGGTCGGCACGAAGGTATTCCTTACAGTGCGGACACTGGCACATCTTGTCAGAAAAACCTTTCACGTGTCCGGAAGCGATAAAAACTGCCTCCTGAGCTATCGTTGGGCATTCAATCTCGTAATACCCTTCACGGATGACGTAAAAATTCCGCCAGATATCCTCGACACGCCGCTTCATCATTGCCCCGAGAGGACCATAATCGATAAAACCCGCAACAGCACCATAGCATTCGGATGTAGGCCAGATAAAACCACGGCGTTTTGCAAGGTCCATCACTTTCTCAAAAACATCGTCAGATCCCTGTATCACTCGTTATCACTTCTTTGTAATTCCAGATTATCTAAATCAATTATCCCTCACTGATATTATAACCCTCATCATGGGAACGTGAAAAACAAGGGACCTGCACAACATAAAAAAAATGTATTCATAAAAAAGAATAGAATTATTGTTTCCCAATCAGATAATCAACAAGAGGCTGAATATGAGCTATTTTGTACTACGGATAAAAAATAATCTGGAATCAAAATCCAGTGTATTAAACACTATCCTGAAGGAGAATTCAACGTATTCCATTAAAGAATATAAGGAAGAACAGGACTCATCAGATGCCAATTATCAGATTATCAGTCTGACCGTATATGAAAAAGGTCCGTATTGCCATATAAGGAAAATTTTACGTGAATTAGTAATGAATGATGAACTTGAGTGCCTGAATGGATCGTCTTCTGAACAGTTTTTATAAAAATTATCAGCGATAAAATTGAGTGCCTGTAGTATCAGGTCCATTTTTTTATACAATCCATCACTAATTTAAAGGTTTTTTGGTCAAACAATGCTTTAAGATAGGATTAAATAGGAGGCGATTTATTGTATATCCTAATCCCATAACGGGGTATGCAATGACCGAAGACAAACGCAAGGTACAGCTTCTAAAACTCTTCAGCACCATGTCTGGCAAGACAAAGATTGTCGAGCCTATGAAGAATATCCATGGTACTTTAAGAGACAGTGACGCAATCGAACGTGAGGTTGCTCTCGTAATGCGAGAGATCACTGAACAGGGAATTTTCAAAACGTCCTTGAAACCGATCCAGCTTGCAAAACTTGTCACCTTGTTTTACGCGGGTAAGAATGACACAGAAATTGCCCGCTACCTCGGGGATGAAAAACTTAGCAAGACAGTCGCACGTGCACGGGTAAGGCTCAAACTCTTCCGCGAGCTCGATTTCAAGATGCCTTTTGATAAGATGATGATGGAAAAGCTAATCGAGTCCGGAAAGACCATGAAAGAGGTTTCCGAGGAACTGGGCATCAGCCCATCGACGCTCCGTGAATACCGGCATGTGATAGAGGAGCAGGAAGATCCCACCATTGACCCCTACATTGACCGGGTCCGGGACGTTATGGAAGACCGGGACATATCCGAGCAGATGACCCGAAGCGCCACTGCGGACAGTCTGGGGGATTCCATTGATATCACAGAAGCTGAACTGATTGATGTAATGTAAATGTCCTTCCGTTCAGACATTCATCTCTTTTTAGTGTAACTACACTTCCGCCTGCTGTCTTTAATGATTTCTGATGGTAAATTTCATCCACCGGTAATCAGATCAGCATATATGCAACTTTCCTGGCTTGGGCATTCGTGCGTACTGCTAACCGGATCAAAAAAGATCCTGATTGATCCTTTCATTGAAGGGAATAGTGTTCTTTTTACAAAACCGGATATCGTTGTCGTTACACACGGGCATGAAGACCATCTTGGCGAGACTGTGGCACTCGGTAAAAAGACAATCGCTATTACTGAGATCGCCAAGTACCTCAAGGGAAAGGGTCTGCCTGTGGAGGGAATGAACATCGGGGGTACCGCGATTATTGATGGTGTGTCGTTTACCATGACTCCTGCTGTACATTCCTCGTGGATAGAAGAGGCAGGTGTCGGTTGCTATGGCGGCACTGCAGCAGGGTTTGTAATCGGGATTGATGGCGTGAAGATCTACCATGCTGGCGATACTGCGCTTTTTTCCGATATGAAACTCATTGGAGACCTTTATCATCCCGACGTTGCACTGCTTCCTATCGGTGGACGATACACGATGGGCACCGCAGAAGCGATGATGGCAGCGAACTTTATCGGTGCAAAAATGGTAATACCGATACACTATAATACGTGGGCCAAGATCAATGCAGATCCTATCCAGTTCAAGGAAGCAATTGAGCGAACAACAGATATCCGGGTAAAAGTACTACAACCCGGAGACAAAATAGATATCAGACATACGGCATGAAACAATCAGGTACTTTGAGGAATCACATGACTCAAAACAGCGGGTATATATGAATGTGAGCATATTTGAAATCCTGATGGTAGCAGCAATCGGTTCATTAGCCGGGACGGGCATCGGCCTTTCTATTGCATATGGTGCAAAGACACAGAAAAGTGCATGGTCTGCAATGTCCCGAAAGGAACAAGCCATCAATATTTCCCTGGTGATCTCCTTTTGTGCAATTTTTTGTGGAGGACTGGGATATTATTTCCTGCGGTAATCAGGAGACAGTTCAATGTTCGCTATCATTATCAATCCGGTTATGCCATATGCTAGAAAAATATCTCATTTAAAAACTGATTGGATACGAAGCAAAAAGACTATAAAGTACCCCCAATTTTAACGGATGTATAAAAAAGGAAAAGGTTATCTCTCCCGAATATAACCAAAAAACATGAAAAAACGCATAAGACGATCCCTTCTTTTTCTCTGTGTTGTAGCAATCCTGATAACAGGTTGTACAAGCACTTCATCAAGCTCTTCATCGGATTCATCACAAGAAGAGTCCGTTAGTCTGAATGTATCCTTCGATAATAACGGGATGGCAACAGTAACTGGACAAAATATTGGATCTGTTGAGGCGAGGTTTGATGTTATCCTCGGATGCTATGATAAAAACGGGATTAAAATCGATGAGGAAACTGCATCTCTTCCATCACTCAAAACCGGCGAGACAGGAATGGCCGAGGCATTCTGCACGCTTGACGCGACATCCGTTAAGGTAACTGGTGTCGAAGCAACAACACAGACCGAAACGTACAGGGTTGATTACAAAGAAACCTAGACAACGTATCGATATGACTTCCTTCTTTTTCAAATTGATGAATGTGACTTCATATTCATGTTCTTTTGGCAAATAAAAGGGGTGGGGGTGTGATTGTTGTATCCAGACGACCACAGTTGATGGAATTTGCGTATTGAAAGGAAGCACAGATGAGTGTGCCAGCTGCCTTATGAAATCCTCAAATGAGATCCTTACTTTAAAACAATAAATATAATTGAACGAAGAAACAAAGAGATTTTTACATCTAAAAAGTATCACGTTATTATTTGTTATTACTCCAAGTAACCGTTAACAACCAATTACTATGGAATAATAAATAACGTAACATAGAATGGTCAAACCGTACATAAAAAGACCCTGAAAATGGTAATTATTGAGGAATGTCATAAAAAGAGTTCAGAAAAAGGGTAGTTTTTATATCCGGTCAAAAAGAGGAGAAGTGAGACAAGCGATGTTAAAAGCAACCATTGATGCAGACGTGTTTAGGGAATTTATCGATGCGATTTCGGCTCTCGTCCCTGAGTGCAGGCTGCATACTGATGAGAATGGAATCTCCACGCGAGCTGTTGACACGGCAAATGTAGCTATGATAGGAATCGAGCTGAAAAAAGAAGCATTCGATTCATTCAAAGCAACAAAAAGTCAGCTGGGCATTGATATTACGAAAATGAAAAATATATTTGGTATGGCTGGCAAAGGCGACCTTATCAGTCTCGAACTTGCTGAAAATGCCCAGAAGATGTCAGTATCAGCCCATGGGTATCATTATTCCATTACCCTCCTGGATACGAACACAATAAGGAAAGATCCCAACCCGCCGACGATAAATCTTCCGGGTAAGATTGTAATTACCGGTGACGATTTCAACAATGCGATGAAAGCGGCTGCGGTGATCTCCGATAAGATTGCGCTTGGAATCAATCCCAAGGACCAGACTTTTTACCTGATTGCCGAAGGGGATACGGACAATATCCGGCGTGAGTTCAGTAAAGATGAGCTTAAATCACTGACACCAGTAGAGGCACGATCGCTCTTCTCCCTTGATTACTTAAAAGATATGGGGAAGGTCATGGGTAAGGCTGCCGAGGTGGAAATATACCTTGGTATCGACCACCCGGTCAGGTTCTCCTTTATTATTGCGGGAGGCAACGGCCATGTGGAGTACCTTCTGGCACCTCGGATAGAGGCTGACTGATGGACTATAAGCCATCACCAAAGGAACTTACCCATTTTCCCTTTTTAAAAAAAGCCCAGGACCATATCAAGGCCAGATTCTCAACACTCGATTCACTCTTAAAAGACACGAAAGGAGAATCGTTAATCAACCTTGCCATAACACGGGTCCATGATTCAATATCCCCAAAAAAAATATTTGCCCCCGTGGTATCGGATTCGGCTGATGATGAGATTGCCGCTTATGCGCTTGCCCGGATTATTGTTTCCTGTGTGAATGATAAACAGCTCATTGACCGGTTGACCCGGTATGAGGCTGAACGGATGTATTATTTTTTAGTTAATGAAGAAGAGTGGAACCAGAATTACCGGCTGGAAGATACGGGTTATTCGAGGTTATGCATCGCTCTTGCAAACGAACTGGGAATCCAGATCATCCAGGACCGGATGCCGCTAACCGATTATGTGGAGCTGGTCTCTCCCCTCCACGAAGATCGTTTCAGGCTCGTAAATCGCCATCTGTCCCAGGGTTTTGTTGAGATCAAAAAAGAAGAGCGGTATGAATTATTACGGGAACGAACACGCCTCGTCATACGTCATGATCTCCCTCATAAAGTACCGTCTTTTATCTGTGAACAACTTGCTCCGAAAGTTACATCGATAAAAAAAGTGTACCAGGAGCAGATGCTCCAGCAGTTCGGTGCCATTGATGAAAATGCCTTCCCTCCCTGTATGCAGGCACTTGTTTTAGCGCTGACTGGTGGTACCAATCTCACCCATGCCGGTCGCTTCGCCCTCACCACGTTTATTCATTCAATAGGTATGAATGTGGCTGAGATTGCCGGGATGTATGCGAGGTCACCGGATTTTGATCCGGAAAAAACGATGTACCAGGTAGAGCATATCACCGGACGGGGAGGATCAGGTACAGAATACACAGCACCGGCATGTGCTGCAATGAAGACAACAGGACTCTGTGTGAACCGGGATAAAATATGTGAAACTGTGAACCATCCGTTAAATTATTACCGGCAAAAAAAGAAATATTCACCCAAAACGAAAAAAGAGGGGGCTCCAACAACAGATAATCCCCCGGCATCGCCTAGATAATTTTCTCATTTACCAGATATCCGGCTCCTGACAGGAAGAGAATAAAAATCAGAATTGCCGCGAGATAGGCTATACCAGCCATCATCACCATGGGGAGCAGGGCAAGCATAACAATCAGGACAAGAAAGCCTGATAGACCTATGATCACATCAAGGAGTCGTGGATCCATTACAGGAATCTTTCTTCGTAAAAGGATATATGTATATCCGAAAGCAGAAGATTTTGATGAAGGTAAAAGTTATTCTTAATACTTGTCGTGCCCATCATTGGTACGATTATGAAGGATCCAAACCAGGAACGCAGTGTGGCGCTTGAAAAACTTGCTACGGCGGTCACACTTCTCGAACAATCCATGGATGTCCGGCTTATTCCTGCACTGGGGGCAAAACTGGGGTATGCTATCCGTGGGGCACGGGAGAGCGGGGGTGTTGCAGCAGTACAAGGCGGACTTATCGCTATGAACGGAAGTCCGCGTGCTAACGGACCCTGTGCTTTTGGTGTGGATGACGAAATCACGCGAATAGTGCTGACTGCCATGAAATTTGATCCCCTCATGCGGTGTGCGGCGACCCTGCGTCATTCTGAAAAAGTAATTGAAATCATTGAAAGCCTGCTCCTTGAATGTACTTCGTTTGATCCAGCATTGGAACCCCCGTGGATCAGTACGATGGACTGGGGCGTTGCAACCTGTTGCAAACAGGGAGTACCCGACGTATGCTATGATACCGGGGGAAAGGGTAAAGAAGTAATAATCCGTCTTTTTGGTGAAGATCCAGTCGACGTATCGAACAATATTATTATGATATCGAACCGCATTATAAATATAGAACTTTGAGGAAATACACATGGGAATCAAACCGTCATACATCAAATCACTCGGTACTGAACTTCTGGCTAAGCAGCGGGACTATTTCTCCAACAGCTTCGATGAAAACAAGCAGCAGCTTGGTAAATCGACAGTAATTGGAAGCAAGCGTGTCCGGAACCGCATCGCCGGGTATATCACGAGAAAAATAAATACCAAGAGACGCTCATAACTTTATTCATGTTCGAAGGTGTCCTTCCAGCAATCATTACCCCTTTTAAAAGAAACTCTGCGATGGACCTTGATGTCCAGGGTCTTGAGCGGAACATCGGGTTTCTCCTTTCCTGTGGTGTCCACGGGATTGTGCCCTGCGGATCTACCGGTGAATCGGCAACGCTCACGTTTGAAGAGCACGAAAAAGTGATTGAGATTGCCGTTGACAAGGTGAACGGCAGGATCCCTGTGCTTGCCGGTACTGGTTCTAACAACACGGCAGAAGCCTTAAAACTGACAAAGGCTGCAAAGGACATCGGCGCTGATGGCGTTCTTGTTATAAGCCCGTATTACAACAAGCCAAACCGTTCAGGGCTCATCAAGCATTATACAAAACTTGCAGACCTTGATATTCCGATCATTATGTATAATGTCCCGGGCCGGACAGGACAGAATCTCGAGCCTGATCTTGTAGCAGAACTCGCACGGCACCCAAATATTGTTGCAATCAAGGAAGCGAGTGGTAATATCGGACAGATATCGAGGATCATTGAAGAAACACAGGATGATGATTTTCTGGTGATTTCCGGTGATGACAACATCACGCTCCCGATAATGGCACTCGGTGGATCTGGTGTCATATCGGTTGCAGCCAATGTAGACCCTGAACGCATGGTGGCCATGTACGAAGCGATGAAGCACGGTGACTACCAGAAAGCACTTGTCCTCCACTATGCCCTGTCGCCACTCTTACGGGCGATGTTTATCGACACAAACCCGATTCCGGTAAAAAAGGCAGTTGAACTTCTTGGCATGGCGGGTGGGCCGGTCAGGCTTCCTCTCGATGATCTTGATGAAAAGAAGACCGAACAACTTAAAAAAATCCTTGCTTCAATTCCGAATAAAAGTGTGAAAATACCCACTGTTCCACAAAAAAAGGCAAAAAAAGCCGTAGCCGGGAAAACGAAAACGGCTGTAAAAAAACGGGTGCGGTGAAGTAACGCATGCTAAAAGTGGCTGTATGTGGCGCCTCCGGCCGTATGGGTCAGACCATTGGCCGCATGGTCAGCGAATCTTCGGATCTTGAGCTGGTTGGTGGTATCAACCTTAAACCTGGTTCATTTTTCGGAGTCGATATCGTTGAATCGAAAAATGCTGAAAATCTCCTCCAGAGCACAAAGCCTGATGTACTTATCGATTTTACCATCGCGCAGGCTGCGGTAGGGAATGTAAAAATGGCTGCCCGTAACAAGGTAGCACTGGTCGTGGGCACTACAGGATTTACGAACGAACAGCGGGCAGAGATGGAACAGGCAATTCAGGGGAATGTTGCGGCTGTCATCTCCAGCAACTTTTCACTGGGTGTCAATATATTCTGGCAGCTCCTGCGGGATGCCGGCAAGCTCCTGAAAGATTATGATATTGAAGTGATCGAAGCCCATCACCGGAACAAAAAGGATGCACCAAGTGGCACTGCAAAAACAATTCTGCAGATTCTTGACCAGGAAGCGGGTTTTCGAAAAAAGGTATACGGCCGGGAGGGTATGATGGAACGCTCAGATGAGATAGGAGTACATGTCATACGAGGTGGTGATATAGTAGGAGACCACAAGGTGATGTTTTCAAAGAATTTTGAAACCATCGAACTCTCCCACAGGGCATATGACCGGTCAGTTTTTGCGACCGGTGCTCTCCATGCAGCACGCTGGGTTGTTGGTAAAAAACCCGGTATTTATGGTATGAGCGATGTGCTGAACCTTGGAAAATAATATTTTTTTTATCATTCCGAAACCGGATTTTGGTCCGCTTCAGTTTTTTTTTAAAAATTTGTTCCGGTTTCACATCACAACTTTGATAATTTGAAATTATATTCCTGCCAATTGTTCGCAGTATACCGGAAAAAACAAAAAAATGCCAAATATACCGGTAATTGATTGAAGAGTAATAGCGAAACCTATTTTTTATCTTTTGCTTAACATATACGATGGAGTGAACAAGTTGGTTGCAATCGTTGACACCAATAAATGTACCGGATGCGAAACATGCGTGGGTGATTGTCCCACCACGGCAATCGCAATAGAGAACGAGAAAGCCAAGGTGGACAAGGATCTGTGCATAGACTGCCAGACCTGCGTTGACCTCTGCCCTTCTGAGGCAATACTCGTGGAGTAAACGGCCATGGTAGCAGTAGTAGACAAAGATAAATGCACCGGCTGTGAAACCTGTGTCAGTGAGTGCCCGGCGTCGGCAATCACACTCGAGAACGAAAAAGCAAAAGTCGATAAGGACATGTGCGTGGATTGTGAAACCTGTGTCGATGTCTGCCCCTCAGAAGCTATTCATATGGAATAAAGCTGGGTCAAGAATACCTTTTTTTTCAGACTTTTTGGGGGATATCCTGGTAATTACCGCCCCCCTATTTAATATAAATATCCTGAGTATGTCGTTGCTTGTGAGTTTTAAACAATAGTTCCGGATTATTAATTTTCCTGATACCGATATTAATTACGATGAGCATGAAAATGTAAAAAACAACGTTTTTATCATCACAGGTGAAATGGGATTTAATAACCCGCCAGATTTCAACGGGACATAGTACATACAGGACCTGACACACATGATCAATGTTGGAGTGCTCGGAGCTACGGGTGCGGTTGGTCAGCGATTTGTTGAACTATTAGCGGATCATCCGTGGTTCAATCTTTCGATGCTTGCCGCTTCTGATCGCAGTGCGGGACAGCCTTACGGGAAGATTGTGAACTGGCGTCTTGACACGCCATTTCCTGAAAAGATTGGAAAAATTAAAGTTACATCCACATCACCCAAAGCGATGAAGGGTGTTGATTTAGTCTTTTCTGCTCTTCCTGCAGAGATTGCAGCTCATGTCGAAAATGAATTTGCTGATGCAGGGATTGCAGTCTGCAGCAATGCGAGTTCCCATCGCATGGAGCCCGACATACCACTTGTTGTACCGGAAGTAAACCCTGAGCATCTTGGCCTTATTGATGTCCAGCGTGATTCCGGAAGGGACGGATTTATCGTGACCAATCCCAACTGTTCCACGATTGTAATGGTGACCGCCCTTGCCCCTTTGAAAAAATTCAAATTTTCTGATATCAGGGTCGCAACGATGCAGGCAATATCAGGCGCCGGGTTTGCCGGGGTTGCAGCGATGACAATCTATGACAATGTCGTCCCTTATATAGGTCAGGAAGAAGAGAAAATGGAGACCGAAACGCTCAAGATAATGGGGTCACTGAAGGGCAACAAGATCGCGAATGCTGCATTTAAAGTAAGTGCAAGCTGTCACCGGGTTCCCGTGATCGATGGTCATACTATGGCAGTATGGGTCGATATTAAAGAACCCGTGGAAGAACTAAAGAGGGCTTTTTACGATTATAAACCCCCGATTAAAGGCCTTCCGACCCAACCTGAAGAATCCGTCCACTTCTTTGACGAAGAAAAGGACCGACCGCAACCTCGTCTGGACCGGATGCGGGGCAAAGGAATGACCGTATCTGTAGGCAGGCTCCGGGAAGGGATACGCTTTGTTGCTATGGGGCATAATACTATTCGCGGTGCCGCGGGTGCAAGTGTACTGAATGCAGAACTGATTACCAAGAAGAAATATCTCTAAAAGGAGATTTACGATGCAGCAGCCAAGAGAGAACACAGTATTCGTAGGCAATAAGCCGGTAATGAACTATGTACTGGCTGTCATTACGCAGTTTAACAATGGCGCAGAAGAGGTGGCAATTAAGGCAAGAGGCAAGGCAATTTCCCGTGCGGTGGATACCGTAGAGATTGCACTCAATCGGTTCTTGGAAGGTGTGACAAAGAAAGAGATTATTACATCAACCGAGATTATCGATACCGATTCAGGAAAGACGAATGTGTCTTCGATTGAAATTGTTCTGGTCTATCACAAATAATCCTTTTTTTAAAATGGATTTCAGGTACGGATACAGGAAATACCATAAATAATTATCTGTTTTTACCCAAAAAAATATAAATGGAATTCACGAATGTACTCAACTATGCGATGTTATATTGTCGTGCTGATGTTCCTTCTCACGCTCAGTACGGCAGTTCCTGTTATGGCTGCGAGTGAAGATCGCTACAGCTATATCACGGTAAAGGATATCCAGATCCAACTCGACAACGGGAGTGCTATCATACATGTGAATTATAAGGTCGATGAAGGCACCCGTTTTATCTTTTTTTTACTGGGTAAACAGGATCTAAAGAACAAATTAATGAAAATTCTCAATTATGAAAACGCCCGCATAAAGCGAATCGATCTTTCCAGTGCCGATTTTACCGTAGAAGATGCAGCGTTCTCGTACGGTGATGGGATTTACTGGTACCCGTCACACGCATTCAATGTCGAGGTTCCAAAGCTTTCCGTCCGGTCTCCCCAGGTAAGCCGGAACTTCACGATGACCAAGGAGTTTCCCAGTGGGATGGGATATTTTGCATCCAATGCCCGTGAGGAACCTTCCGATATAAAAAAGAATGAGATTTCGGAAAGAAGATCGCGGTGAACATTTAATCCCCTCCTCATTTTTTCTTCTGATTGCAGTGCCATAATGGTGTGCTTTTTTCACCCTCGGTTTTGAGCTGAGATCCTCTTATAAAAAAAGGTACACTGCTCCTGTTTTTTTTATAAATCTGCGCAGACTGTCCCTCCGCATCTGGTTTACCAAAAAAGCTCAACCAATTTTTCTATCTCACTCCCCGCTTTTTTCTTTTTCTGCCAAAAAAAACAAAAAAACAGGATTTTTTTACATGACTTCAATAATTTCCTGCTCGCGAAGTTCGGAAATTTTCTTATTGACAAAGAACTGGAGGATCATACCAATAATCGCGGAGATAATTCCAAAGATCGCAAAATAGAGCACCTGGACCGCTACTCCGGCCGGTGTGATAGGAAAATTCGGGATATCCTGCACCGGCAGGATAGAGAGGCTTGCGCAATAAAGAATGAATCCAATTGCCGTGATAAAAAACGGAAAAACAATTACTTTGCCCAGGTTTTCCCGCTCATTCATGTACACATCGATAATAATACCGATTGACATGACGAGCCCGGCCGCTATCAGCCACCCTATCCCACCAAAGATAAACAACATCAGATAATGGATTATTCCGAAATCTGTCGAATAATACATCAGTACGGGGAGGAAGCCCTGGGTAAATCCAATAATAATAAGAAGGATCGTTATCGTATAGGTGACAAATGAAAATCGTCCTCGTGAAAGTGAGATGCGGAGAGCATCAATAATACCATGCACAATTTCATCAAAACCGAATCCTTTATAGAGCATATAACATCCGATTACACCGACCACGATAATCGTTGCAATACCCGGGTAATCGAGGAGATATGCAGTGGCATAGAGCATCATTGCAAGTCCGAGCGGGATGAATACCATGCGGGATACTTTCGGGTCATCGAGGAATTTTTTCAGAATATAATAGGTACCTTCAAGATTCGGCATCTGGTTAACGATTACCCTGCGGATGCTGGAAACCGGAATTTTTGACTGTATGATGGGAATAACGTACTCATCTTCCGCGCCATCCGTAACAAGAATACAATTGGTTGCCTGAGTTTCATTAATTACCTGCTCGAGTGAAGTTGCGATCCTGCGATCTCCTTCAATCATATGGAGATGATTTCCGGCAACCAATGCAATAGCAGTCTCTTCACCATTTGCGGTCAGTTCATCGAAAATTTTAACTGCTGAAAAAATTGCATTGACATCAGAATCTTCGGGATCGACAAGAGCTAAAGTATTTGCAGCTTTCAGACACGCTGCACGACCGATGGCCGGGCTTTCGATGTTTGCTTTCCACCCGATATCATCGTCCCTATCAACACTTAGTACTAATGTTCGACCCAGAGACATTATTAGTATAAACTCCCCGCACACTGCAACTTTAAAGACCAATTTCTCTTATACGGGCTCCGTTTAGCAATCTCCTTTCGATCGCGCATAAGAGAGAACCTTGGGTAAATGATTAGCAGATTACCCTTATAATTGTGACGTAGGCTATCCCTCTCCTCGCTTGCCACACGGGAAGTACCCCCTCCCTTGAGATCTGCCAACAGAACGCGAATATGACCTTCGCGAGGCATCGGTGCAATACATACTTTTTTATTGTTCAATGAGATTTATCACGTGTTTTAGCATTTTGGGATGTGCCTTATGAGAATTGAAAAAATAATCCTATGCGGAATAGTTGTATTCATGCTGGGTTGTATCGTACCAGTTGCAGCGTATTCTGTATTCGCAAACGACAACGCAGATAATGGAAATAAGCCCACAATGATTGTTGAGTATGGGACCGGGAAAGATGTAGGGCTTGTTAAAGTTACTCATATTGACTACGCGACACGACCAAACCAGGGCAAACCGCCTGCCAAGACTGCTTCCTGTTATAAATTAGCGGGATGGAAATGGTCCAGCCTTATTCAATATACTATTCCCAATGACCGAGCCCTTACTCAAGCAATAACTACTTCCATGGGAACATGGGATTCTGCAACAAAGGGGAATTTATTCACAACCCCCGGTGTCGGAACATATCCGTGGGGTGGATATAGCGATGGTATAAATTCCATATCCTATGGAAATTATCAAAAGGATGGAGTAATAGCGGTTACTGGGACGTGATATACCCGAGGAACCAAAATTGCTGTTGAAAGCGATATTTTATTTGATACTGACTTTGTCTGGGGTGATGCAACGGTACATCCTGGAGTTATGGATCTTCAAAATATAGCAACCCATGAAATTGGACATACCTTAGGTCTTAGTGACATCTATACCGAATCGTGCAACACGGTTACCATGTATGGCTACTCAACTGAGGGAGATACTGGAAAACGAGTCTTGGAACTCCCTGATATAACCGGTCTTCTAAAAATATATCCATAATTCATTCACTTTTTAAACATTTTAAGGAATAAAAGATAGTTGTTTTTCAATAAACCCAAATTCTGCACGTTTGATTGGGTCTTTTAGGGGATGGCATGGTGAATAACTTTCACTTATTTTTTGGAAATTAATGAACAAATACGGCATTTTTCCACTCTTGCCGGAAATAGTATATACAAAAGTCTGATCTTCGAATAAGCAATTATCAAACAAAATGCCAGGAGAAATACATACTCCCCCATTTTTTTGGTGCACGGATCGCACTGTTCGAAGATTGATAATAAAAGAAGCCAAATCATAGCGGTTGAAACTACGATGCAGAGTAAATATGCTATTGCCTCAGAAAACCGCAGAGGATAATTATCAGACATAATGGTGTTTTAATTTCAATGGAATATAGTTACATCCACAGACTACGAGATCATCTAACAGAAGGCGAAATGAACCTATAAAATGAGATGGAAGACCCGGTGAAAGGTAAATAGGCAGTCCAAATTGTTACAAAACACCAAATAATAGGATACCCACAATATTACTGACGGTAAAAAAGGATTAGATAAGTTTTGAGCGCTGGAGGAGCAATATATCATCAGTTGTGAGTTTTTCTCCGGCCCTGAAATTCTTAAAGAGACTCTCTGCCTCTTTTCGAACCGCTTTTTGTTCTTTTGTTACTTTTACCTTCTTTGTCTTCTTGCGAAGACCGGAAATGACCTTATCATAATCGCGAAGTTCTTTCTGGCAGGTAATAAAGAACTTATGTTCGGAATCCGCTGATTCCTGGGACTCGACAAAACTCTTATGTGCAGCATCCGCTGCTTCGCGTGACTTATCTGCTTTTCTGTAAGACTCAACCATGAGATCATGGTGTTTCTGGGCTAGTTCAGCAAACTCTGTCACCTTCGCGTGAAGGTCAGATGCGAGTTTCCGAAAATCACGAGCCTCGGTAATCTTAGTGCGCATCTCCTTATTCTGCTCAAGCTCGGCTTCCTGTCCCCGCACCTGTGCCATCATCTGTTTAATTTTTTCAATCAGCTCGCGTTCTTTATCCGTGGTGAAGACTTCGGTTTGCTGCCGGTACTCCATGTGCTCAATCTGCTTCTGGAGTTCTTTGATTCCCCGGTTCTTCAGTGTACCATGCTCTTTTTTGAACTCTTCGATCTCTTCAAACAGAACATTTGCCTTATCATTAAAATCATTACGCTGCGCTTTTAAGTCAAGGACATCCTGGTTATATTTATCCCGGAGATCTTTATTTTTTTGTGCCTCTTCCACGAACTCCCGTGTCTGGTTGTTGAGTGTGTTGCGTTCACGGGCGAACTTGCTTGCGGAGGAATTAAGTTCGTTACGTCGGTTTTTATGTTCTTCAGACTCGGCGAGTATCTTCTTTCGTTTTTCCATCAGGTCATTCAACATGCGTTACCACTCCTCATCGATTCCCCGGCATGGGAAGCAGATTTGTATACGGGAAACAGAATAATCCAAAATGAGTGAAAGATTGACTCTTTTTGAACTTCTCCTAGTACAACTCTGCATGCAGGATGCAGAGAGAAAAACATCAGAAAAGGATTCCAGCGCAGAATTCAGATAAGACCCCGAAACGAAGTCTTTGTTCAACACTCTGTTCATGATGTTCAACTCCCGATACCAGGACACACCAGATCACATGATGTAGTCCCCATTCTCCCAGCGAGGGATAGGCCGAATGTTCTATATTTTAAAGGTGGGGAGGATTATTAAGCGTTTCGCCGTAATTACCGAGGCTGTGATAGTTTGGCAGAGATCTATGAATAGCTTAAGCGTGAAATTCATAAAAAAACAATGCAAAAAGGGGTTTGTCCTAAGGAGTACCCTTAACTCCTTTTTACTGATCCGATTTCACCAACCTGATCTGGCTTTGATCGGATAACCAGCGATTCCCGGAATTATTTCAGGAGGCTGCTAATCTGGAACGTTTAAAGATATTTTTTCGTTGTGTACTATTAACCGACCCAGTCAATCGGACCGCCGCCACTTGGCTGGTCCCTGCTGCTCCTTCGGTTCTGGGGCATCTCAACCGCTTTCGGGTTCGATCGTTTATGCTCGATATCTGCAATCATCGTTTTATAGGACTGGCGGGTACCAAGAATCTGCGCGCTCTTGACACCGGTCATAATTGCGAGTACACGAATCTTGCCTTCCATATCGTTCCTTACACGGGCACCCCAGATTACATCTGCGTGAGGATCAAGCTCATAGGTGAGTGAAGTTGCCACTTCTTCTGCATCCTGGAGCGTAAGATCAGTACCTCCGGTGATATGGATCAGGCTGCCGGTAGCGCCACGGTAGTCGATGTCAAGCATCGGGTTGCTCAGGCACTCACGAACAACACTTTCTGCTTTGTTCTGCTGTTTGCTCTCACCAACAAGCATGACAGCGACTCCGCCTTTTGACATAATTGCCCGCACATCAGCGTAGTCGATGTTGATGAGTGATGGTTCGGTGATTGTCTCTGAAATACCCTTAACGGTTTCACCGATGAGTTGATCCATTACAGAAAATGCCTGACCCAGCGGCAGGTTCGGTACGAAATTCTTCAAACGGTTATTATCCAGGACAATGACTGAATCTGAAGCGGATGCAAGAGCTTCAAGACCTTCTTCAGCACGGATAAGGCGGGCCTTTTCAACCTGGAACGGGTAACTTACCATACCGACAACAATTGCACCCTGCTCCTTTGCGATCGATGCAACGACTGGTGCGGAACCGGTACCAGTACCTCCTCCCATACCTGCTGTGATGAATACCAGGTCTGCCGATTCAAGAACAGCTTCAAGTGTCGGACGTGCCATCTCGGCCGCGCGCTTGCCGACATCGGGATATCCACCAGCCCCGAGACCTTTGGTGAGGGACTTGCCGATGAGTATGCGTTTATCCGCCTGGATCATATCCAGGTGCTGCTTATCTGTGTTGATGGCAATAGTTTCCGCACCGGAGACACCCATATGGTGGATACGGTTCACGGTATTGTTGCCAGCACCCCCGCAACCAACAATAACGATTCTTGGTTGTCCGACAAAATCATCTTCCACTACATTGGCTGAACTTTGTTTGTTCAGCTCTTTTTCAAGTTCGGCGTTTTTTAACGCATCATTTATAATACTCTGCATATTAACCCTCTCATACCTTGAATGAAACCTGGTCGATATCCTTCAGAACACGATTTGAACGCTTTTCAATAAGTTCACGGACGGCTGCCCGGACCGCTTCTGATACATTGGGAAATTCCCCTGCTTCCACCATCTGCTCAAGCAGACTGATTTGCTGTTCGGGTAACCGGAGCGTGATCCTTTGCATCATGATTGTATCTCACATTTCTGACATATGTCTGTCATTTGTCATTCATATGTCTGACAAAGAGAACCTTTGTGTCTGACTTAACCAGATGATCAAAAATTAACTATGCATGTATAAAAATCTTCTTCTTTGTTAGGATATCCAGCTCAAAACATATTTTAGACAGCCAATCCAAGTATTTCAGGAAAAAAAGGATTATTTATGGTAATTTTCTTTCCAAAACGCGATATTCATGGCGGCACCGGAAAGCGACAGCGTGAAAAATCCAAGAAAAATGTCATGGATTTCAGCGCGAGCACCAATCCCTTCCCCCCTCAGTTTAATTGGAATTGTGACCCTGCATATCTGACCTATTACCCTGATGACACGTATTTTGCGCTTAAAGATCGAATCGCACGTACTTTTCACCGTGATTCTGATGAAATATGTGTCGGGAATGGATCGATCGAGCTTATCCGGGTGTTCTGTTCGGTTGCACTAAAGGGAAAGAGAAAAAAATTTTTTATTGAATCACCAACCTTTGGGGAGTACGAACTATCGGCCCGTCTTGCTGGGGCACGCAGGATAAAAAATGCTCATGATGCAGACGTTCTGTTTATATGCAACCCGAATAATCCGACCGGTATTCTGTATAAAAAACCTGAACTGAAAAGTCTTCTCAGCAGGGTGAAATCACACAATGGCATGCTTTTCTGTGATGAGGCCTTCATAGAACTGGCTGATCCCACGCAGACGCTGGCAGATGTACGTGATCCGAATCTTTTTGTGTTGCATTCACTGACAAAAAGCTTTTCGATACCCGGTATCCGATTCGGATACGGATTTGGGGACCCTGCCCTTATTGATAAAATTGAGATCACCAGACCTCCATGGAGTGTAAATGCCTTTGCTGAATCTTTTGCATTGGAGGCGTTTAAGCACATGGATAAGCTGACTGCATCCCGTGCTGCCATTGTACAGGAACGCGAAAGGCTCACTGCAGGGATTGAACGGCTTGGTCTTCACTGCAATCCATCGTCTGCAAATTTTATTCTCGTGGATTGCGGTAGAGATGCAGCACCGTTATGCGCTGGACTTCTCCACCATGATATTCTCGTACGTGACTGCACGTCATTTGGATTGCCCACCTGTATTCGTGTAGCTGTCAGAACACCGGCTGAAAACCGGCTTCTTCTGGAGGCTCTGTCAGCATGCGTGCGCTGATTATGGCAGGTGGTCTTGGGAGCCGGATCAATCTGGGAGAAAAACCTCTGATTTCCCTTTGTGGACAACCCATGATCCAATATGTCATAGATGCTTTCATCACAGCCGGATTAGAACCTGTTGTGGCTGCATCTCCAAAGACCCCCATGACCATGAACTGGTGCCGGGCACAGGGCATCGATTTCATTAAGACTGAAAGTGGGGATTACATAAACGATATGGTTGACGCAGTAAAAATCCTCGATGAACGCCACAGCCTTTTTGTATGTGTGTCTGATATTCCCTGCATTACCGCAGAAATTATTATCAAAATCGGTGAAGCATACCGTTTTTCTGGAAAAGATGCCTGTTCAACATGGGTTCCGGCTGATGTAGTCCATTCATTCCGGTGCAGTATGCCTTATCAGGAACAGGTTGATGGAGTCAATGCATGTCCTGTTGGGATAAATATTTTAAGAGGGGACCTGATCGCACAACCTCAGGATGAACTTCAAATTCTGCTCAACGAACCCGGAATTGCCCTGAATGTGAATACCCGCGACGATCTTGCCAAAGCCGAAAATTTCTTAAAACGACAATCCCTGAAAAAGAGCCCGGGATTTTAAAAACAGGAACGAATAATCAAACATCCCATTTCTGTGCCCCAGAACTCAAAACAAGCGTATTTCTGTCATATTTTGTGAGGAATGCATATAAAGGATCTTCACCTAAGATCTCTGTATTATGGTGGAGTCGCAGGAAATCGAGCTTGCCGGTCATATTATCGATTCCGGTATTATGACGCAGCTCTTCGACAGGGTCATGGATATGGGGGGAAATTTCGAGATCCTCGTATTCGATATAGGAAAGAAAAAAACTGATCCGAGTTATGCACGCCTGCGGATAAAGGCATCCAGCAAAGAAAAACTGCTCTCCATCCTGTCAGAACTCCACCGCCTCGGTGCCCGCCCGGTTGAAGTAAAAGATGTGTACCTGGTGCCTGCAGAATCAGATTGTGTTGTACCGAAGGGATTCTATACGACAAGCAACCACCCGACCCAGGTAAAATACAACGGTGAATGGATCCCTGTTGAATCTATTGAGATGGACTTCCTTATTGTAGTAAATCCTGTGAAGAAGCGTGCGGTGTCTGTGGCTCTTGGAAAAATACGGAAAGGTGATTTGGTAGTTGTCGGTGAGCAGGGTGTCAGTGTCAGTTACCCGGAGCGCCCACGTGAGAGCAGTTCCTTTGAATTTATGCATGGCACTGTCTCTCCCGAACGCCCGAGTGAGACCCTGATTGCCCAGATTGCACGTGAAATACTTGATATCCGCAGGAAGGGCGGGAAGATTGCCATTGTTGGTGGTCCAGCCATCATTCATACGGGAGCGGACAATGCACTTGCCGAAATGATTCGGAAAGGCTATATTGATGTCCTCTTTGCAGGAAACGCACTAGCTACCCATGATATCGAGTACAATCTCTATGGTACTTCTCTGGGTATGGACATCTCAACAGGAAAACCTGTCATGGGGGGCCATAAACATCATCTTTACGCGATTAGTGAAATCATGCGGGCGGGATCTATCAGAAATGCTGTTGAAAAGGGGGTAATAACCGGTGGGATTATGTATGAATGTGTCAGGAATAATATCCCGTTTGTTCTGGCCGGTTCAATCCGGGATGATGGTCCTCTTCCTGATGTAATTACCGATGTGATGCAAGCGCAGGATGCTATGAGATTACATATTGAAGGGTGCAGTATGGTGCTGATGATTGCAACACTCCTGCATTCCATAGCTGTTGGTAATTGCCTGCCTTCAAATGTAAAAACAGTGTGTGTCGATATCAACCCGACATCACTGACAAAGCTCATGGATCGAGGTACCATGCAGGCTATCGGCGTGGTTTCCGACGCAGGAACATTTCTGCCGCTTCTCGTTAAACAACTCGAGATCCAGAGCGCTCATGATAAAAAAGTAAAAGTCCTGAAACTGGTTTAACGGGTAAGGGGCATACAGTACGATTTTTCTGAAGAGAGGATATATTCCCATTCCTCTTTGCAGTCACATGCAGTTTCAAGGAGGGCAAAGAGTAGGTCCCGGTCAGCATTCAGCGAATAATCCCGGATGCCCTGAACTATTTCGTAGTCGCACTTTTTGCAATTGTGAGGTCCCCGGTTCTGACCCCCACCGAGCGGATCACAGGTAATATGAAGGGGGGCATCTGCAAGAAGTGAAAGGATACTCCAGAGATAGGGAGGACGGTAAGCACCCCGTTTCCAGTAATACTCCATTTCAGTGTTTCGCTGGACTGTGCAGGGGTTCATGGAGATCATTTCTGCATGAGCAGCTGCATCTTTAATCGAAGTTTTCATGTCGGTTACTGCTTCTGCTTCCGTGAGAAAAAGCGGTTTAAAGAGGAGATAGGCTTTCACGCCAGCACCGACTGAATGGGCTGTTGAGGCAGCTTTTTTGAAATCAGAAAAATTAAAACCCTTATTGATGCATTTTTCGCGAATTCTGTCACTACTTGTCTCAAGTCCTATTGCACAATAGAGCGGTGTACTCCAGCTCCCGTCGTCCAGCATTTCCATAAATGGCGATAGTACTTCTGCATTCACAAATTCAGGACGAGTTTCAGCAATAATCAATTTCCCCTTAAACGTAGTTGCGATATCCGACAGGAAAGCCGGGGGTATCTCGTCAGGGTCAAAAAAACTCCCGGATGTGAAGATTTTCACCATGCGGTATTCTTCAGAAGCATACTGTTGGGATATCCAGGCCAGTTGAGCACGGAGGTGTACGAGGAGATGCTCCGGGGTTTGCTGTACGCTATACCGCTCATGCCGATAACTGCACATCCTGCATTTTGACCACGTACATCCCGCACTTTTAAAAATAATAGTGAGGCAGGTCAGCAATTCATTGCCATAGCGCTCCTGTCCCTGCCAGCTCGCGAGCGGTTTTTCCAAGAGTTCAGAAATCATTAACATCCTAATAGTTGAACGTATATAGATGAAAAAGATCGTCCTGCTGATGCTGGGACTTTTCTTTCTGGTGGGATTCGCATCGGCGTATCGGGTTAATATCGATGCTCCCGAATCACTCCCCATAGGAAAACCCCTCATTGTTAATGGGACGACTACCTTTGGTATTGGTACACCTATTGATGTAGTCCTCTATTATCAGCTTACAACAACGACGGAGATTAAACGCAAAATTGTCTACGTCCAGTCTGACTACAGTTTCCGTGCAGTTTTTGATACGACCGGGTTAAAAACCGGAATGTACAAAGTCGAAGTTCCGACGAATGGTATGGGGGATTCGATTTCCATGCGTGTTGTGTACCTGGTCGATCGTTCGGATGATATACAGCTGAACTCTCCCACCACCCAGAATTTCAATGGAAAGATTTTCATTTCCGGGACGATCAAAGGTGACGAAAATTCCGGTGTCCAGATTGAAGTTATCGGCCCGGATAATGTGGTGGTATTCGGACCCCGCTATATCAATACTAACTATCAGGGAACTTTTACCACAGATGTGCCTATTTCAGAACCTGGCGATTTTGAAGTCAGTTTCACTGATGCCCGTGGATATGTGGGAAAACGCATAATCACAATTAAAGGACAACAATCCCTGACATCAGCCCCGACTCCGGCAGCAACTACCGTTTCTGTTTTATCAGCTCACACGAAATCGTCGCGGGACAATCCTGCTTATTTTGCGATAAAAACCGGTTTTGGGCAAGTCACCATTCATACTTCTTCATCTATTGACTGGGTTATCGAATATGTTGATGACAAGGGGGTTATCCAGCTGGTGAATGGACAAGGTGAACAATACCCAGAACAGATCCTGCTGCCGGGTAAGGGGAAAACGCTGTTTATCAAAGTATATCCGGTAAAATCCTCCGTGAACAGCGAAATTTTTATTTATGCAGAAAATGCCCTTTCCGTTGACATAATCTCAACTGTCCCCGAACCTTTTGCTGCTGCAATTCCCCAAAATACTCCAACTGGTACACCCGAGTCTCCGGTCTTACCCGGGCTGGGTGTCGCAGCTTTTACAATCGCAGTGTTAATAATGAGAAAAAAATTCTAAAAAATTTTCAATTCAGAATGAATTTATCTATTGAAATTTTTTTTATAGGGATGATAAAAATAAACATTTCACTCTCCTGAATGATGACGAACATTTCTTTCCTTCCTGTTGGTAAGATATGTTCCCTGACTTTTATGGTTATTGCACGTGGCCGAAAAACGGGATAAACCTCCCCGCAGGTTTTTTGTATTAAAAAAAATCATATCTTATTGATCGATAAAGAAGCCTTTTTTATATCGGACACCTAACATATGGAGCACTGCCGGGGTAGTCTAGTCCGGGAAGGCGGTAGCCTTGAAAGCTACTGGTGCCCTGCACCTCAAGAGTTCAAATCTCTTCCCCGGCGTAAGCATTGAGGGTACCTAATTCTGACCTTTATAAAAAACAGGGATGCAACGCACCCCTCTGCCTGATGCAACAAACACACCCCTGCAACAATACAGGAGATCGTTTTTATAAATCCGACAAAACCCAAAAGCAGAGTATTGAGACAATTTTTTCCAGTGTGCTTGTAATCGGATCACGACCACAATGCCCAATGTCCTTATTCCCATACTTACTCTATCAGGTGGATACCTTGCCGAGCACCATTGCTGTTTTCATCAGGTGCCCGGATCGTTATTATGTGATCTCCTGCCGTTGTGTACGCATTCGTCTGGGGCACCCCTCATGGTTTACTCCAAAGCGGTGTTGATATGCCGCAAGGCTGTATGAAAGTCCATGTTCTCTTGTTACCAGACTAAAGCCTGAGTGATATCAAAATCAGAGAAAATATTCTAAAAAAAAGTTACATCGAGAAATCTGCAGGAAAAAAATAACGATAAAATCCTTATCAGAACATAGAGGCCTGATCGACTCCTATCAGTCGAACAGTACAGTCCGTGCAATAAAGATTTCTTTCTCCATTAATCTCAACAACATGCAAAGGTCCTCGCGCTGAACACGAGCACGTACCTTCTGCCACTTCTCTAACAATAACCCGGGCTTCCATAATGGGGCAAGGGGGTGGTAACGCCCTCTCCCTCCTGGCGGATTTACCGTACTTTATAATCATCAGAGCCACTCCGCCCATGGACACGCAGGAATATTCGGGGACAACAATAAATATTTCGTCAATTTATAATTTTTAGAACATTTTATAACGGAATACTCTCCCCGCTTCATAGTAATCATATCCAGTTAAACGTCCATAAATCCCCCAAGGTATGGCACCGAAAATGGTGGTCATGCCTTCATGATGATACTTGCATCTGTCCTTACATCAGGGGCTGCGATTGCGGTTGATGACCGATCATAAATTCCGCTGCTTTCGCAGCACGTTGGGGATAGACTCGTGTGCAAATGAATTGATCCGGTATGTTTTAGCTCGAATACTTACGGTTGAGAAGAGCTGGTTGCTGAGATTGTAATAATACCGAAACCATTTTTTGCATTCATGATTGCTGGAGGTAAACGTGAAATAAACGATGCCCGAAAATCCCCTTGACCATTTTTAACGTAGTATCACTGTTTTTATGTGGTTGAACCTCAAACGTATGAGTTGGATATTCCAGAGGATCATAGATGTGCGTTGCAGTTCCCGCTGAAGTACTTGAAATAAGGGAGGGAAATATCGGGCTTGTGGATTATGGCGATCTCAGACAGGAGGTCAGGCTCGATCTCGTAGATGTTAAGATCGGCGAGTTCGTTCTCGTGCATGTAGGTTTTGCGATTCAGAGGCTATCGCGCGAAGAAGGCCTGGAGACGCGGGAGATCTTCAAACAGGTTTATGCTGCGATGGAGGGTTGATGCACGAGTACACCATTGCTTATGACCTGTACGTAACTTCCCGCAGGGCAGCAATTGAGAACAATGCAACCCAGGTAAAGAAGGTTAGCGTTGAAGTGGGAAAGATGGCAATGGTGAACCCGGAGCAGGTAGTATTTCTTTTCGATATGATCAAAGAAGAAGATCCCCTTTTTACAGCAGCGGTGCTCGAATGCAACGAGATGTCCCCCCAGACAAGGTGTTCGTGCGGATATGCCGGTGATGAAATTTTCGTCTGCCCGAAATGTGGTGCACTCCCCGAACTGATTAAAGGCAGGGAAATCGTAGTCACGAATGTAGAAATTGAGGTGGCTGACTAAATGAAGGTCAACATGATGCACGGAGCCGGCGGGGAAGTGATGGGGGAACTTTTACAGACGCTCACAAAATTCAAAAACAACAACGCCGGCGGGATCGGGCTTGAAGCAATGGATGACGGAGCAGTGATACCGTTAGGTGGAACAAATCTTGTTTTTACAACTGATTCACACGTTGTCCGCCCCATTTTTTTTCCTGGTGGTGATATAGGCAGGATCTCTGTCTGTGGGACAATCAACGATCTTGCGATGATGGGAGGACGACCGGTTGCACTTTCCTGCGGCATGATCATTGAAGAGGGATTTGAAGTTGATGATCTCGCAAAGATCGTATCTTCCATGGATGAAGCACTCGGCGAAGTCGGGGCAAACCTTGTGACCGGCGACACAAAAGTGATGGAGAAGGGAGCACTTGACGGCATCGTGATTAATACTTCCGGGATAGGCGTCGCACAGAAGGTTGTTCGGGACAATGGTCTTGTACCGGGGGATGTGATCATCGTTTCAGGTACCCTTGGCGATCATGGTATAGCGATCATGGCACACCGGGAGGGATTCGATCTCGGAGAGCAGATCAGGTCCGATGTTGCACCACTTTGGGGGATGATGGAAAATGTGCTCGATGCCGGAACTATCCATGCGATGAAAGATCCGACGCGGGGTGGATTTGCAAGTGCTATCAATGAGATGGCAAGAAAGAGTGGTGCGGGCATCCGGATCCAGGAAGAAGCGCTCCCCATCCGAAAAAGCGTCAGGAGTGCTGCAGCAATGCTTGGAATCGATCCGCTTGAAGTTGCCAATGAAGGGAAGGTCGTTATGGGGGTTCCAGCATCCAGTGTGGACACGATCCTCGCAGCCCTTCACTCACATAAGTATGGAAAAGATGCAGCAGTTGTCGGAACCGTGACGAAAGGTGCGCATGTTATTATGGAAACACTGATCGGTGGCGAGCGATACATTGAGCCGCCAATAGGTGACCCCGTGCCCCGAGTTTGCTGATCAGGTTAAAAAACGGATTTTTTACAAGAGTTTCTTTTAGTTTTATCAAGGTAATTGAGTCGTGAGCCATCAATGATTCCAACATGAGGGAAACTAAAAAACCTCTGCTGCTTTTAAATATACTTCAACAACAGATCCAGCGCTTCTGCTTCTTGTTTTCCTGCACATTTGTGAATAATGCCTATATGATAATCGATCCGCTTTTTTAATTCCGGATCACGATTCTCTTTGTATCGTGTAGCATGCACGGTAGCGTCGATTATATTATTGAATGCCCGGTTCACCGGATGAACCACCACTTCTTCGATGATCTCCTTTTCCAGCGTGAGATGGACCATCATTGACTCATGCGTTTTGCGGACAATAGTTGCCGAGAACGCTGCCCATGCATCAGCACCCGCGAGTCTCATGACGGTCTTTTTTGCGACCTGTTCTTCAATAAAAGAATTCCGGGGCAGATCTTCAAACGCCGTCTTTACATAGATAACAGGATCATGTACAAAATTGGCAACAACCCACCCGTCACGCTCAATGTTATCTGCTGTGTTGCTCCCAAGAAAGAGCACCATGCTGGCTTTTCCTTCGCGGTAATGAATACCCATAGGTGCAGCATTGAACACGGTAGTAGCGATCACTTCATTTATGCCGCTCTTTAATAATCCCACTGCCATCCCTCCCCCAGTGCAATAAAGAGTGAAGAGATGATGATATCAGCCGTTGAACCCGGGTTGATATCCCTTTCAATACAATCAGCATCGAAATCCTCCAGGGAGTATCTGCCGTCAAGGACCTCGCGGGCCTTAAGCATGGTTTCCTGCGCAACTGCAGGACCGTGTTTTTTGATAATGAAGGTATCCGGTTCAGAGGCAAGGAGAGTGAGATAGGTATTGACAATGGCGGTCCTGCCCGGGCCGAAGTGTTTAAGAAGATCAGCTCCCCGCCGCGTCAGGGGGAATCCCGTCACCCACTCACGGGCAACCATATCATTTGCCGCCGAATGCCGCATAATATCAAGGAGAGTCATATCCCGGTCCCGGATTACGGTAAGAGTGTGGGGATCATGCACATCCAGTTCATCTGCCGCATTCATCTTCACGGAGGTCATTGCAAAGGCTTTATAGAATGCTACTGCATCCGATACATCGGTCTTTTCTATAGCAGCCAATGCCCCGGGAATGCCCTCACCAAAGATAAGGGGAATCAGGAGAATAAATGCGCCAAAATGTGTGTTACCTCCTTCATGGCAATTTGTGTCACGGACTGCATGCCTGATTATCTCTCCGATTCGCCCTTCACCGCTCTCGGCCTCTTCTAACGCTTGCCGTGCGAATAGTGTTGACGCCAGAAAATGTTCAAGACGGGTATCAGGATAGTCATGACAACGGTCAACGTTTCCCGGTTTGGGATAAGCGCAGACTTCCAGCATCATCGCAAGCTGTGCGCGTTCAGCTGCTTTCATCAGAAGGCACGTCATGGAAAACACGGCTCATTATTGTATCTGAGAGCTCGCGTTTCAGGCGCATATACTCTTTCTTTGAAAGTCCCTGTTGTTTGAGGGTCATGTCGCGGAACATACAGGGAGAAGATGTTTTACAGCACCATGCCAGGCTTCCAAAACAGGTCTGATTTCCCTCTTCAAGGGGGGTGCCTTTAACCGTATCCAGTTTAATCCGGATGTACTCTTCTTTTGGGATCTCTAACCGGGAAAGTGTTGGGATAAGAGGGCACTCTTTGACCGGCATGCAGCAAAAGGCGAGCGCCCGGATGTCCCCGCCACGGCACAACTGTTTTGGTGAGTTATACCATCCATCCTCTGTCGCATAACGCGCAATTGCTGCATCAAGCCCTGAAAGAGTCCGGATATCCGATTTGCGTGCAAGTGACACGATATCTGCCCCGTGCGAGAGCATCTCTCTCATCCTCTCAAACGTATTGATTGAATTATTGGCAATCAGCATGAGCGGGCAGCTGTTCCGGATCTGACGAAGTTTTGCCGAGCCGAAGTCCATAAGGTCAATATGCAGAATATCTGCTCCGGATTCCCACAGTTTCCGGGCGAGCAGACGGTCATCTGCGGCTATACCGGCACGTATTTTTACTGATACCGTAACGCCTTCAGATTTGAGTGCCCTGACAACTGCCATCAGGTCGCCGGGTTTTTTTAAATAATGTTCTCCGCAACCGGCAGCAACCATTGCAGGTTGTCGGCAATGGGCATCGATTTCGTAAACAACGTTTTCACCCAGGGATCCTGCAAGAGCACTGAATGATGCAGGTGTGCTGCCACGCAGATTTAGTCCCAGTACAACAGTGCTCTTTTCCAAAAGTGCCATCTGTTTTTTAAGTTCTTCGACCGGGTCATCGTATAAAAATTCTTTGCGATTGCCCTCATCAGAAATAACTTTTGCCGCATCCATGGTGGGCTGGTCAATGGAATAACCCCCAATAAAGGCAGCACCAATATGATCGGTACGTTCAAGGACGTATGCCGCGTCGACCCATCCTGCCATGGATGCAATCGCAACCGGTGTCCTGACAATACGATCGTTAATGAGCAGTCCATACCGCTCGAAGGCATCCATCATAGATTCATATTTGTTGAGGCTGATCAAACAAATTACTTTGCATTGCCAGCGACATTGATGGGAGAGATGACGTAATATAAAAAAACTATTTGGTAAGAATTTTTAATATTCCCGGTAATACTATGTGTTATATGGGTACGAAGGGAATGTTACTTGTCGGGCACGGGAGCACGATGCCTTACAATCAGGAGCTTGTTGAGAAAACCGCGGCAATGATTAAGTCACAAAACTCGGATTTTATTGTCAAATGCGGATTTATGAATATGAATACGCCGACGATCAAGGATTCACTGGATGAATTCAGGCGTGAACCGATTGATGTGCTCGTTGTCGTTCCGCTGTTTCTTGCAAAGGGTGTTCACATTGAAAAAGACATACCCGGAGAGATTGGGCTTGCCGAAGGTACCAAGAAGGGAGTATTTACGTTAAATGGCAGATCAATTCCGCTTGTATATGCGGATCCTATTGGCAGTGACCCCCTGCTTGCTAACCTGATGATCAAGAACGCGACAAAAGCGCTCACACTCCTGTAATTTCTTTTTTTATGCATATCCTGGTACTGGACACCATCCACGGCGGCAAAACGATAGGTAAAGCATTTGCAGCCCGGGGTGATCATGTTGATTGCGTTGATGTGTACCGGGGAGGAAGTACAATAGATGTAAAAACTGCCCTGGCGAGGAACTATGACCTGGTCGTTGCTCCGGTGCATCTCGATCCTGATCACCCCCTTCTGAAATTTTCCAAAGCTCCGGTGATTTCCCACCATGAGGCCGTACACCGGTTGTTAGGAAAGGATATCCCGGAACCCATGGTTGAGATCACCGGGGCGAGGGGAAAGACAACAACCGCACATGCCCTTGCTATTCTGATGGATGGACCAGGGATACTGCAAACATCGACCGGGACATACCGGTTCCCGGAAAAGAACTGTATCTTAAAATGCAGCATTACACCAGGATCGGTGCTCGCTGCCGTCCGGATGGCACAGGAGATCAACGGGTGGCTGATTGTGGAAGAATCCCTCGGGATCAGCTGCGCAGGAACCCTGGGGATTATCACTTCTGCTGAAGATTATTCTTTTGCCGCGGGAAAAAAGACGGCCCTCCAGGCAAAAGTCGCCTCAGCAAAAGACTGTGCTCACCTCCTTTTGGCAGAAGATATACCCTCAACGTCCCTTAAACATGTTGTGAATCTCGAAGATGTTGCAGGCTGTAAAGGCACAGAATGTTACCTCTCCCTTGCAGGAAAAACCTGCAGGTTTTCAAATCCCCTTCTTGCGCTGGCTGGCTATCGCACATCCCTGATGCTTGCCGCTGCTGCAGCAATGATACTGGGGATAGACCCTGAGCCACTATCCTCGTTCAGCGCGCTGGCTGGCAGAATGTCGATATCGTATGAACAGGGTGTTCTTATAGTAGACAATGCAAACAGTGGAACGAATCTGGCAACTACAGTTCAGGCGGCGCAGTACGCCCGCAGCAAATCCGGAAAGGAGGCCATTACTCTTGTTATTGGCCAGATCGAAGGGGACGGGGCAGTGTGCGAAGGGTTTACTTTCGACCAGATACGGGCAACAATCAATCAGATTCGTCCAACCCATGTCGTGTGGGTGGGAACATTAAAAAAGAGGGGGACTTCAGAGTTCAGGAAACTGGAACCGTTCATCTCATCGTATGAAGTCGACCTCCAAAAAGCCTCTATCTCAGCTCTGCGTATGACAAAAGAAGGATCCATTGTGCTTGCCGTAAAAACTTGGAGATAACTGATTTATCATGAAATACATGCACCCGCGCCCCAGTTCAATTGTTGCTGCTCTCTATACAGCACGAGATCTCAAGGTAGATGTAGCTATCCTTCATGGTCCTTCCGGTTGTTCATTTAAACATGCCCGGCTGCTGGAGGAAGATGGTATGCGAGTACTCACAACGTCACTTGCAGACAACGAGTTTATTTTTGGCGGCCAGAAACCGCTTGAAGATGTCCTGCGTTATGCTCAGGATCATTTCTCTCCTGACAGAATGGCAGTGATTGGGACCTGTGTAGCTATGATTATCGGTGAAGATCTCCAGTCAGCAATTGATGGAGCAGGTGTGACAACTCCCACAATTGCAGTCGATATTCATGCAGGCTACCTCGACAATATAGCCGGTGTTCTTTCGACACTTGAAGCTGCATGCGAAGCAGGCTGGATCTCTGATGATGAACTCACCCGCCAGCGGTTCCTGATGGAGAAGGCAAATGAAGTTGAACGGCTGAGGGGTGCAGCGAGCCTGCCCTATATTGAACCCTCGCGGGGGGATCTGAAACATATCGCAGCACAACGACTCCTCGAACTCGCCCGGAGTGGAAAAAGAGGAGTGGCTATCCTGAATGCAAAGAAGGAGACGGCATATATGTTCGCTGATGAACTGGTCGCGCTCCATGATGCATGCCCGGGTGCCGATATTACCTATATAGCCAATCTTGATCAACGTGGACTGCCCAAAACCCGTCTGGATGCGGATCGGATTTTAAAAGAGATGACGAGCCGTGGCATGAAGATTGATATTATCGGCGCACTTGACGAGTACGGGGCGAATGGTGATCTGATTGGCAGGAAATTGGGAGAAATTGAACCGGCTTTCGCACTTATATGCGGTGTCCCTCATGCAATACCTCCTGAATATACACGGGGTATTGAATGCTTTTCGGTCACCAATGGCCCCCGGCAGGTTGGTCCCCTCCGGACAATCGGGCACCAGCATGTAATTGTGGAAATTGACCTCCATCCAAAGACGCTTGGGGTCCGCACTATTGTGGAAAGTGAATTTGGGGCTATCATGAGGAGTCTGGTATGAAACAAATCCTGATTACCGGTGATCGTTCCGGGAGCGGCAAGACGAGCATCACTCTTGCTCTTACCGCACTTCTTTCCAAAAAAAACCGGGTCCAGACTTTCAAGGTGGGAATGGATTATATTGATCCCTCCTACCTCTCCGCGGTCTCCGGCCGCCCCTGCCGGAATCTTGACAGTTTCACGCTCTCAGAAAAGCAGATTGGGGACATCTTCCAGTATGGGTGTCGCGATGCAGATATTGCAATTGTCGAAGGTGTCCGCGGATTGTATGAAGGAGCAGCAGCCCTCAACGATACCGGCAGCACAGCGTCAATCGCAAAAGTACTCGATCTTCCGGTAGTGCTGGTTGTTTCAGCCCAGAGTATCACCCGAAGTGCGGCTGCTCTGGTGAAAGGATTCCAGGAATTTGACCGCGATGTGCATATTGCCGGCGTTATTCTTAACAATATTAAAGGTGGTTCACATAAGGAAAAGGCAGTCACAGCCATCGAACACTATTGTGGTATTCCGGTGATTGGGGCAATCCCCCGAATGGAAGAGATGCAGCTGGCAATGAGGCATCTCGGGCTTGTACCCTACCGGGAAGGGTCCGGGCACGGCGACTTTGATGCCAGGATTTCAATCATTACGAAGATGATCGGGCAGTACGTGGATCTTGAGCGATTCCAGGGTCTGATGACAGAAATCGTGCAATCGCCCGTAGAAAAGACCCTTTTTGACAACACGGTTGATCGGGATATTAAAATTGGTGTCGCCCTTGATGAGGCGTTCAATTTTTATTATGCCGACCTTTTTGATATTCTTCATGCACAGGGAGCAGAATATATCCCCTTCAGTCCTGTGCATGACCGGCTTCCCGAGGCTGAGGGGTTTATCATCGGTGGAGGCTATCCGGAACTCTTTGTCAAAGAACTGGAAAAAAATGATCGGATGCGTGAAGCGATACTCGAGGTTTCAAGGAATGGTACGCCGATATACGCGGAGTGCGGCGGACTTATGTACCTCACAGAACGGATGACATTACAAAAGGGCTGGCAGGGCTCACCTGTCGATCAATCGTTTGAGATGTGCAGGATTTTTTCCGGAGAGACCAGGATGCCGGCAAAAAGGGTAGTCAGTTATGTCGAGGGAAAGTGCATGAGTGATTCTCTTTTTGGTGAGGCAACATTCCGGGGCCATGAATTCCATTATTCAGATGTAATACTTGATCGGGATACCCGCTATGCATACGAGCTTTTTCGCGGCGTTGGTATTCATGACAACCTGGATGGTGCAGTTATGAACAATAGCCTTGCAAGTTATACCCACCTTCATCCGGTTGCAAGTGCCGAAATGTTTTGCCATTTTACCGGATTGTGCCGCACATATTCCTGATTTTTTAAAAATAATCTGACACAAGTATACCCCTTATTTTATTACCTCAAATTGAGAGAGATGTATTTCCTGCTTTACTATCAAGACAGATTGTTTTTTTTAAAAAACAAGGACATTTTTTGTGATCCTGTCCATTCTCAACAGATAAAAATAATTCTTACCTTAAGGAATTGAGGTTAATAGTAATGGCAGAAAGAAAGACGGTAATGAGTGTATTGACGATCAAAAAAAACTAACTGCGAATTTATTGCGGACGGAAAAAGAAAAAACTACAAAACCCAGTACCCCCAATAAAAAGCTATGATCATTTACATTGATGGTAAGTACCTTCCGGAAGACCAGGCAAAAATCTCGGTTTTTGATCATGGTCTTCTGTATGGTGACGGGGTTTTTGAAGGAATCCGTGCTTATAATGGCAGAATTTTCCGTTTAAAGGAGCACCTTGACCGGCTCTATGATTCGGCTAAAACACTTGACATCAAACCACCGGTTACCAAAGAAGAAATGACCGATGCAATCTGTGAAACCCTTCGCAGGAATAACCTGAAGGATGCTTATATCCGACCGATCATAACCCGTGGAGTCGGAGATTTGGGGCTTGATCCCCGCAAATGTCCAAAGGCATCGGTCATTGTCATCTGTGTCACCTGGGGTGCGATGTATGGCGATCTGTACGAGAAAGGCCTCAGAGCCATTACGGTTTCCGTGCGGCGAAATCCCGCAGAATCACTTCCGCCCAATGTCAAGAGCCTGAATTACCTGAATAACATCCTTGCCAAAATCGAGGCGAACTACAAGGGAGGCGACGAAGCGATCTTCTTTGACACAAACGGCTATTTATCTGAAGGTTCGGGTGATAACCTCTATGTCGTCAAAAACGGTGAGATTATCACACCCCCTACCCTCAACAACCTCCGGGGAATAACGAGAATGGTAACACTTGAGATCGCGCAATCTCTTGGCATCACGGTAAAAGAACAGAACCTCGGGTATTTTGACCTGTACACTGCAGATGAACTGATCTGTTCCGGTACTGCTGCGGAGCTGGCACCGATTACCTGGGTTGACGGACGGGTTGTCGGAACTGGTAAACCAGGCCCGGTCACACGGCAGCTGATGGCTGCATTCAAGACCGTAACTGATACTGAAGGATACCCCATCAATAAAAAATAACCAGGAAATACCTCAACTTAAAAAAATAACAACAATCTCTTTTTTCCTGTTCCATAATCTATTTATGAGGTGCCGAGAAAGTAAATAAAGCAACAAGGCGCTGCTATAGTGTAGTCCGGCCAATCATGCGGGCCTTTCACGCCCGCGACTGGGGTTCGAATCCCCATAGCAGCATTTTTCACTGACGGTCTGATTCCTGTTTTCAGGTTTATCAATCGTGAACACTCTGTGAATATTTGCCAGTTTTAATAGCATCGATATTTCATCTTCCGTTAATGGTACTTAACATGCATTTCACCTGCTTTTCTTTTGTTGAGAATATTCCTCTAAAAAATATTTTTCATGGCTAAAATTTTCACACGTGGATTGAAAAATTCATTGTTGATGTTGGTTTTCAATTGCATACTCGGGAACACGTCTTTTGACGGATCCTATTCCGCCGCAAGTCGGGCAATCATCCCAAAAAATATCAAAGCCAATAATATAGTGAACCTTACCGGATCTACATCCTTGATTTGGACAAGGTACATTCGTGTTCATATTTTTCTTTTTTATTTTCAAGTAAATAAAGTTTGTGTAATAAATTAAAATGAAAATCGTTGAAATATTTACTTTTTATCATTAAATTTTAGAGATTTCCTGGACAAGATAAGGTAAATCCTGTTTTGAGATTATCGGGATCAAAAAAATATCAGGGTTTTCATCTGGTGAAAATATTCCCCGTCCATCAATCATCAGGCATTTCAGGGAAATGACACCTTTCCGGGGCTATTACCGGCAAAAAAATATTAAGGAGTGGAATTATTCAGAAACAGGAAGGGTTTTCAAATCGAGCTGAATTTCAACTATACCTTTTGGCGTCGTCGTTGATTCCCGCTTAACCATGACACCATTCTTATAAACTTCCAGAATGATTTTATCACCGGATCCATCCTTTTTCTGGAGGGCAGCCGCTACGATCCCATCAGTTGTAGATATCGAATAAAATTTATCTCCCGTGCCGGTTACTTCGATCTGGTTCCCGGCTGTACCAATCAACCCGATATAGGTGCCTGGATATGATGCCCTTACCCACACACCAGTGGGAGGAATCATCAGCTGAGTCGATGCGGGTGATGCGGTCGCTGTTGCTGCGGGAGTGCGGGTGAGTTGCGGCGTAGGTGTTGGGATTGTTGTCACAACAGTGGTTGTTGCATTCAGAGTTGCCGGACCTCCGGGCGGTACGGCCATCATATTTGCCACAATCACCAGCCCGGCGATTATGGGCAGGATTGCAATTATGAGAATTCCAATCGCGAGATAATTGGTTTTTTTTCCTGCAGGTTCAGGAGCAGGAGGCGGCGGGAGAGATGCAGGTTCTGCGGATATTGGTACCTGGGCCGGTACTGCAGGAGATTCAGCGTTTGGTAATACGGGCCAAAGTACCTCTGGGATGGACTCTTCCAAAACTTCAGAAATAACCGGTTTTGAGGGTTGTTCAGGAATCGGCTTTTTATAGAGAGGTGCTGGATGGGTACGGGGCACTGAGTCTTCGATCAGCGGTTCAATGGAATGGATGATCTGGTCCACGGGACGGCTCGGGGATTCTCCTGCTAAATCAACTGCATGAGGAACCGATACCTCAACCTTGGGAACCATGGGTTTTGATAGCAGGGGAATATCCGCCACCGGAGTCTTAGGGATGAGGGGTTGAGGGATTGTTTGTTGGACCGGTACCTGTTCCTTGGGAACCATAGGTTGTGGTGGAACAGGAGTATCCGCCACCGGAGTCTTTGGAATGGGAGGTTGAGGGATTGTTTGTTGGACCGGTACCTGTTCCTTGGGAACGATGGGTTGTGGTGGAACAGGAGTATCCGCCACCGGAGTCTTTGGAACGAGTGGTTGAGGTGTAATTGGTGGGACCGGTACCTGGTCCCGGGAAACATCATGTGGTTGCGAATAAGCCTGCGATGGGACGTTAATAATTGGCGTACCGCAGTGGTTACAGAATGGTGATTTAAAGGGAACGCGATTCCCGCATCGTGAGCAAAACGTTCCTGAAGGAAGGGATGAACTCTCAATGGGTACCGGGGCAACCGGGCTTTTTTCAATAATTGTTCCCAGGGGGCGGACAATTTCGATCTTCTTTTTAGCCGGGCGCGTGCCCGTAGCCCCGGTTTGTGCGCTTTCCACACCCTCGCGTTTCAAGGGAAGACTATCAGGTACGGGAAATGCGGTTGCGGTCTTATCCGGGGATGATGAGAGTATGAGACTTTTTAATTTCTTTGCCCATTCATTGCATTCCCGTTTTCTTTCCCCTCCGGCACTCCGTAAAAATGTAAGAACCGTTTGTTGTTTTTCACCAGTTTCTGCGGTGAGAGAAAGTATTAAAAAGTGGTCGCGTATGGCGTTTTCTCCCGCTTCGACATTCCTGATCGTAGAGAGAGCGATATTTTGTGCAGGAATTATATTCTTTTTACCACCGGTAAGAATAATTCGCTTATTGGTAAGTATTGCATCAAACAAGATAGATTTATATTTAACCGTTCTCGTTTCCAGGATAATGGACTCATCATGGTCCAGTTCAGGATAGCCCATAGTATCACACCCTTACTCATAGTTTCGTTATCAACAGGCAAATAAGTATTTATTCCAAGACCAGTCCGATTTGCAATTCATTATCAGAGATATTCCCGGTCATTCATATAAGGCCGGAGTACCCGGGGAATTTCAACGGAACCATCCTTATTCTGATAGTTCTCAAGGATAGCACGCATCACCCGCGACGTTGCGATTGCCGTTGAATTAAGAGTATGAATATAGTGTTTTGACTCAAACTCACTCTTGTCCCGAACTTTGATATTCAGCCTTACTGCCTGATAGGATGTACAATTTGAGCAGGATACGACTTCCCTGTAATCATTCTCACGGGGCATCCACGCCTCGATATCATATTTCTTAGCAGCGACTGTTCCGATATCGCCTGTACAGATATTTACAACACGGTAGGGAATCTCAAGATTCCGGAAAACATCTTCGGCATTTGCCAGTAATTCATCGTGAATCTGCCATGAATCTTCGGGTTTGCAGAAAACAAATTGCTCAACTTTGGTGAACTGGTGAACGCGGAACAGACCTTTTGTGTCAAGCCCGTGCGCCCCGATTTCCCGTCGGAAGCAGGGTGAGATACCAGCAAGACGAAGCGGAAGGTCTTTTGCTTCAAAGATCTCGTCCTTATGCATTGCGCCTATCGGGTGTTCACTGGTTGCGATCAGGTACGAATCATCACCGTCAATTTTATACATGACTTTTTCGAAATCACCGAGATCGGTGACGCCTTCATACGAAGGGCGGTTGATCATGTAAGGGGGTATAATCGGCGTAAAGCCTTTTTGTGCCAGCAGATCGATTGCATAACGCTGGAGTGCCATATCAAGGAGGACAAGGCTGCCTTTCAGGAAATAAAACCCTGCTCCTGATATCTTTGTAGCCCTTTCGAAATCAGCCCATCCCTTATCGGCAGCGAGCTGTCCATGGTTCTTCAGTTCAAAATCGAATGTCCGTATCGTACCTTCACGTCTGATTTCAACATTGTCAGTATCGTCTTTTCCGACAGGTACACTTTCGTGCAGAATGTTGGGCAGGCGCATCAGGTAATGACGAATCGCAGTTGCAATATCTTCTCGCTCGTCATCATGATCCTTGATCTTCTGGGGAAGGTTAGCAGCTTCAACCATCAGGGCTGCAGGATCCTTTCCGGATTTTCTCATCGCGTTAATTTCACGGGCAATCGTGTTGCGGCGCTGACGCAGGATATCAGTCTCAATTTTGAGTTCGCGTGACCGGATATCTTTTTTGAGCAGGTCATCTACCCACGTGAGCTTTTCCGTATCATTGCGTTTTTCAAGGTCTGCCCTGACTAAATCCGGGCTGGATCGTACGAACCTGATGTCTAGCATTGGTTATACCTTCTCGTGTACGCGTATCAGAGTACTATTGATAAGCTGTATATCATAATTTATCGCCATTGCACTTATCCTGAACCGGTAATTTCCCCTGCACCTGTCACACTTCCTGTTATCCGCCACCGATGTGTTCTCTCTTCAGACTAATAGGAATCCATCAGATTAATATACCCAACTATTAAGTAATTGGAAAGAAAGGGGAATATACGATGCCGTCCGGTATGGTCCTGCTGTTTGTGTATAATATTGAACGAGGCCACCTGTCGGGTATGACGGATTACCACCAGAGTCTCACATCACAATGCAATCTTTTTGCTTTGATTTTCAGTCCTGTCGGAATGAAAAAGGCATGGAAGCGTTTCATCAACGATCTCGGTTTTCCGTCACGGTTTCTTTATAGAGATGAATTTCAACAGATATACGGGATACAAAAACCTTTTCTGCCTGCTGTATACATCCACTCACAAAAGTCCTTTTATGAGCTTATTAATGCTGAAGAAATTAACCGGATAGGTTCAACAGATGTCCTTATCGGACTTGTGGTGCAGAGACTTAAACAGTACCTGAAATGATGCCGTTTTATCTATCGGATTATCGATACCTGACTGAAAAAGACCATAACTACGATGGAGAACCGCGGTACTATTGAATACATGGTTTAAAAAAAATCATCATCGAATAAAATCTTCTCTGATTTGATAATACTTCATACAATTTCATACCTGCAAGACAGGTATGATGTGTCAATGAAAGAGTAAAAATCGTTTCCTACTCCTTTTAAAGAGACTATACTTTTCTCAAGGGACTAAACAGGGCAAATGATCGGGAGTTATTTTGGAGAATCCCCGTTTCCGCGTGTAAGAAATTATGATAAATTTTTAGGGTATAGTCATATTCCAGAAACTAATTTTGCTTGCTGACTGATTAAAATTCACCATTGATGACGCTCCTTGGGGGCTTTGGCATTGCCTCCTCCACCGCCGCTATGGCGACCCCTAAGATGCGATAGAACCGTTGATTATGATCAGATACAAAAACCAATTTGTTAAAATAGGGTATAGTCACATTTCAGCGACTAATTTCTTGTTTTAATGGACGCCCCCCTTCGCGCCAGCCCTGCCCCCATTGGGGACGGGGGCGCATACGATTCATCTGTATTACCGGTATACCTGATCCCTGGTTATACAACGCTATCGTAACCGGGGCGCCATAGTGGCGGGGCAAAGCCCCTGGAGCGTCTGCGTTTTTGGTCCCTGAACAGGAACACTTTTTCGATCTGAATTTTGGAACAATATTCTGACTATATTTTCTCTCGTTATTTCCTCACGAGACGGTAGTTAAAATGGCACTATACCCAAAAATAATGCACTTTTTCTGTCTTAGATTTTGTGACTAATATCTTTCATATTTTCATGTCATAAATCAATTTTATTTTAGTGGTTGAATGAGTACTATACCCAAATTTTATTATCGTTTTTTGTATTCGAATGTCTGGTCAAGAACCGTATATTGATCTCCATTATAATAGTAGACGATAACTTCAATGCGGTCCGTCATCTTTGTTCCCTGAAGGGTTTCGCTCTTACCCATCTGGGTAAGAGTGAACGTCTTGGTAATCACCTGACCATCAGACCGGGTGAGCCTCGATACGACTTCCCTTACACCATTTTGACCTGCTCCTCCGGTAAAGGTCACCGTCACGATGCCGGATATTGGATCGCGTTCAGCCTGGAAGTTCACGGCAAGCGCAGACGGTACAATATCGGTGGGGCCAGGAGTGAGTGTTCCCGTTACAGGAGTAGATCTGCCCGGTTGGGACGAAGCCTGTTGTAAAGTGGAATCGGTCGGGATTACCAAACCGTCAATACTATCTCCAGTTTTCTGCGAGGGGCCAGTTCCGGAAAGCATAGGTACGACAACATATGCTCCCAGAACCAGAACGATAAGAAAGACAATCCCGATGATTGCTAATGTCATGGTTGGGAGGGTTTTTTTCTTATCAGATACAGGTGGGGGTTGAAAGGGATGCTGTGATTTTGTTACGTCCCGGGCAATCGCCGTCGATTGGTTATGCGCGGGAATTTCAGGTGGAACTTCGGGTCGTTTTTCTTCTTTAGTTACTTCAATCGGTGCCCCACACGATTCACAGAATTTCTTACCCCGACTGGCAGGAGCGTTGCAGTGAGAACATCGAAAAGGGGCATCAATTTTTGCTCCGCACGACTCACAGAAGTTCTTTCCTGGAGCAACCGGGCTGTTACACTGTGGGCATATCTGCCGGGAATTGTCCGGCATAGAATTATCAGCCATTTTCATTCTCCATTAAAATATGATCCTGAGATTAGCAAGTACATCAGATAAATTGTCAGTAAACACGATATTGATTTTGTTTTTTTAGGCGAGGAGAGATCATCAGAAGAAAAAATGAGTCTGTATCTGGAGATTCCTCTTAATTGTATCACACTTTATTATGTCATGAACTGCGAATAAACAACATAATGCATCTCTCGTGCAATAAAAGAAAGGTCATTGACTGTGCATTTATGATAATCAGAGTATATTTTTATAACCGGGTATTTGATTATTTCAGGTATTCCAATACCAGGAAGATCATAAAACGTACCGACACCGGTAAAATATTTTAAAAAAAAGAGTTTTTTTATGGAACCTGCAACAGGAGCCTGGGAGGAGGACTATTCCCGCAGAGGCGTACTCTGGGGTGGGGCGACGAATGATCTGCCAGAACTTCCGTCGGGATCACGTGTTCTTGAACTTGGATGTGGTAATGGTAAAACACTCTCAACAATGATTCAGCGGGGTTGGGATGTGACAGCAATCGATTTCTCTCCCCGGGCAGTTTCACTCAGCAGAAAGAGATGTAAGGGTATAATATCGTCTGAATCCATAGTTGCAGATGCCCGCCAGGCACCGTTTAAAAACAATACATTTGACGCAGTTTTCGCTATTCATATTGTTGGACATCTCTGTGAGCCGGAAAGGAAACTGATAGCGTGCGAACTGGCACATACTATTAAACCCGGTGGTATCCTGTTCTTTACTGATTTTTCAACCGATGATTTCCGGTATGGTTCTGGCTTTGAAACGGAAGCCGCAACATTCCGGAGAGGGACAGGTATTATCACCCATTATTTTTCACAGCAGGAAGTAATTGATCTTTTTTCCCATATGCGGCCTGTTTCAATAAGCATTCATCAGTGGCAGATGAGGATAATGGGAAAAAACCTGATGCGTTCGGAAATCAAAGGGATCTTTAGCAAATAATTCACTTTTTTATCAGGATTAATGATAATGTTTCATCAAAGGTCCCGGTTTTTTGGGAATATTGATATTTTTTAACCGGGGTGAGATTACCCAAGTTAATATAGCGATCGAACACATATTTTCACGACTTATGATTGATTCTTTAATCACCATATTCCTTCATCTTGACCAGAACTTATCCTCGGTTGTCAACGAATACGGAATGTGGACATATTTTATCCTTTTTTTTATCATATTTTTTGAAACCGGTTTTGTGATAATGCCGTTTCTTCCGGGAGATTCCCTCCTTTTTGTGTGCGGAGCAGCGGCAGCAAGCGGAATAATGGACCTTAACCTGCTTCTTTTTGCAATCATTATCGGAGCAGTTCTGGGGGATACCATAAATTACTGGATTGGTAATTACATCGGCATTCGTGTTTTTCTGGAACGGTTTCCCACCCTGGTTAAAAAGGAATATATCGACCGCACCTACGGTTTTTATGAAAAATATGGAGGTGCAACAATCTTTATCGCACGTTTCGTCCCGGTCGTACGGACTTTTGCGCCTTTTCTTGCGGGTATCGGATCGATGGATTATCGACGGTTCCTGTTCTACAATGCTCTGGGGGGAATCACCTGGACATTCGCTATTGTGTTTGGCGGATATTATTTCGGATCACTTCCTGTTGTCCAGGAGAATATGAGCCTCCTGATATTCCTTGTTATCCTTGTAACTGCGATAACGGTACTTGGTGTGGTTGCCGGACTCGTTTCCTCATACCTTGAGAAGAGAAAAGCATCACATAAACCAAAGAAGAGATAAACTCTTCATAAATCTATTTTTTTTAATAATCGCCAGACTTATTCTCCACGGCGAAATTCACAGGATAACGCCATATGTTTTAGTGAAAACAATGGATATCAGGATATACAAAATCAGGGAGGATTTTTTTTAAAAATTTTCAATCCTTTATTATCGACTTTTGTGGGGGGCAATGTTTCCCCTCAGAACCAGTCCCCCCAGTGAAAGTGTCCAGTTCTTTTTCCCAATGCGCGACGGGAGGGGACCAGACAGGAAAAATGGGGTTCTGGTCGGGAGATACCTCTTTACTTCTTCTCTTCTATCCTCATTCCCTTGTTATCGACCTTCGTCTCCACTGCCACTTTGAGACCTAACTCCGCGATGGCCTTCTCCAGGTCCTTCTTGCTTTTGTCCGTGATCACAGCGATGGTGGGCCCGACCGAGGACATTCCCACGAAGTTAAAACCTGCTTCGCGGATATGAGCCATGTACTCGTAGATCCGGAAACCGTGGTGTTCCACTTCCGCCCGTTTGGATCCGCGGAACTCAATCTCCCACATGATGTCCCCTGCTTTCTTCACATTTTCGTGTTCCAGCGCCGGGATCAGATCCATCAGCACCATGTGGCACTTCACGTCACGGTCCAGGTAATCCAGGTTGCGGCCCCGGTTCATCAGAAGTTCGATCTCCCGGGTACCCGCGGACGAGATATCGGATGTGGGAATGACAATGAAGACATTCTGCCCTTCGGCAAACGTGTGGCGATACACGAGCGTCAGATCATCCCCCATGATGCCCATACCCCCATGAATGGAGACTGCGGGGCCGACTCCGGTCTCGAAGGCGAACGCGATTTTCCCATCGGCCGTCTCCTCCACGAAATTGTAGCCCATCAGGAGCCGGAGCTGGTCCTGGGTGAGGGGGGAACCTACCGCCTGATTCATGGCAGTCAGGGTCGCGATGGAGATAGTAGAGGTGGACCCCATCCCCACATGGTGGTACTGGTGGTCCCGGGCGGTTATGCAAAAACCACCCTGGTAACCAACAGCCTTCCTGAAAATCTCCACGTGATGGCGGAGAACCGGTTCACGGTCATAATTAATCTCCACATTCTTCGGAGTGCAGGAAACCTCGGCAGTGCAGTACACCTGCACTGCGAATCCCACACCCCCACCACCAGGTTTCCCGGGGGCAAACCGGTTCATGTCCAGCACGGTAAGATGAATCCGGGCAGGGGCAGTGACCACCACGGTACCCTTCACCGGCTTCAGGTTGTACTTCTTCTTCTCAAACTCCAGGGTATTCATCTGGTTTCCGGGCAGGAACGGCAGTAACTCGTACTCCACGAGATCCAGGTCCCCGCCCCGTATCATCAGTTTCGGCATATGCTCTCACACCTTCAGATGGTTAAGTAGATGGTCTTGCCCGCAGCGCTTCCTTTTTTCTCAACCCAGGGTTTTTTTTGGTTCGTTGCCGGGGGATTTGAAGTGAATTGAAACTCCATGAGATCAAAATCTCCGCCACGGGTTTTTATGGTTGCTATAATGGATAATTCCTCTTAGCATATGTCAATGAATATATTTTTCCCCAGTTCTATTTTTTGAGAATAAGAAGGATTTATTTTTAAAAAACAATAGTACCAGGTATTCCCATCAATAAAATCTCGTGTCCTGATATCCAAAAGAGAGTTAAAACACTCAGCAATACATCCCGTCAGGCAGGAAAGGCAACGCAAAAAACGTTCTGCTAAGTCTAACATTCAAGGAAATGACCCGATCGCCCCCTATTGAACAGGGAGTCCAGGCACACAGTGATCTGATTTATTTCCTTGCGCCAATGGAGGAATTGCTGACAGTTGCCATAAATGATACCTCCAACACAGTCTTTCTTACAGGTAGCACAGGGGTTTTCTGTCATTAGTTCCCTTTGTTCCCTTTCAATCTATATATTCACGGGATCGGTCGGGTTACACCATATAACACGATGGTTATCCAGATAATCTGTGGGGTTGAATTAACCGGCACATCACATCTTTTAGGTTTATGTTCTCAAAATAAGTGAAAAATCATTTTGACAGGTAAAAAACCTGGTAAAAATACCGTTTTTATCCTATCTTAATGAGACGGGGAAGTCATCTGGAGTGCCACGCCATCAAATTCTGCGATTATACGTTCTTCCTGATATACCAGGACACGAAAGGTAGAGTATGTTCCATTATCGGCAACACGATGGGCAATTGCAACAAGAGAACCCGTTGCGGGAGTGATATACTGAATGTGGATCGAGACTGCAACCCGGTTTACCCCCGTGCAGTTTGCAGCTATACCAAATGCCTGATCCGCCAGAGCAAATATTGCCCCACCATGGGCAACATTATTCGGATTTTTTTTGCCGTCAGATTCCATGATAACGCGGGCATACCCATCATAAGCCGTTGTAATCTGCATGCCAAGAAGCCTGGCAAATTCACTATGATTAAATGCAGAAATCCTGTCGGAAATAATTTGTTTGTCGCTTGTTTTTTGTTGATTCGTTGACATGCATACACCATTGATAAAAAATCATGAATTGGCGAGTGCTGCAAAATTATTTGTATTTTTTCTGAGTATAGGAGTACTTCTGGGTCTCTCCTCCGTGAGATACTATGTATATCCATTCATAGAGCGATTTCAGCGTTCCGTACTGCTCGTAGCGGCGCATCGAAAAACCTACTTTGAGCCTGCCATCAAACCCGACTTTCCCCTGATCCTTCATACGCAATGCTATCTCCAGATCGTCTCCGGCATCGATACAACGGTACAATCCGGCTTTTATGAATGCATCTTTCCGGAAGGCTGTATTGCAACCTAAGGTGTAATAAAACGTCTGGCTGTAATAACCGATACGGGAGAAGGTATTGGCAAGGAGCAGGGATAATTTATTGCCGATCCCTACCTCAATCGGATAAACCGGGCCATACAACTGGACAAGGCGATCATCCTGAAAGTCTTTTTGTATCAGTTCAATCCAATTCGGGGGAAGTATACAATCGGCATCAGTAGTAGCAACAATTTCCCCTTTCGCTGCCATGATGCCATCATTTCTGGCACCACCGACTTTTTTGCTTGTCTGGATGAACACCTTATCGGCATATTTACCGGCGATCCCGCAGGTTTCATCCTTTGAGCCGCCATCCACGACAATAACCTCATATTCAGTCCGGGGAACCGTCTGGTGCGTAAGGGAGACAAGACACTGTGCTATGTTCTCTTCTTCATTAAAGGTCGGGATAATGACCGATATCATGAGGATACAATCTCCTGTACATTGTTGAAGGTTACGTATTATAAGCGTAAGGGTTAATCTGTTTACAACATTATTCTTTCTTCAGACGTTCACACATTCAAATGTTCTGGAATGGTTTTTTAGATATTTCAATCATTATGTTATCGTGTGATTGGTCAGTCAATATGCTTTTTGGAAGTATTAAAATTGGGTGTTAAGTTTGGTGGAGTTGTTTCACTCTATACAAAATTTCGGTATAAAACTCAATTATGATTTTAAAACTATATCTTATTACGAACATTATAATCCAAAAATCTTCAAAAGCTATGATTACATCTACGATTGTATTTGGTGAGGGGAAACAGTAATTTTTCAATAGGGTCGTAACTAATAACGTAAGTAAGAGAAGAACAACTATTATTGGATCTCGAATGAAATCTGAAATGAGTTTACAAAACTCTTTATTAAAGACTCCCCTTAGGACGACCAATTTTTACTCCTAGGGGATAGGGCGATCTAAAATCACCCACTCTAATATCTAACTACTTACTGTTATATATGCACGATGAGTTGACACGATTTTCCTATTTATTACCTGAAAAAAGTACGTGATATACGTTGATTCACAACTTTGCGGATCTGGATACACTCGCCATCTCTCCATAAATCACATTTATCCTTGAGGCGTGGTGTTAGCCCAGGATTAAAATCCATTCCGTATAAAATCCAGTTTGTTATAGAATTTTTCTTGCAACACCAGTAAGATTCCATGATTTTATGTTTTGTGCATTTCTTTACAGGAGTACGCTATGAGTGATGTGAAAATGGATTTGAAAACTAGCATGGTAATTGTAAGTACCAATCACATTTGTAATCTTGATGTGAGATAGGCATTCGGACTTGTTCTGGTGTTTGACAGACCGATGGTATTTGTGGGCAATTTTGTGCAGGACATGTTATTTGTAAATCATTGGGAATAATTCCAGAACAATTAGAGCCATTTGTGCAAGATAAATTGACAAAAATTTGATTATTTTTTGGTAGTGATTTATCAATTTCAATAAAAAAATTTCCATTTGTGCTAAGAAAAAGTAAAATTACAAAAAAACCAACGAAAAAAAGTAAACAAAATATGATACTGAAGATTTGCGATTTTTTATCTATGTCATTTCGTAATACTTGATTCAGATAAAAAAAATGTTCCTGCACCTAGAAATCCTCCAAGTAATGCTAAACAAGATACTAATTGTGAGATACCTAAACTGGTCCAATTTGGCGCCATTTACTTACAATTGGTAACTAACATTATTAATTTATTTAAATAGAAAAATGATCCGCGGATATTAATTGCGATAAAAAAAGTATTATACCCGGCTAAATTTCTCAGCTCGGGCATGTGAGGATTCTATGACAGAATTGAATTCAGGTTTGAAGGTTTTTATTGTATTGCCCTCAGGCCATGACACTTTGAGCTAATGCCTTCATTGGGAACACCTTTCCGGCCATGTGTCCACGCATGGTCAGGGTGTCCGGGGGATGGTGAATTTCCCGGTTTGTGGGGCAGCGAAACGGGTTAATTTTTCTTTCTGCCTATCCACCCGGGGAAAAAGATTATTTCTTCTTCTTATTTTCCCGGCGAATTTTCCGTTTTTCCTTCTTGGTAATTTTTCTATTCGCCGTTGCCTGATTCGTGTATGGCATTTAATCCCTCCTCGATTTTAGAAATCATGATCTTTATCCCCCCATCATCCGTCGAATATCTCATTTGATGAAGATGCCCTAATGCTGCCCGTGCATCACTCGATTTAACTGAAATTTTAATCACGATACCTTCCGCCATTCTGCATGAAAATTTTCAACAAGCGCATCGAGGTGGGATGCTGGTTCAACATGATATTCACTCGTTGCCTGTTCACATGAGCCATATAACGACGGACATGCGCGCAATTCCTGACGATAAAGAGAATACCAGACACAATAACTTAAAGAAATGATAGCGTCGTCGTGCCTACTCTCGGTATCACTTTCTAGTTTTTCACGTCCTGTTTCAGAGTATGTCCGAACAAAACCTGATGCTTGATTTAATAGATCATTTTTGGTGGGAAGGTCGTGCGGGATTTTTAGCTGTCCACTATCAAGGACATAAACAAGAGAATTGATAATCTCTTTTTTGTGAAGGTGATAAACACCATCAACGTCCTGAACACCATCACCATTCGTTAACAGACAACCTCTAATATGCCAACTATGCGGAAACTCTTTTTTCAGCATCTGGAATAATGTAAGCCCAACGCCGTTGGTCTCGACTAATAGAGTAAACGGAACACGCTTTTTATCCGGTAATTCCCGGTAATTCTTGAGTTTTTGTAAAATCCATTCTTTCTGACCGGGATAATCCAAACCCCGTTTTTGTTCCTGGTATGCAATATGAAATTCCCGACCAATTGTATTGAACCGGTTAGGTTTTTCTCCAAACGGGTCCTCGCGTATCCTATCATACGTTTCCAGAATTGTTAGTACCGAATAATCCCGAACCTGACCGACATCGAGGGCAGCAACCACTTTTATTAATTTTAGACCTTCCCAAACATCCTGTTCTGTTATCATATTATCACCGCACTTATCGACGGGTCAATTGCATTATAGAATTTATCCAAATCGAATACGCAGGACTGCGCCGACGTGAAATCGCATAAATATTCTTGCGAGTAAAGCAAATCGCCCATAGTTTTTCGTTCCTCTTCTAACCATGATGCAGAAATCTCCGGGTTTTTCGTTACGGGTAAGAAGTATTTTTCATAACTTGCATTATTCCAGATTTCCCAAAATAAACCGATTCTTCCTCTTGGCGTCGAGATAATTATCTGCTGTGAGTCCTCAATCGCCGCCATACTAGGAACTAACGCAGAATACGCCTCAATATCCACAGATGATGCTTCATCCACAATAACCAATCGAACACCACTTAACCCCCTGATATTTTCCGCCTGATCTAAACTGATAATTGAAAGACTGCTTCCAATTTCACTTTCCCAGAAGAACCTATTTTCTGTCGTCAGGATAGGGCGATGAGTGCATTTAGAAAAGAATTTCTTAATCGTCCTCGCCAATCTATCGCTCTGTTTATACGTAGGTGAAGCAACTACGACATGACCAGTACGGAATATCAGATTGTGACACGCTAACATCGCCGCACCCATCGTCTTTCCCGACTGCCTGTGGCAACATAATACAATCCTTCTTGATGTCGTATTCAGGAGATCACGCTGGAAAAGACGCGGTTTTATTTTCAGCTCTTCCTGACACCACGCAAGAGGATTAAGCGCCCATTCAAGAGCTCGCATGAATCACCTCTAGCAACTTCGTTCGGCATCCCGAACAGACAACCGCCTCGTTTATTTTCGCTACTAAAACCCGGTATTCATAACTCTGGCTGAAGTCGTGCGATATCTGACCGGCAGGTGCCAGGGCTTTCAGCATCCCGCTTACCTGTAAACACGTTCTCATTATCGTGTTAACCGTCGTTAATGCCTTCGTACGCTGCGAGAAGGTGGCGCCCGTATCTTCTTTAACCAAGGCTTCTGCACGCTGTAATAACCCGTCTAAACGCTGCTGTAACTCGGTAGGACTTGCATCCGGCTTCGGCACTTCAAAATGCCGGGTTAAATGATATTGTAATTGTCTCCGGCTGAACGGGTATTTCTCCGCTAATGTATGATACGGTAATCCTTCCAGCCTATCCGCTTCTATCGCTGAACGTTCAGGACTAACACAGATGGCGCATTTTTTCGATGGCATGCGCTCACCGCAACTGTTCAAGGTAATCTAAAAGCGAGATTAAATCGTTACGTTGCCCTTTCCGATGCAGAGAGACAATCAAATTTAAAAGAGATTCACTGCTTACTTCCAGATCACGCGCCTGACGTTGCATAGACGCAAACTCGTTCCCGGAAAGGTTGTCGTGCATGTGATACATCGTTGGACAGAAATTCCCTTTCCTGCGCCTCTTGGGTTCATCTCTGGGAACGTTCTCGGACGGGTCATATGCGGGCGGCGGCGGCACGTATCTTACCCGGTCAAACGACCTCATACCGTGATAACTCCGTCACCGTCACGGAACCTGATGCTGCCGTCTTCCAGAATTTCTCCAAAATCACTCTTGTCTATTGTATCAATCGTATCCCCAACCCAGAACGAATGAGGATCGTCCATGTGTAACGTCTCTAACTTGTTACGAATGTTCTGGATTTTTTGAACGAACGGGCTTGTCTTCCATGAGTTTCGCTGGTTCTCATAGGCGATAAATGCAGAATCCGCCAAATCGTGCATCCCTCTTTTTCTTGCCGTTGCAGCGAAGGCGGGTAAGTCTAAATGGTTTATCGTCTTCAGGTCAACCGCCTTTAGTTTGTTACTTGGATACATGCTCCACTGATCGCTTATGCGCAAATGTCTCGCCAATGATTCCGCGTTGTCCTGAACATGAGGATCGAATTGTTCCTTGATCTCAAGGATTGCACTATCAAGGCTCGCTATCGTCTCTTCAAAGGTCTCCTTACGCTTCTGCATAAGTTTCCCTATTTCTCTATCTCGCCATGCTTTAACCGCGTCTGGCGGGTGTCCTGAAATGAGACGTTCCCGTACGGTCTGTGCTATTCGCTTCAAATCTGACTTCATTTTAATTCTCCAACATCTGTTCCTAAAAGAGATCCACTGCGGAACAGATCTGTATGTATTAGTATGCGCTCATTATATTTAAATGTATGTATTTATACATTGATGTATGTATTTGTTTACTAATGTATTACATTATACAATGCTTCATTATACAGTTGTATACATCTTTTAAAATAGCTCTGAAATGCAGGTTTTCCTTTATATACTCACGTCAGAACGTTTACACATTATCTACATTATGTAATTTTTATGTTTTTGTCCCAAGTAAACGATACAGAGCGCGGGCGAGGAAGATTACCCCATTCTTGTGCTTTGAACATTTGAACATAAATTCCTGAAAGTATAAGAAAGAAAGAAAACATACACCAAATTTGAGTGAACTAGTGTGTTTACTACTCTCTTATTTATTTATGTTAATTATGTTCAAATCAGACGTTAATGTTCATGTTCAAATGACGTTCAAAAGGTGTTCATGAAGATTCATTCAGAACCCATGAGAATGAACATCGTTGAACATCGTATGAATGTCGTTGAACTTTTATGATATTAGTACCGTGCAACGCTTCCCTGTATGATTTATCCATTTTGTACCAGGGGCATTTCTCTAAAAGACCGCCCGACCATTTCTGTTGGTTGCCATCAGGACCGTAAATTAACCTTCTGATAGCTTGTTGGGATTTCCCATAGATCCCGGCGATTTCAGATTCGGTAAATTCATCCTCTTCTTTTTTCTTGGATTGAAGATGCTTCTGGAGGCTTTCATCCAATGCCCGTTCAGCGCGTGACAATCGCCCTTCAGATTTTTTATCAGCAATAGTAAACATTGAGAAATTCAAGGCAGATTGGAGATCCGCTTCAGTTGCGGTAACATAGATCACGCCGTCCTTTTTCTCATGCTCTCTTTGCATATAATTGAGGATCGCGCTGGCTTCCATCAAATCAAACACCTGATTCATTAACCTGGTATCATGTTTGTATGCAAAATCGATTTTTGGGATTCTGACGATAAATTCACGTTCTTTGATATGTCGCATTATTTGGCGGCAGATCAGGATATCTTCATTAACCATAAATTCCGGGCGGCCTTCCATCCGCCGTGCCAATTCAAACTCATAATAGGATGAATAATCGGCGCTTTCATTGAGGATACCGACGGATAGGGTACGATCTCGGAGCTGGTCGTCGCCACCTTCCCAGACACTAGTATTAATGAACACTAACCGTTTGGGAATATGGAGTTCAGCACCTTTTCTTTCAAGCACGGTTTTATGGGTAGTCTCGATCTGAAAATTGGTCATTACCCGTTTGAGGACATCGACCACTTCATCCGGGAGTTTTTCATCAATATAGATGATACATTTTTCCGGAGGTTTGTTGTAATAGAGTGCTTTTGTACTGAGCGAAGAGTCCCAGATATATTCTGGCGGCATGAGATGTAGGGTACTGCGTACTGAATGAGATTTACCGCCGCCTTTCTCCCCTGATATACTTGGTTGTAATCCTTTTGTGGTCTGGCTGGATTGGAGACAACCCGCATAGATAACAGATCGTGCCGTTTCTTCATGCCCTCGATGGTTGTATCTAAAACCATTCAAAAGTGTATCCAAGGGAGATCCAGAACGCATAATCTCTTCTGCTTTTTTGACATGATTTTCATCCACAACAGGTTTTTGAACCTCTTTAATTTCGGGTTTTACTTCGGGAAGAGGATTCTTTTTATTAAACTGACATGCTGAAGATACGAGAGTGCGCACTTCATCCTCTGGGAGTGGTGGGTTGCATCGGGTTCGATTCTCTTCAAGAACAGCAACGAACACCGCGCTATCAGAATGACCTTTGGCAGCTAAACTACACGCCATTTTATGAAGTTGTGTGTTTCTTTCACCATCCCTTATTTTTTCAGGGACTTTGTAGGATTCTTTGATTTTAAGCGGTTCAGCAGATTTCTGCGGAAGCGGTTTGAACGAATCGTTTATATCGTTAATATCGCATTTATTATCGACAACATCGCCGGTAAGGATACACCATCGCCCGTCAGTATAAAACTCTATACCGTCGTTTTTCGGTGCTTCTCCACCAAACCAGCCGATTACATGATACCCTTTCCCCGATTGTGATTTCTCGGTATAGGTGGGTAATGAAAGATATTTTTGTGCGTCTGGATGTGTCGGGTCGTCAATGTCGATGAATAAAAGCCGGTCTTTTTTTGTGATGCAGTACGCTATTGCATGACCGATTCCAAACTCAACCGCTTTTTTTACCTGTTCGAATGTACCCCATGTTTTCGGGTCGTTACTTTTTGCGGGATCTCCCTTATACGTGACAGGCATTTTTTTATCCGCATAAATTTTGAATACGCACCACTGGTTATGCGATGTGAAATATTCAGGAATCATCAGAGATCACCTCAAACGGGCAATCTTTTCCATCCCGATAACATGCTTGTGATGTCCAGGGCAAATGAAAATTAGACACACAACACACGCAGCAATGCGGCGGGGAATTGATTAGATTGTCTATTTCTTCACTCATCACAATACCCCAGTTTTATTGCTATAAGTCGTGCTTTTTCTGCATTTGTTTGTGTGGATTCAATAGAAACACCCTGCCAACCACGCTGATCCTGATTCTTTGACAGATATTTTAATTCGGGTTGATCTTCGGTAGAGTATTTCATTTTAGCACCACTGCGAAGGTTAACATTTCAAGATTTTTTAAAACAGAACAATCACCGTGATCATTAGCCCGGCATTTTATATTGCAGCGACAGAGCTTAAACGGACATAAATTTTGATCTTCTTTGTCCGATGACATTCTACTTATCCCTCCGTAAGGATATCGTTTCTGAGCGAAGGGAAGTTCGTTCATAATCGTTACAAAGGCTGTTGATAAAATTATCATAACTAATTCCAGCCTTTAAGTATCGAACCCGATCACGTGTCGTTAAACGTACGGGTATCATGTGAAATAGAGTTCTCATTTTGAAATCCTATTACACACCATTAAAAAGAGGTAAAACCACGCACCGAACTCTTCCCAACACACCTTTAAGGTGTTGCACCATCACGCGCCGGGACTAATCTCGGGGAGTCTGCATAGTTGTGTATAATAATTATAATTATAGTCTTTATTAGTATTTAATACTTTCTTTCAAAATAATTTGAAATAGAAAAGAGGATTATTGTTTTAAAATGCTATCAATATATTTTTGTGCGGGTGTATTTCCTTTTTTCATATCTTCTTGTATGGATTTACGGAGCTCTTCAAGCCAAAGTTTAGGGTCTCGTAGTCTGGCAACTTCATCACGTAATTGTTTTATCTCTTCCTGTGTCTGTCGTATCCGAACGTCCTTTGCTTCTTCAATGCGAGTGAGGGTGTCTGTGATGCTTATGTGCTTCTCTGCTTCCCGATATATCTCCGCAGCCTGTTCCACATCCAACCGAACATAGTGTTTATCCATACCCGTTGCATGACCAAGAAGATACTCTCCTAAATCATGATATTTTTTAGCACCGAGAAGAGTTCGGGTGGATTTTCGGATACTGTGGACATGATAACCATCAGTAAGATCCGCCTTGTCACATGCCCGCTTTAATGCCCCTCGGAAATTCGATTCCGTCATGGGGAACAATTTATCATTCTTTGGAGCCGTTTTTTTAAGGGTCTCCCTGTATTTTTTATACTCTGCTTTATCCATCCCGAAATTCTTCGGTGATTTATTCTTCGGTGATTTAAATCCTGATTTTAATCGTGCTGACTTGACATATTCATCCAGACCCGGTATCCACTGGTCTTGTAAAATCGCCTTTGCTTCCGATGAGATAAACGTCCACCGTGCGGTATTGGTTTTTGTATCTTCTTTTGGGATGTATATTCTTGCAGGAGTGTCGTCCAGATGCACATTTTCTAACCGAGTGTTTAAGCACTCGTTTATACGCATACCCGATGATAGAAGCACCAGGAACAGGGGTTTCATTTGAGACGTTAGATTTTTAAATACTGCCTTCGCCTCCTCAATGGTGAACGCTTTGTCGGCGATGGTATCGTCAATTACCTTACCGGTTTTTTCATCAGTATCAAACAATGCCGCAAAATGTTTCTTACCAACCAGAATCCCGTTCTCTTTGGCATAGCTCCTGACCGCAGCAAGACGGGTTCGGATAGTGGATTGTGTTAATTTCTGCCCCTCCATTACCTTATTATTCCGCCGGACAAACGAAATTTTCAGAAGTTCTGCGTACTTCTTCATGTCCTTTAAGAATCGGTTGTCATCGGTGCTTTGGATATATGTTTCAATATCCTGACCCACAATTCCCTCAAAGAGAGAAATACTATACGCATAATCAGCCTTCTTTTTTGGCTGACCGTGATAAAAGGTTTCAAGATCGCAAAATGCTGTCATTTTTCACTCCATACCCTCCCTTGGGATAAGTAGTGATTTGCCGTATTACATTATAAAACTATGTAAACTCTTTAAACATTATAAGCGTGATGTACCTAAATAATCAATCCTGTGGCTTGTGTGATGCAACAAAATCCATAACGCTTCTGATACAACCATCCATGTTCAGATACTCAAATTGTGCAAACCTGCCTACGAGAGGCATGCCAATCTTGTTGAGATATTCTTTGATAATTGCAATATTTTTCTGGTAGTCAAGATCGTAGACAACGTACGCAAATTGCTGCCTTTCGACAGATGAATACAGTATCTGCTCTTTTTTTAGGATCTGCATTTTCTGGAGCATATCCGTGACCTGACAAATAATTTCATCATCAGACAGAATGGAAACCTCATCATCAGGCTGATGAGTGATCTCTGCAAGGATCGCACTGCAGCCATCAGGAGCAACATGCCGGCTGTATCCTGAAGGAAAAGAAATCCTGTTTGTTCTTCCGACCGCAGGATCCGGTACGTAGAGCCATGAAATCGCCGGCACGGGTCCTTTGATGCCGATATTAACACAAACCAATGCATTATACTTCAATGCATCTGTCGCATTTTTAACCCTGGCGGGAACCCCCTTAAGACAAGGCACCAGGTGCTGGACCGGCATTGTGCAGATGCATTGATCTGCTTTGACGATTCTCTCTCCATTGCTGATTAGCCATTTTTTACCGGATTTTGTAATGGATGTAACCCTGAATCCGGTCTGAATGTAGTGTTCAACAGGGTGCGCAATTGCACGCACGAGAGATTCAATCCCGCCATCAAGCGGATAGGAAAAGACCGACTGATGGGTATAACCTTCGGTATTTATTCCAATTGCAGACTTGATTACATCCTCAACCGGGGGACGGGGTATGCGCCCATCAACCCAGTGGAGGGACATCTTGTCAGTAGGATACTTCCAGATTTTCTCATTATAGGGTATCATGTAGCATTCAGCAATCCCGTTCCCGAACGTATAGTAGATCCATTCACGGAAATTTACAGGGAAGGGAATCTCACCCTTTTCAACAGCAATCAGGTTTTTTACAAATCCATAGGTACACATAAACCGGTCGTCAGGAGGTAAATCAGAAAGTCCATTCTCAAAGGGGTATTTAACGAACTGTTGTTTATAGAAAATTTTGGTATTGCGATCATTCACCTGTTCATTGCCGGCAATCATTCGGCGCATAAAAGAGAGCACTTCAGTATCCCGGGAAAAGATGATATGCGAACCGCCAATGTCAAAGGTAAATCCCCCTTCGGTTTTTGACCGGCAAAGCCCGCCATAGTCCGGTTCCGCTTCGAGTACGGTGACTTCCTGACCGTCCTCATACAGGAGTCGCGCCAGCGTGAGTCCGGAAAGTCCTCCACCAAGAATTGCAGTTTTCACTGTTCAATAGGTTTGCGGGCAGAATTTATATGGTTCACCGTATTGTGAGAAACAAACACGTCCGGTAAGACAGGCTTTTATTCGATACCTGAGGAAGAACGCATACAACGAAAGACAGAATAATCCCTGCAATTATTGTCATGCGAACACCGTTGCATGGGGATTGTCTGTTCTAGGGTAATAAGGGTAAATGGATGAGGATACGATTCTCAAGAGTAATTACCTAAAAAAAGTACTATTTCCGGATATACCAGCCGGTCATGGTCTCGTCGAGCACCTTCTCATTCGTCGGTTTTGTCAGCAGACTGACCACTATCATGGCAATGACTGCAATGACAAACGCGTAAAAGGAAAAATGCATGGATAGTTTTCCCAGCTTGAAGTAGGATATTCCTCCGAACACGAGTGAGGCAACGAGTCCCAGCCCCATGGAGACAAGCGCTCCTTCACGGGTTGCCCGCCGCCAGTACAATCCTGCAAGCAAGGGAACGGCAAAGGTGGCAAACATGATCCCGATCCCGGCCCAGATAAGCCAGACGAGCATGTCTGGGGGATTGAGAGCGAGCAGGAGGGTTACAGCTGCAGTAACAAATACCGAGATCTGGCTGACAAGAAGCACCTGTTTATCCGGAGCATCGGGTTTGAGGATCTTTTTGTAGATATCCCATGAGAAGTAGGTGCCGATGGTCAGCATAAGACGATCGGTTGTGGACATGACAGCCGCCAGCACAATCACGGCTAATATGCCCCAGAGGAACATACTGGGCATTGCGGCTTGTACGCCATAGACAAAGATGAAGTCCGTGGCATTGGGCACTTTGGGGAGCTCAACGATGCCCTCATTCACAAGAACAATGCCGGCAAACCCGGCGAATTTGAGGAGGAACATCACCACTGCATAAATCCCGAACGCGACAAGTGGAGCCCATTTGAAATATTTAACATCTTTTGCACACAGGATATTGTTGATTACATGGGGTGCACAGGCAAGGCCGATGGTGAGCAGGAGACCAAAGGAGAAGATATATTCCGGGGTAAACACAGCCCCGGCGCCGGTCACCCACGGATCAACATTTGTCGGGTTTACCGCAGCTATCACCTCATTGATATGCGTGAATCCTCCTGCTTTCATGATAACAAGGGGAGCCATGATCAGGACCCCAAGGATCAGCATCAGTCCCTGGATAAGTGTCGTCCAGGCAACTGCGTAGAGCCCCCCAATAACGGTATAGAGAGTAACAATTGCCGCCCCGACGAGTAGTGCTATCCAGTGTGGGAGCCCGAAGAGCCACATCAGGACAATGCTAATCGCGGTATACTGACCGGCGAGATAGATCATCGAAACTACTATACCAGCCGTAGCACTCATCCCACGCAGGGAGGTCTGGCTCTCAAACCGGTGGGCAAGATAATCCTGGACTGTCATATACCCGGACTTTTTTGCAACGGCATGCATCTTGACGCCAAAGAAGATGATACAGAATGCAATCGAGAGCGGGACGGCGAGTTGTTCCCATATGGTAGGCCATGCAAACTTGTACCCGAGCCCTGACACTCCCAGAAGGGACATCCCCGAACAGACTGAGCCGATCATGAGCAGGGTGAATACCCAGAAATCCAGAGAACGACCTGCAACAACATAATCCGACATGTTATGGATCTTTTTGGAAGCCCAGATCCCTATCCCCACCAATGCGATGAAATAGATGGCAACAAGAGCAGCGGCGACAGGATCGATCATAGTGAAACCTCGTTAAAGATAAGTCCCCAATACAGCAATGCGAGAATAATCAGGAGAAAAGCACCCCCGACCAGAGCAATAGTCAAGATTGGCAATCCAAACATTATATCAAATACTTTGTGGTATGCTAACATATAACATATTCGAAAAATCCCCGGAAAATTGGAGAAAAATAAATAACGATACTATATTTTTATTGGACATCACCGGGGATATTTCTTCCAGACTTTATCTTATAAAAGAATGTTCTGGAAAAGAGCCACGCCGCAGGGTTTGAGACCAGATCTCATGAATGGCGGTTCGTGAAAATATGTAATAATTTTTTTGGAGAAACAAAAATAGATTTTAATCGCGAAATACTGTCTTAATAATCTAAAGAATATCAGTAACCTGCGAAAAATGTGTGAATAAAAACAATCAATTCAAATAATCCCCCGACAAAATCATTATCGTTGTGTTATGAACCGGGCAAAAATATTGGTTGTTGAAGATGAACCCGAAGTAACAGAAACTCTGGAATTAATACTTAAAAAATTGGGCTATGCTGTGATCGGGTGTGAGAACATGGCTGAGAATGCAGTACAAAAAGCCGGTGAGCTGCACCCGGATATTGTACTGATGGACATCGAACTCGCTGGAAAGATGGATGGTATACAGGCAGCCGATATTATCAGGAAAAAATATCACATACCGGTAATTTATATCACTGCAATCTGTGACACCAAAACGCTGGAGCGGGTCGGAGCGAGCATTCCCTACGGGTATATCCTGAAACCATTCAAAGACGTCGAGCTCCGCACCGTAATCGAGATTGCTCTTGATACAATTGCCAAAAGAAAGTAATTCTCACCGATTGGATTTTTAAAATAATCTAAAAAAAAATTTTATTTCCCGCTTGCAACGGTCTTTGACCCGCGGAGGATCCCGATCGTCCCGGTGCGGACAAACTCCTTGATCCCATACTGGCGAAGGAGTTTTTCGAGTGCATCAATTTTTTCTGTGTCCCCGATTATCTGAAGAATTAGTGATTTGGGGCTGACATCCACTATCGATGCCCTGAAGATTGTGGCAATCTGCATGATCTCCGCCCGGGACGTACCCTGTTCTGCAGTAACCTTGATGAGAGCGAGCTCCCGCTCTACCCGCTCGTTTTCGGTCAGATCGGAAACCTTGATGATATCGATCAGCTTATTGAGCTGTTTCATTACCTGTTCAACCTTGGCATCGTCGCCGATCACCACAATCGTTATCCGGCTCATGCCGGGTTCTTCGCAGGGTCCGACTGCAAGACTCTCGATATTGAATCCCCGTCGCGAGAAGAGTCCGGTGACCCGCGAGAGGACCCCTGCCTTGTTCTCGACAAGGATGGATAGCGTATGTGGCTTCATTGCGGGTGTCCCCCGATCATCTCATTGATCGCAGCACCAGCGGGAACCATGGGAAACACGTTCTCTTCGCGCTCAATCCTGAAGTCCATGACAAACGGGCCATCGCAGTCGAGCGATGCCTGAAATGCCGGGAGCACCTCATCAGGAGACTCTACCCGCACGCCCTCAATTCCGTAGGCATTTCCAATTTTCACAAAGTCAACGGGCGGCAGTTCGGTGAATGAATACCGGTGATCGAAGAAGAGCTCCTGCCACTGCCGGACCATGCCGAGATACATGTTGTTCAGGATCGCGATCTTCACCGGGATCTTGTTAGCTGCAACGGTCCCCATTTCCTGGATGTTCATCTGGATACTTCCATCACCGGCGATGACGAAGACCGGCAGATCCGGCCGGGCAAAGTGCACACCGATCCCCGCAGGGAATCCAAAGCCCATGGTACCCAGCCCACCGGAGGTAATCCAGGTGCGCGGGTTATGGAAACAGAAATGCTGTGCAGTCCACATCTGGTTCTGGCCGACTTCTGATACGATCACGGCTTTCTCTTTTACCAGTTCGCTCAGGGTCCTGATGACAAACTGCGGGTGCAGTCCACCGGTTGAGGGGCATTTGAGCGGGTGGTGTTGCTTCCAGTATTTTATCTTCTTTAACCAGATATCATGGGCATCCCGCTTCTTCATTGTTGCAAGTATATCTTTTAAGACCGCCTTGACATCACCAACTATCGGCACATCCACCCGTTTGTTCTTTCCTATCTCGGCGGGATCGATATCGATATGGATGATCTTAGCGTGGGGAGCAAATGTATCGATCTTACCCGTCACACGGTCGTCAAACCGGGCGCCGATTGCTATCATGAGATCACATTCGGTGACCGCGAAATTTGCATACTCAGTACCGTGCATGCCCAACATGCCAAGATTGAGTGGGTGATGACAGGGAATGCAGCCGATGCCCATCAGGGTGGTTGTGACCGGAATCGCCGCCAGTGCTGCAAACTCCATGAGTTCAGGAGAAGCGTTCGATGAAATAATCCCTCCACCGGCATAGATAAGCGGGCGCTCTGCGTGACTGAGCAGTTCAAGGGCTTTTACGATCTGGCGCTTGTGCCCTTTATAGGTAGGATTGTAACCGCGAAGTGTTACCTTCTCGGGTAACTTCACATCCTCTGCCATACCGGTACTCACATCCTTGGGGATATCGATCAGGACCGGGCCCGGCCTTCCCGTACCGGCAATATAAAACGCTTCCTGGACAACCCTGCTGANNCGGTGATATCCGACTCCTGGAACGCATCATTTCCCAACAGATTTGTCGGCACCTGGCCGGTGATTGCAACTACCGGCGTGGAGTCCATGTATGATGTGGCAATGCCGGTGACAAGGTTACATGCACCGGGACCTGAGGTTGCGAGGCATACTCCTACACGACCGCTTGCCCGTGCATACCCGTCTGCGGCATGCGCTGCTGCCTGTTCGTGCCGTACAAGGAGGTGCCGTAATGGTGAATCATAGAGTTCATCATAGATCGGCAACACCACTCCCCCGGGATATCCAAAGATAATCCCGGTGCCTTCGCGCAGGAGTGATTCAACGAGGATTTTTGCCCCGGTTTTCATGTTCTTCCCTCAATAGTCTGTTCATGCCGGCGATCATCGCTTCAACACTTGCCATAATGATGTCCGTACGAGCGCCGCGTGAAGTAATTATCTTTCCGTCTTTACTTAATCTTACTGTTACGTCGACCAGTGCGTCAGTCCCACCCTGGATTGCATCCACATGGTATTCTTCGAGCCGGATATCAGCCACATCTGCAACGCATTTGCGAAGTACTTCCATCGCGGCATCGACAGGACCGTCACCGGTGGCAGCACCGGTCATTTCCTGCCCGTTAACGACAAGCGTAACGGAAGCGGTAGGGATCATATTGCTGCCGGATACTGCGGTAAATTGTCGCATGGTTATGGTCGGTTTACTCTCAATGGCAAGGACTGCATCAGCAATCGCCATAAGATCGGTATCAGTTACCCGTTTGCCTGCATCTCCCAGTTGCTTGATCCGAGCCACAATCTCGTTTATCTGGATATGATCTGCCTTGTAACTCATTTCATTGAGTGCAGATTCTACAGATGCTGAACCGGAATGCTTTCCAAGGACAATGCGGCGCTTCCGCCCGATCATCTCCGGCTTGATCGACTCGTAGGTCGAGGGTTCACGCATCACACCATGAGCATGGATACCACTTTCATGGGTAAATGCCATCTCACCAACGATTGCTTTGTTGACAGGCAACGGGATACCGGTCAGGCGCGAGACGAGCGTGGAAAGCTGGTAGATCTCCTCTTTTTTGATCCGTGTGCGATAATCGTAGAGGATCTCAAGCGCCATAACAACCTCCTCAAGCGCGGTATTCCCCGCCCGCTCCCCAAGACCATTCACGGTTACATGGGCACATGATGCCCCGGATTTAAGTGCTGCCATTGTATTGGTAAGGGCAAAACCGAGATCATCATGACAGTGAATGGAGAGCGGTGCGATAGTGGCAAGCGAAGGAATGTACTCTGCAACCTTTTCTGGTGTCAGGAGCCCTACCGTATCGCAGAAACAGAGCCGGTCTGCCCCACGGTTTACACCTTCAGAAAAAATCGTGTGCAGGAAGACTTGATCAGCCCGTGAAGCATCTTCTCCGGAAAGTTCAACGATAAGTCCCCGGCTTTTCGCATACTCTACGGCACCATATGCCATTTCTGCGATCTGATCACGGGTCTTTTTCATCTTTTTTGCAATATGCAGGTCGCTTACCGGAATGACCAGGTGGACCGAATCGGCACCATAGTCGGCAGCAAAATCGATATCCTGGCGAAGAGCACGGACATACGTACAAATCTCTGCAGAAAACCCGGCTTCTGAAATGACCTTTATCGCTTCCCGCTCGCCTTCAGATGCGGCCGCAGAACCAACTTCGATCACGTCGATGCCAATATCATCAAGCCTGGCCGCAATCTCACATTTCTGGTTCGGGTTTAACGAAACACCTGGGGTCTGTTCCCCATCCCGTAACGTGGTATCTAAAAAGCGCAGATTTTTAACAAATAAAACATTCACTCATGGCAAATCACCATAGTATGGAGTAGGAATGGAGAATATAAAAACATTCGGACGCACCGATGGCCTGTTTCCCCATAATTATATTATTTTAGTTTCCTATAGTATGACAGCAACACTAATCGGGACATTATGCACTCCTCACCAGAAGAAAATGCTGTTTCTCCAAAAAAAGAGGGAACGACAATTTCACAGATTTGCCTTGATTTACAACAGGCAAAAAACCGCGGCGATTTAGCAGAACGTATCTCTCTTTTGGTACTACAGCACTCACCACTTGACATCCAGAGGATGAAACAGAATTTCAGCAACAAGATCGAGGATATTCCGCCGGAATACCGGGACCGTCTCGCAAAAAAGATCACTGAACATCTGCTGGGAACTTATCAGCGGATACGCCTTTTACAGCAACAGGGTGTCTTTAAGACAATGCACGAACCGGTAACGGACCAGCAGAGAAAATACTGGGATATGGCAGGAGAGCAATGCAGGCATAATACCAGTGAAGATGAATCGCTAATCCGGTTTTTAAAATATCTCCTTGCCGGGTTCTGTATGCTTGTACTCCATGAACCAGGACACCCGGCAGGCACACCATTCCCCGGTGGAGATACTGTCCAGTTTATTGGGGGAATCTACTATTGTCCGGTACGGGAAAAAGCCAATGATGTTGATGCAGCACTCTGCCCTTTTTGCCCGGCACTCCAGACTCCTGAAATTGGCTATCTCAGGCCCCCGGTCAACCCGAGCGAGCACAAGAAGCAGGAGTTCATCGAACACTGCCACAAATTCCATAACTTTAACGGATAATATATCAATCCAATGAGATTTTTTTTGTTTTTCGTCTTAAACCAAGTTAAAAATATCTAAATATGTAACCAACGAAGAAAAGGTAATATTTAGTAATAAGATATCAGTTTATTCCCTTTAATGTATCTGGCAATATTCCCCTGAGGCCCATGCATGAATGAAGAACGAATTGATCTGGAGAATTCAGCACTCTATATAAATCGCGAAATAAGCTGGGTACGATTCAACCGGCACGTTCTGGATGAAGCCCGGGATGAAAGCCATCCGTTGCTTGAACGGGTAAAGTTCCTGGCGATATTTGCCAACAACCTTGATGAATATTTCATGGTACGGGTTTCTGGTCTCCAGCGCCAGCTGGAAAAAGGTGTCCTGAAATATCCTCCGGACGGGATGACTCCTTCACAACAGCTGGAAGCAATCCGACAGATGCTTCTCCCGGAACTTTTAAGCCAGTATGATACCTGGCATGGGGAAATTATACCGAAACTTGCAGCCGAAGGAATCTTCATTCATATGTATGCAGATCTTTTGGCAGAACAAAAAGAGCTGATGCGTACATTTTTTATTGATGAGATTTTTCCGGTGCTCACACCTCTTGCCTTTGACAGCGCTCACCCGTTTCCCTTTATATCAAACCTGTCGCTTAATCTTGCGATCATCATAAGGGACCAGAATAATAAGGATTTTTTTGCCAGGGTCAAGGTTCCGACAAACCTGTTCTCACGACTCGTAAGGATTCCTCCTAAAAGAACTGGTGAATCCGGTGATGACTCATTGGTCCATTACGTATATATCGAGGAAATCATTTCAGCAAACCTTGACTTGCTTTTCCCGGGACTGGAAGTTGTTGCATCTTTCCCGTTCAGGATTACAAGGGATGCTGATATCGATATTGAAGTTGATGATGCCTCGGATCTCCTCACCACCGTTGAGGAGGTTATGGAGCAGCGTGCACGGGGAAAACCGGTGCGTATCGAACTTGACTGTTCCATGCATGAAGGGATCTGCCATATGCTTGAAAAGAAACTGGGGGTAACTCCCAGTATGCTCTATCGGGTCGGTCATCCGGTTGGTATGGCTGATCTTATGCAGCTGCTCTCCCTTGATCGCCCGGATCTGAAAGATATTCCTTTTCAGCCTTCAGTCCCTTCCGATCTCGCTGAAGGAAGGGACATCTTTTCTGCCATCCGCCATCATGACATACTGTTATATCACCCGTATGACAGTTTCTCTCCTGTGGTAAATTTTCTGCGTCAGGCTGCTCATGACCCTGATGTCCTTGCCATCAAAATTACCCTCTACCGTGTCGGCTCAAAATCGCCGATTGTGAATGCACTCATGGAAGCCCGCGAGAACGGAAAAGCGGTATCTGCATTAATCGAGCTTAAAGCCAGATTTGATGAAGAGAATAATATCGGGTGGGCCCGTGCACTTGAAAACGAGGGAGTGCACGTTGTCTATGGAGTGGTTGGACTCAAAGTACATGCAAAACTCTGTATGGTGGTTCGCCGGGAGAAAGATGGCATACGACGTTACCTGCATCTCGGTACTGGTAATTATAATGCCACCACAAGCAGGATTTATACGGATTTTGGCCTTTTAACCTGTGATAAGGAGAAGGGAGAGGATGTTGCAAACCTTTTCAACCTGCTCACCGGTTACGCACGGATTACCAACTATCAGAAACTGCTTGTAGCTCCGGTGACCTTGCGGAAAGGCATTATCGACAGGATTGACCGGGAAATTTCCCGGCACCGCGAACTTGGTGACGGTCACATTATTTTCAAGATGAATGCACTGATTGATCCTCTATGCATCACCGCTCTCTATCGTGCATCACAGGCGGGTGTTAAGGTGGATCTGCAGGTCAGAGGAATCTGTTGCCTGCGACCGGGAATCAGCGGTATAAGTGAGAATATCACGGTCACAACCATTGTTGGCCGGTTTCTTGAACATGCACGTATTTACTATTTCCATAACGGGGGAAATGAAGAGGTTTTTCTGGGGAGTGCCGATCTCATGCCTCGGAACCTTGATCGCAGGGTGGAAATTCTTTTCCCGATTGCAGATCCTCAGAACCGCAATGTAATCATATCAACGATTCTTCCCGTGCAACTGATGGATACTATCAAGAGTCGCCTTTTGAGCAGTAATGGTTCTTACGAACGTCGCACATCTTCTGAAGACTTACCGGCTCTCAATGCACAGACATGGCTGGTCGATCACCGGGGAATCTGGTATAACAATGGTAGTTAATGTGCCGGAACCCTTAAAAGCGGAATGTATTTTTGGAGTGCAACGACTCCTTCCCCTGCTCGACGCATTTTCAACAGAGATTGAAGGTGTTAAACTGGCGCAGGATATCGAACATATCCACCGTATGCGGGTTGCATCCCGGAGACTGCGTGCAGCACTCCCTCTCTTTGCTTCATGCTTTCAAAAAAAAAAATACCAGCAATGGATGCTGGAGATACAAAGGATTACCCGGGCACTGGGAGAAGCCCGGGATACTGATGTCCAGATTGCATTTCTGATAAAACTTGAAAAGAAAAGACGGAATGGAATTCATGCAGATGACCCGGCTCTTGCCCCACCTTTCCTTTTAAAAGGAGAAGCAGAAACAATTCTGCTCTCACAATTACAGAAAAAACGCTTAAGACTTCAGGCAACTGTTGTCAGGGTCTTAAAAAAACTGGAAAATAGTGGTGTAATTGATGATATGAGGATTTCTTTGAGTGATTACCAGCAAAGATCTCAAAACATCCGTAAAAAACCATCTCCTTATGGGATTGCCCCCGTTGCTGCCACCCGTATCGCCAGACACCTGACAATACTCCTCTCTCATGAACAATGGGTTCATAATCCTGATGCCGTTGCAGAACATCATGCGATAAGAATTGCCGCAAAAAAACTCAGGTATACTCTGGAAGTGTATGCTCCACTCTATCGACGTGGTCTGAAAAAATATCTCCTGCGTATAAAAAAGGTCCAGGAAATCCTCGGAGACCTCCATGACTGTGATGTCTGGATAGATTCAGTGATGGTCATACTATTAAAAGAACACCTGACAAGCCGTGAAATAAATACACCAAAAAGTGGGCGGGTGAGTCCGGTCACCAGCTATAAACGCTTCCTTGCCGAACGGGAAAAGGAACGAAAAATCCTTTACCGGAGATTCGTTCGTTACTGGGATTCACTTGGACGTTTCCGGCTCTGGGATGGACTTTACAAAGACCTGAATACTGAAAGGATCCGCAAATACAGGTTTTCGGTTGTTCACCCGGATCAAGATTTACGGCCTGTAGTAACATCGCGTGCCCTTCAATATCCTGATGGGTTAGAGCATAGTCGTAAAGTGACCGATCTTGCCCTTAGTTTGTTTGACGAGCTTGAACCTCTGCACCGTATGGGTGGTCACGAACGTTTTTTACTTGAGTGTGCAGGACTTTTACATGACATCGGGTGGAAATCCTCGCAGAAAGGACATTCCAATCGCAGTGCAGATATGATAGTATCTGATGAAAATCTTCCTCTCGAATTTATTGATCGGGGTATTATCGGGCTGGTGGTAAAAGCTCACCGGGCAAAAATTCGTTTTGAATCCGAGGGATTTTTCTCCCTTCTTTCCTCAGATGAACGTAACAATGTCCTGATGCTAGCAGCATTGATTCGGATTGCAGATGGTCTGGACTATCTCCACCTTGGTTCAATCCTGTCTGTTCACTGTATTTTAAACCCGCAACAAATAATCATGGAAATTTCTGCACTGCGGGATATATCAGCGGAAAAAGAACGAGCTCTCATTAAAAGTGATCTCTTCACCCAGGTATTTGAACGAACACTGGTGATACGGTGAAAAATGAGAAACTCAGTCCGGACGGACGTGTGGTATCATTTATTGATATCGGAACAAACTCAGTCCGCCTGCTGGTTGTGCGGCTTAATCCCAATCATTCGTATAGTATTCTCACCCGGCAGAAACAACAGGTCCGTCTTGGTGATGGCGAGTTTGAAGAAGAAGAGATCCTTCCTGAAGCCATAGAACGACTGGTTATTGTATGTAAAACATTAACGGAACTTGCGGGGACATTTAATACCGATGAATTTGTCGCTGTTGCCACATCAGCAATGCGGGAGGCAACCAACCAGCAAAAGATCCTGCATCTGCTCCGGCTGGAAGCCCAGCTTGATGTCCGTGTTATTTCCGGGCAGGAAGAAGCCCGCCTCATTTATCTTGGTGTTTCAAGCGGAATTCATCTGGGGGATCGGCAGGCTTTTTTTATAGATATCGGTGGCGGAAGCACGGAGATTGCAATCGGGGGAGAACGGAACTATCACTATCTTGAGAGCTTCAAACTGGGGGCAATACGCTTATCGAACCTGTATTTATCCGGTAATTTTACCGGCCCGGTATCTCAGGACCAGTACAGGAAAGTACAGCAACACGTTAAAGATACCATTATCCATTCTGTCCAGAAAATCCGAAATAAAAAGCCTGATCTTGCAATCGGGAGTTCCGGCACTATTATCAATCTTGCCGAAATTGCTCACAAAGTCCTTCACCAGAATGAAAATTCCGGAGATTCTGTCCTGATTTTCAAGGATTTACGGAAAGTTATCGATCTTCTCTGTTCTCTTCCCCTTGATGAACGTAAGAAAATACCGGGTATCAACCCTGATCGTGCAGATATCATCATACCCGGTGCTGCTATCCTTGATTCATTCATGAAAGAACTATCGCTTGATTCCATAACGGTGACCGGACGGGGATTACAGGACGGCCTGCTGGTCGATTATCTTTCCAGGATAGAAGCTTTCCCCCTTCTTGGCGAGTTGTCACCGAGGCAGCGCAGTGTCCTTCAACTGGGAAGATCCTGTGGGATTAATGAAGTCCATGCCCGCACCGTTACAAGTCTCGTCCTGGAATTATTTGACTCAGCCAAAGCGCAAAAACTCCATACTTTTGGGGAGTGGGAACGTGAATTGCTTGAATATGCAACATTTCTCCATGACATCGGATCGTTCATTTCCTATACCAATCACCATGCACATTCTTATTATATTATTAAAAACTCAGAACTCCTTGGTTTTGATGAAAAGGAAATTACCTTCATGGCAAATATTGCACGGTTCCACCGGAAAAAAACCCCGCGAAAAAAAGATCCGGAAATTCTGGAGCTCGATTCACGCGAACGGGAATCCCTGCGTATCCTGTCAACATTCATCCGGTTGGGAGAAAGTCTTGACCGAAGTCACACTGCGCTGATCCGGCATGTGCGTTTCTCCCATGTTGACAAGGACTCCGTGTATCTCGAAGTTGTTGCCCGCGGGGATTGCCAGCTTGAAATATGGGGTGTAGAAGCGGAAAAAAGAGCTTTTGAAAAGATTTTTGGTAAAGAGCTGGTGCTGGAGAGAGTCCAGACATAACAATACAGGGAAATAACCGTATTCAAAAAAAAATTGCCGTCACCGGGTCACCCGCTCACGGAGAGCTTATCGGGCCGGCACGTAAATGATACCAAACCTTGTCTGCATCTTCGTGAACCGTTCCCGCTCGCGGTCTTGTTTTATGTGAGTGAACCCCGTGGTCATCAGAGCTTCTTGATGGCCTGAACGAGTTTCCCGACAGATTCCTGCGCATCACCGTAGAGCATATGTGTGTTATTCCGGTAGAACAGGTCGTTCTCGATCCCGGCAAAGCCCTTTCCCTGGCCGCGCTTGAGAACGATAACGTTCTTTGCTTGTTCAACATCAAGGATTGGCATGCCGAAAAGCGGGCTGCCCTGCCTGTGTGCTGCCGGGTTGACGACATCGTTAGCTCCGATGACAAGAACAACATCAGTACTCGGGAACTCCGGGTTTATTTCGTCCCGGTCGAAAAGGTGGTCGTAGGCGACCCCCGCCTCGGCAAGCAGGACGTTCATGTGCCCGGGCATCCGCCCGGCAACCGGGTGGATTGCGAATTTTACCTGGACGTTCTTGCTATCGAGCAGGTCGATCAGCTCCTTGACCTTCTGCTGTGCTTGCGCAACGGCCATGCCGTAGCCGGGGGCGATGATTATTTTGTTTGCATATGCGAGCATGACTGCGACGTCATCAGCCTCGATAGACTTCATACTGCCCTGGATCTCTAATCCCTTCTCCTCTGTTGCTCCGAAAGCACCGAAGAAAACGTTCGATATTGAACGGTTCATCGCACGTGCCATATTGAGTGTGAGCAGCGAACCCGCGGCACCGACAATGATACCCGCAACGACCATCGCATAGTTGGGAGTCGCAAACGAGAAACCGTCAAGTGCGACAGCGAGACCGGTAAAGGCATTATACATCGAGATAACAACAGGCATGTCGGCCCCGCCAATCGGGAGTGTCATAAGAAGGCCGAACCCGAGTGAGAGGACGAAGAACAACGGGAGATAGAGGGTTAAAGAGAGCGGGACCCAGGACGGCTGGAGTACGACGATTATACCGGAAACGATGGCGAGTGCCAGGACTATCATGTTGACGATCTGCTGGCCGGGGAAGGTGATCGGCCGCGGCCGCATCCAGCCCTGGAGCTTCAGGAACGCGATGATGCTCCCCGCGAACGAGACAGCCCCAATGAGACCGCCAACGACCGCAAGGGAAGCAGTGGCGGGGTTGGTTGTTCCGAGGAGGGCTACGGCCGAGATTCCGGCCGCCGCACCGCCACCCATACCGTTATAGAGTGCTATCATCTGGGGCATGTCAGTCATCGCAACGCGCTTCGCCGCGATGTAACCGAAGCCTCCACCGATAACAATCGCGATCGCTATCAGGGTAAAGTTAGTGAGGTCTGGAGTGAAGAACGTGACAAGGGTCGCGATCAGCATCGCGGCGCCGGCCCATATAATTCCGCTCCGGGCAGTGAGGGGGTGGCTCATCCTCTGGAGTCCGACAATGAAGAAGAAGATTGTCGCAATGTAGATGGGGTCAATTGCCCAGGACAGATCGATCATTCTCAGGCCCCCTTGCCGGGTTTCTTCCCACTGCGATCGAACATCTGGAGGATCCGTTCCGTGACAACGTAGCCGCCAGTGACATTGGCGGCTCCGAGGACGACTGCGATAAAACCGATGATCTGCTCAAGGGGTGATGTGGCGAGGCCGAGCGCGATCATTGCACCGACAAGCACGATCCCATGGATGAAGTTCGAGCCACTCATCAGCGGCGTGTGGAGGACAACAGGGACCCGGCTGATAACAACATAACCGGTGAATGCGGCCAGCATCGCGATATAGACCGCTGTCCAGAGCGTTGTAACTTCAGTCATGGTTTTCCTCCATTCAGGAGATCACGCGTAGGCCCATGGCGTACCGTACCGGCGTGGACCAGGAGGCTTGCGACCAGGATTTCGTCAGTGAATTCCCTGACAATCCCTCCATTCTTGTTAACGAGGAGCGCGAGAAACGACTGGAGGTTCTTCGCGTACATCTGGCTCGAATGGAACGGCACTCGTGCCGGGAGGTTCTGCGGGCCTATGATGGTGACGCCGTGCTCTTTAACGGTCTTGCCTGCTTGTGTCAACTCGCAGTTGCCACCCGTTTCGGCAGCCAGGTCGATAATGACGGCACCTGGATGCATCGTCGCGACTGTCTCTTTGGTAATAAGGACGGGAGCTTTCCGGCCGGGGATAGCTGCGGTTGTGATGACGATGTCAGCCCGTGCGACCGCGGCGGAGACCATCTGCTGCTCCTTTTCCTTCTCTTCGGGTGTGAGCTCGCGGGCATATCCTCCCTGGCCTTCGGCATTGATCTCAAGTTCGAGGAACTTTGCACCGAGACTCCTGACCTGTTCACCCGCTGCGCGTCGGACATCATATGCCAGTACAATAGCACCGAGCCGCTTAGCCGTGGCAATCGCCATTAGACCTGCGACCCCCGCACCAAGAATAAGCACGGTTGCCGGCCGTATCGTGCCCGCGGCTGTCATCAGCATCGGGAGGAATTTCGGGCAGTTATCAGCACCCAGGATGGCCGCCACATATCCTCCGGCCATTGCCTGGGAACTGAGTGCATCCATGCTCTGGGCGCGGGTGATCCGTGGGACAAACTCGAGGGCAAAGGCGGTCACCTTCCGGTCGCGCATCCGGGCGATAGCCTCGAGGTTATTCGCAGGGTTCATGAACCCGATGACAATCGTACCCTCGGCAAGTTGATCGACATCGGCAGGTGTCGGAGGCTGGACCCGCAGCACGATCCGGGCGCCATTCAGCAGCTCTGCCCGGCCGGACACGATCTTTGCACCGGCAGCAATGAAGAGATCGTCAGGATAGTATGCGTCCGTCCCTGCGTTATGTTCGATTCGAACTTCGTAGCCCGACCTCGTGAGATTCTGGACGACCTCCGGTACAGTCGCTACGCGCTGTTCCCCCGGGGTTAGCTCCTTTGGAATGGCGATCACGACCGGCATGGCTGTCAGGCCTTCCGAACCAGCCGTGATTATCCCTTTATCATCTTGTGCAATGACGGGGGTGCTCACAATTCCCACCGCCCCAGTTCAATTTTTTCGCAACGGAACAACCTTTTCACTCCCTGGATGGTCTGCAATGTATCGTACCCATTGAACCTATACCCTCTTTATTTTACGCACCCGAACGGCAACACCGCGGCGTGAACGAAGCATCTCCTCCGCAGAGAGTGCTGCTCTGCCGGTCGCAATAGCACGCGTACCGACAACCAGGATCTCGTCGCCGTCACGGATCGCAGGATCTGCGCTGGTAACGCCGGGGACAAGGATATCCCCTTCAGGGACGAAATCATCAATATGTACCCGGTATCCTTCAGGGATGAGTTGCCAGCCGTCAAAAGTAGGACGGAGCAAGCCCGTCCCGGTATCTATTGAGAAGGTCTGAACATTATTTTTACTGTAAAAAAGTTCCGGATAATGCCCGCGCAACGTGGTTCCTTTTGTATCAAGATCCCTGTCAAACTGGTATGATACCATGCCATGAAGCCGATCATCCTTAATCCTCCGCTCTCCAGCAAGAGAGGAATCAAGCGCATTAAGTGCGGAATCGCTGGTGGGATGCTCCTGGCATGAATATTCCAGGGTAATACCACATTGTTCGGCAGCCTTCCGCACCACCTTCAATGCCCCACCATCAAGATGTGCAATAATACGGCGGTATACATGGCGTTCGAAATAGCGCGTAAGAATCTGGGTAATCACCGCACATTCTTCTGCATCCCAGTAACCAGTAACGGGGACGTCATAATGACCTGCAGGATAGATGCATTCCAGTTCGCGGGGAACGAGTCCCAAAGGAGATGTGACGATAAGTTCATGGGCACGACCTGCAATTGCCCGCTGGAATTTTCGGTGGCTCTGAGAGAGTGAGTACGGTTTTTTTGCCGAACAGGGAAGGAGAACTGCAACATCTGTTTTTGGCGGACAGTAGCGGTTGATCACCCGGTCAGCAAAACGCCGTACTTCAGCCCGTTGAAGCGATTCTGCCGAATTCGCCCGCATCATGCCATTACGGGCAATTGGTATGTGCTGTTCCATGAACTGATACTGGCTGTCGAGATGTCGCATGATGGCGACATGAACTGCATTCATCCGGCAGCGTGATTCCACCAGATCGCGCACCTGTGATTGTTCAATAAACCGTGAAACAAGGGCAATCTCCTGGAGGAGTGCCTGCCGGTTATGCAGGTGCAGATCTCTCTTTTGACATCCGGTACATGTGCAGATCCCGCTATCGAGTGCATCGGCAGGAAACTCGCCTTCGGGTGTGCAAAACAGCCCCTGAGCGGTTTTGAGATCGACTGCCCGGAAATCAAACAGGTCAAATCCTGAGTAGCACAGGATGTGTACGTTTGAAGGTAAGGCGGAACCCGGTGCGTACCATGCAGTATCGACCGGTGTTTTTGCTTTAAGCCCGATGAGCCAGTCAACATACTTCCTCGGATTTGAAAATGCAGTATGCCAGTTGGCTACCATCACGCAATCGCCACTTTGAGCAGGATTGTCAAGATGTGGGTGGATGGTGACCGGTTGCGCATTTTTATCAGGGGGAAACTGGTTTACCAGCGCTGATGGTGCACAGAGCGGCAGGTTAGCTCCCTCAAGGTTTTCAAGTCCCAAAAAGAGTGTTTCTGTTGACAGAGCCAGGGGAAATTTCAACGTGATGCTATCTGACTGAAAGATACCAGTCCGCGCAAGTCCGTCCCGTTTCTTTATATTAAACCTGGTCATTGCGCACCTCTACGTCGCCAAGTATACGACGGATAATCGGTTCCCAGCAAGGCTTACAGGAAATAACAAAATGACTGTCCGGATGACTCTTCATAAGCATTTTTATTCCCTGACATCCTGTCATTACCATTGTATCGTCCCAATCTGGTATCTCACTCGGCCCGACAGGAAATGTTTCCCTGAGTTCTTTTGGATACGGACCAAACGGTGGTTTGAAGAACAGTGTATCGCTGAATTCATCACGAGTGCCGCCATCAAATGCAATAAGGACCTTTTCTCCAATCACCAGCCGGGAGAGCATCTGCTGGTACCGGAATACTTCAGTACGTCTGCAGCTCTCGTCCCCCCGATAAAAGAACCGTCGTTTTGAGACACGGTCATTTTTTTCCAGGGATGTTGTCATATTCAGGAGCGACCGGTAACCTGCGAGGAGTTGGGGGTGCCCGCGGCATCGTTCATCGACAAGTTCCCAGAGTGTCCCGTCAAAAATCGCCTGGCGGATACGGGAGATCTCGGCAAGAGTTACATACAGGTTATGGAGCGCGAGCAGACGGTCACGATCAGGTGAAGTGCGCAATTCTTCAATGGTATGAGTCCGGCACACCTTACAGGCGCAGGGGAGATCAGAAAGCTCATCAATTTTGTAACTGCCATGTGTGGTGAGGTAACGTCCCTCTTTTGCATACAGTGCATACGCAGCAGAATCAAAAAGGTCGCAACCCATTGCAGTGGCAAGGGCAAACATTGACGGGTGACCGGCCCCGAACAGGTGAACACATGCCGAAGGTGAGAGGGTCCGTTTTGCTGCCATCACGACACTGACCAGATCCCGGTAACGGTAGGATTCCATAAGCGGGACAACTGCACCAATCGGACAAAAGGAAAAACCAAGATCCGTCACTTCACGCCCGGCTCGTTCGCGGAGATCTGTAAAGCTGCCACCCTGCACAGGTCCCGCTATCGGTGCATCCCTGCCAAAGATTTCCTGTGCCTCGGCAAGGCGCTGCAGGGTTATTACAAGTTCCCGCTCTGTTGTTTCACGATCAGATGCTGGCGATGTCGGGATGTCGAGCGGTACCCAGATATCACTCCCGATAGCCCGCTGGAAAGAGAGGGTTTCGGTATTGGTGACAGAGACCTGCCCATAAACCGAGAGCTGGAATGAGCCGGAATCAGTCATAATGACTCCATCAAAATCCAGCACTTTATGCAGTCCATCGGTAAGGGCGCACTCACGGTACTGGTTGCTCTGGGAAAAGATGTAGGCGTTGGTTATAATCGCTTCAACACCCATGGAACGAATCTCTTTTGGGGTTACGAGCTGGAGGTGTGGATTGATGACCGGGAGGAGTGCTGGAGTTTTTATTGTTTTTTTCCCTACAGTCAGTTTGCCGCAGCGTCCTGCGATGTCGCTGTACAAACTCTCAAAAGCGATTGCCATTTTGCACCGTATTGCCCTTTATATGTGCGGTATTCAGGTTAAACGGTTGCCCTCAAACAGGTTCAGTGAAGATCTGCCCTTCAAACATGAGCACCTCGACATTAGCCTGCGTCCAGCATCCTTCCTGGAGTCCTGCTTTGATACAGGTATGGTCGAGGAATGTCATACTGTTCCAGCCATATTCCGTCGCTACCTGGGGAAGTAAAAGACCGCTTGTTCCTCTGCCACGCACAATAAGGCCATGCCTGCCCACTTCAATTTTTTCCGGCCGTTTTTCCGGATCACCTTCAACAGGAATTGGAACGGTAAGGATCGTAACTTCATGTCTGATAGATGCAAGTTCCTCCTTGCGAACCGGGGGAAACCGGGGATCTCCGGTTGCGGCCGCGACAGCGGCATCCTCTATGGCATCTCCAAGCGGCATAACCGGGTACGGAAAGCCGATACATCCACGAAGATCTCCCGCTTTTGTAATGGTGACAAAAACTCCCCGCTTATGCCCAAAAACCGGTGTCAGTGAGAGAGCTGGTTTCGGTTTTTTTATAATAGTGTACTCAATGGCCCCGCGTGCAAGCCGTACTGCCATTTCCCCTTCACCTGTAGTGAGCAGATTCAATCAAGTCTCCCCCTTACCTTTGTGACTGTCTTTAGTGCACCTTATTTAACAATCTATCGAACAGGAGTTCTGGAGTTTTCCTTTTTTATGATCAAATCAGGAAATCTTATATTAATAAATTGGGGTAAGCACCTTCCCTCCAGCGTCATTTGTGAGCAAATGTTATAACGCCATTAAGGAGTTATTGGTTGAGTCAAAAAAATCACGATAAAAAACTCCCCGGGAGAGTGTACAATTTTTAATCATTTCCCATGAACCCAAAACTGTATTTTTTTTAATAAATCCTGCCCCGAGCGCTGTGCTTATCTTCTGAAAACACAAAGTACTACAGGAGAGGGAGAGAGCGGCCGACGGTGGCCAATCATAGCTGCTGAGGAAAGTCCCCCCACCCACCGGGCACGCAGCCGTACGCAAGTACGGGTGGCGAGAGTCACGGCAATGGCACAGAAACGACACGGCCTGTTTTCAGTTATGAAGCGATCGAGGCGGTTTTGCCGTCAAGTGCACACAGTATGTGTGATAACTCGCTGAGCGTCAACAAACAGGAATCGGTGAAACGGCGAATCCCTGCGGGTGCNNAACAGAAGGAGGCTTACTCCTCCCACTCATTTCCTTTTACCTCAGTATCTGCTATTTCAAATTATTCTTATCCTCATATAATTACGGGCAGCCAACATTGATGATTCAATATACAAGGTATTTGGCTGGATACCTTTGTCATATGCGGACCTTAAAAAACGGACCTCAAAAAATCACGTTCAATCATGGTTCCCGACAAAAAGGGTAGTATTCCCTTGAATCTGGACAGATGCTGATGGATAAATTGGCCAGACACCTTCATCACCGTTCAGGATCTATATCAGCTGAGTAGTATGTCAACCCCCTTGATTCGCAGGATAGAGTTCCTTCTGATTTTGTCTGCCATTCTTATCATTTCACCGGTATCATCTGTCACCTTATCTCCCGGTACCTCGTTTGCCGGAGCGCCGACCATCGCAAACGGGGATCCGGTATTTATTCATGGCATTGCAACAGGCCACCCAGGCAATGGTCTGCAGGTCTGGCTGCTCGGGTACAATTATGTAAAGATTTCCACCGTTAACACAAATGATGATAACACGTACGAGTATGAACTAAAATCCGCTGACACCCAAAACCTTGCACCCGGCCAATACTATGTCCTGGTCCAGCACCCGATGATGAATGGAGAGTTTGATATTTACTATGACAGCCCGACAGGTAGTATAATCAACCGGCAGTTAGGAACCGGCACTTCCATTTTCCAGCTCACAGGAACCGGCAGCCTCCAGACCCCGGATGGCGCCAATGCGCTGATGCGGGCGATCAACAGCCAGAACCTCGACGATACATTTGCCACTACATCATTTATCATCGGGAATCCCACTGCATTTATCAATCCGATTGGGGATCATGTTGTTGGTGACAAGTTTACCATCACCGGCTCGACCAACCTTGCAGTTGGAAATAAACTTCTCATTGAAATCACTTCCTCATCGTTCAAACCATCACAGAAATCACAGAGTGGTGAATTTTCAGGTTCGTCCGGAACGGTTACTATAGAACCAGGCAGCGGAGGAATGAACCAGTGGTCATTTGACGTTGATGCATCAACATTCAGACCTGATGAGTATATTGTCATGGTATCAGGAGTTGTAATTGAGGTAACAGGATCAACGACATTCAACATATATGAGAAAATGCCTTCAACCCCAGCAACACTGGCACCGGCAACAACACTCCAGACAGCATCCCCAATCACTACAACCCTGTCCCAGCCCCTCACTACAACCCAGAAATCTCCCCTGTCGTCTATCGCGATTATCGTTGCATTCGTACTTGTTGGCTGTGCAATGATACCAAAAAGAAAATAATTTTTTTACCAGCCGAGGAAAAGAGTTTTGGTCTGCTGATAACTGTCAAGAGCCTGCTGGCCGTTCTCCCGTCCCATACCACTCGCGTTTATTCCCCCAAACGGCACTTCCGGTGGTACGGTAAGATGACGGTTCACCCAGATGATACCAGCTTTCACCTCATCAAATACTCTTTTCGTTGTGGCGAGATCTTTTGTCCAGATTGAAGCTCCCAGCCCGTACCGGGTATTATTTGCCTCACGGATGGCGGTGTCGAGGTCAGGGATGGCCATGACCGGTAGTACGGGGCCAAAAATCTCACTGGTAACAACCTGAGTATCAGGCACGACATTGCTGACCAGGGTCGGACGATAGAAATACCCCTTTTCATAGGCCGTTCCTTTCAGTGCATATCCTCCGGTAAGGATAGTACCCTCCTTGTTCTCCCGGGTTTCTTCAACCAGCACTGAAATTTTCTCCCTTTGCTTTGCACTATTCATCGGACCGATATCAATCTTCGATCCCAGTCCGTTGCCTACGGTCAGGGCATCGACACGTTCTTTTAATTTCTGGATAAACAGGTGCGAAATTTTTTCATGGACATAGAGCCGCTTTACTGCGGTACAGGTCTGTCCTGCGTTGTAAAACCTGCCCCGGAGTGCCCCCTCAACTGCCTTGTCTATGGCAGCATCCGGCATAACAATCATCGGATCGGAACCACCAAGTTCAAGAGTGAGATCTTTGAGATGCATTCCGGCCATCTCCCGAATTTTATTGCCGGTCGCGCAGTCACCGGTAAACGACAATTTCCGGATTGCCGGGTGCCTGACAATTGCTTCACCCACCGATTCACCGCTCCCGGTTACTACATTCAGCACACCGGGAGCTAAACCTGCCTCTTCAAGAATCTGTGCAAGCCGCAGGTTTGTCAGGGGAGTTGAGGATGCCGGTTTCAGCACCATGGTATTTCCTGCAAGCAGGGCAGGACCAATTTTCCAGCCCATGATTAGTACCGGCATATTCCAGGGGATAATTGCCCCGCAGACACCGATTGGCTGGCGTAGTACGATACAATCACCCTGGCTCCCCAGCGTAATTGCTTCACCTTGCTGCCGGGCAGAAATACCTGCATAGAATTCAAGGATATTTGCATAACCACGCACTTCGTCAACTGATTCTCTTATGGGTTTGCCCTGTTCCAGAGTAAGAAGCCGGGCAAGATCTCTCTGCTGGTCCCTTACCTTTTGGGCTGCATGATACAGGATTATTCCCCGGTCACGCATGGCCTTTTTTGCCCAGGCAGCAAATGCCGCTTCAGCAGCATCAACTGCGCTGGAAACATCGTCTTTTGTCCCTGACGGCACTCTATCGATAAGCTCACTGGTTGCAGGGTTCTTCACCTCAATCCAGCGTGCATCGATCCCCTCTGTATCCTTCCCACCAATTCGCATCAGCATTAGCTATTCTCACCCTTGTTATCAATCCTGATTTGCCGTCCCTACGCAATAAATTTTCAGTATCGTTTGAAAAAATAGAAAAAATGTTCATTATTGGATAGTGTATCAACCAGTCCTTAGTTTTTTTTAAAGTTTCCCCGTGTCATTGTCTATTACAAACCATCTCTACAGGGAATTATTGTCTTTTGGTTATTATGAGAAAGTGATCGAACTGAGGTAATGCGGTACCGGGAAAAGATGTATTCTTGCTTGCCAGCAGGACAAACTATATCTTTTGTATCTCCTAATGACTGGCTGAGAAGGAATTCCGGATGGCAGAAGACACGCTCGTTGAAGGAAATGACCTCATCTGGGAAAACACCGTTGAGAAAGAAACAAAACCCGTAGCAGTCATGTTCTATAGTCCCACATGTGCGTTCTGTCACCAGATGGAATCGTTCTTTAAAATTTTTGCACAGGAATTCAAGGACTCGGTTATTTTTGTTCGCATCAACATCATGGCAAACCAGTGGACTGCCGAACGCTATGGTGTCCGGAGCACCCCCACCTTCAAATTCTTCTGCAATGGCAAACCTGTACAGGAGATGGTAGGAGCAGTTTACCCGGCGTTGCTCAAAAAGATGATCGATGAAGTACTTGTCCACGGTAAAGAGTGTGCAAAAAATTCCACGACAATAAATTATGACATCACAGGTTATGGATGAACTGATTGCAGGATCAAGAGATCTGTATGGATGCATTTGAACAATGGCTTAACATGTCCTGGGAGAAGAATGCGAAAGAACGCAAGCAAATCACGCAAGAAAAGCGGCAGTCCTGTATCTGCCCTGCATGTCCCTCCTACAACCGCTGTGCCCGGGAACATAGTGAGTTGCTCTATTGTATAGCCGGAAAAAGTATGCTCTGTATTTCAGAAGATACAGGATGCACCTGCAGGAAATGTCCGGTTACCCAAAAGCTCGGGCTCATTTATCATGATTTCTGCATGAAAGGCGGAGAAGCCGCACAACGCTATGAGCACGAACTCCATTAATAACGGGACTTTTCATATTTTTCTGCTGCAACCACACTTCTCCGCAGCCTTTGCCACAGCTTTTGCTACTGCCCGGGTCACACCTTTATCGAGAATATTTGGCAGGATCCGGTCCTTCTGGGGTTTTGGCAGGTAATCTGCAATCGCATGTGCTGCAGCAATCTTCATTTCATCAGTTATCCGTGTGGCACGAGCATCGAGCGCTCCCCTGAACATGCCCGGAAATGTAAGGACGTTATTGATCTGGTTAGGAAAATCACTTCGCCCGGTTCCCACCACAGCAGCGCCGGCATTCTTCGCTGCTTCGGGCCATATCTCCGGCACCGGGTTTGCTATTGCAAAAACAATTGCGTCCTTGTTCATTGTCCGGACCATCTCTTCGGTAACAATCTGCGGTGCCGAAACACCGATAAAAACATCAGCACCAATCATCGCATCTGCAAGTGTTCCAGCTAGCACCGGGTGATTTGTTTCCTCTGCAAGGATGAACTTATATTTGTTTTTGTACAGTCCTTCCCGTCCACGAAAAATGGTCCCGTGCGTATCACAGACGATGATCTCGTTCACTTTTGTGCAGACATCAGGATCATACCCGATACATTTGAGTAACCGGGTAATGGCGTAACCAGCTGCTCCGGCTCCGCATATGACAATATTCAGGTCCTCAAATTTTTTCCCGGTTACTTTGCAGGCATTGAGAATCGCAGCAAGAACCACAACAGCGGTCCCGTGCTGATCATCATGCATCACCGGAATCCCTATGTCCTGCAGGGCATCTTCAACCTCAAAACATTTGGGGGCAGCAATATCCTCAAGATTGATACCTCCAAAAACCGGCGCTATATTTTTAACCTGGTCAGTAAAATCGGTATCATAATTTTCAAAACATATCGGGAACGCATCGATGTCAGCAAACTCCTTAAAAAGGATCGCTTTTCCCTCCATCACGGGGATTGCTGCATACCCCCCGATATTGCCAAGACCGAGCACAGCAGAGCCATCCGTAACGATCGCAATCGTGTTTGCCTTCATGGTATACTTATAGGCAAGGTTCTTATCCCTGGCAATTTCCCGGCACACTTCAGCTACACCCGGGGTATACGCCAGGGAGAGATCGTGTTTGTTCTTCAGGGGAACCTTTGAGCGGATCTCCAGTTTACCGTGGTGTTTTGCATGCAGAGCGAGCGCTTCTTTATCGATCTCACTACTTCCCGGAGAAAACAGCATCCCCCATCATCCTGTATACGTGAGAGTGTTTGTATAGGCAATGAATGTTACTGGCAGGCAGGTGCCGACAGGCATCAGGCAATTTCTGCGTTTTCCGGATTTTTTTATAAAGGTTGTGTCTGAAATACAAACGCAATCTCTTCCCCTGCTTTTTCCAGCAGGGCATGGTAATAGGGGAGATCAAAAGTCGCAGCATCCCATTCGGTATCGACAGCGTACCTCCGTGCGTCACGGACAACGTACCCGATTTTCATTCCCGGTGCAATTTCAATGCCACGGTCACGGTATGCCTGTACTGCTGCTCCTTCAAGACAGCGGTGTGTATAGGTAAGCCGGCTGATCCGGCGATGGATTACCAGTGCCTTCATGTCTGATGCAGGAAGACGTTTTACCGCATCTTTAAAAATATTCCAGATCTCTTCTTTTTTGTCTTTTAACGCTGCAATGCTTTTTGCACCCGCCATGACCTTTAGCATTTTACCCTGCATCGAGCGGATAAACTCCGGCGTATCGTGTCGCCGTGCTGCGATCCCCCGGACCTTCACACTTCCATCAGACAGCCTGCCGAAATAACGGTTGTATGCTCCAAACCCGTCATTCATTGGTTGAAAGATAATCCAGTCGAAGTGTTCAATCTCGGTGAGAATTCTTATTTCTTTCTCGACTTTTTGTTTCAGCATCTCAACAGCAGGTCCCTGGACCCAGAGGCAGTCCACAATCCCGTGCAGCACCGTAAAACCCATCTCCTCTGCAATATCTTTCGTGCGGATCAGGATATCCCGGGACCGTCCCGTGATACCTTCATGTACTTCGATCCTCCCAAACTTCGCATTCTTGTAACCGGTATATCCAAAGCAGGTGACAAGCATCCACTTCAGGATTGAATCGATACCGGCAAACCGGGGATCTGTTTTCTTCAGTCGTTTTGTGGTGATACGCAGGTCAAGGAGAGGTCTAAGTGCTGCGGGAAGGAAACCTTCACGTTCCGAGTGCCCGACCGTCTCGGGAGACAGGTTGAACTGCACGATAATCGAGGGATACATGGAGGTGAAATCAATCTCCTCAACGTTTTCGTAGATGCCCGGCACCGGCTGGAACATCATCCCGCCCCGGTCTGCGGCCTGAAGTCGGGAGATATGCCGGATCATCTCCGGTTCACTCTTACGGAACGGGACGGCTATTCCCTGCTTCACTGCTTCATAGATTTCATAACTGCTTATGAGGGTGCCGGGGGTGAAACGGGATGCAAGATTCGGCGGGAGCCCGGAGAGCCGGGCCGCCATGAGCACCCCCTCAAGCCCGCCTTCCTGGTACACAAACGACTGTTCAGTGTCAATCAGGATACGTCCATCCGGAATGAGGGCGGATTCTTTATGCTCCACCCTTCCATAACTCCAGTAGGACCGGGCATCCATCTGGCGGTACTTCCCGTTTCGTGAGAAGGGCATAGCGAACCCGTGTTTTTGTGCCTCTTTGCGGATCCTGGGCATCCAGGTATCAGCATCCGGCATGAGGATTACATCAGGATTGCGTGACTTTACAAGCGAGAAGAGATCTGCAAGCACGTCACATGTCTGCCCGGTCAGCCTCTCGGTATGTTCGCACATGACCTCAACATCTGAACACACGGATGAAAGTGCAGGGTTATCGTGGACCTGGATCTCCATAATGTCCAGATCGTGCGGGAATTCCGGCGAGTATCGCGAATCATGCTCTGCACCACAGGGAAAGATCCCATTCTCCGCCATGAAGCGCTGGTCCCGGCGCACATCGACATTGAAGAGCTGCACGTCAAATTGTGCCTGCTGTTCAATTGCTTCGGCAACATCACGGCCGGCATATACCGAGTACCCCGGAAGATCCCCAAAGATTGTCCGTATGACACACTCCTTTGCACCGTACCACTCTTCAAGGGTGTCAATCATATCGTGGTGAGCGGGCGGGTCGTGGAAGTGAATGAAAAAAGGGGGGTTGTAATCATAATGGACTTTTGAGACAACGCCATCTTTTGTCCAGAGATCTACGCCGCCGTTACGGTATGCCGAGTCAACGACCCACATCTTCCCTCAGGTGAGATTCGATCTGGTCCTGGCGCTTAATCGTTTCGACAAGCGCAGAGAAGACCGCAGCTTCGAGCGGATCATCGCAGGCCATGAACGCTTCGCTCGAATGTTTTTTTGCCAGTTCCACCAGCTTCTCACCATATTGCTGGTCCTCCTTTTTAAGAGCACGGGACGACCGGGTCCAGCGGTCAGCAATGCTTTTCACACCCTGCCGGACGCTTTCAAAACTCCTTCCCATCATGACACCTCCAGGGTCCGCTGCGCATTCGGGAGGATTGCCCTGGTACGCGGCGAGCGGGAACTGCGATACCAAGCGGTCCCGGTTATCCCGTCAGCCGGCACGATCCCGAAGTTCCTGAATGACCGGCTGATCGAAGAGAGGATGCGCAAGTAGTTGCTGCACACGTACGGGAAGAGAAAACGCTGGAGATCCGTATTAGCTGTTGAGTGCAAAGATCATCACCTTCCCGGGAGCAATTACCGCGTTAAAGATGCCTGGAAGGGGTGGTATTCCCTTGCGGAGTTCGATCAGCATAGCACCGGATCACTCCCACGCCAGGGTGGATAAAGATCAGGCCTGTGCGGTGCGAAAGTGCCAAAAAGATAGAATGGTAGTGCAGGGATGAGAATAAAAATTATAGTGTAAACCCCGTAGCTGGTTCCTTGTAAAAGATAGGGATTTGCCGTCAGGTTTTATTGTGATCCCAGCGGATACCTGCCCTGGAAGCGGGCTCTGGCCAGATTGTTCTCACCGGGACCGCTGCCCTTCGTTTCCCGTAATTATCGATACCCCTTAGGAAGAGCAACTGCTGATCTCACTGACACTATACAGCCCGGCAAAGGTTAAGGGAGACCTGCAATGATCATGCCGTGACGGAAACGTGTTTTGTGGACACTTCAGGATTGTGGATTCCTGCCTGCCAGCATACTATTATTGGTAAAAAATTGCCGGGCTGAAAAGTCTAATAAGTTACTCTTTAATACATTGATGAACAAAATTATACATTAAGGTATAAGTTAGTAAATCTACATGATATCGTAGGTTCCTGACACCTTGAAAACCTCTGATTACCAGCATAAAAAATAAAAAGTGATGTACATGAAGTCAAAAGATATTGCAATTGTCGGGATTCTGCTAGCCATCGGTGCGATCCTGCGTTATTTCCTTGCGATGCTCCATACTCCGCTCACGCCGAATATGATCATCGCGTTCTACTGTCTTGCGATCATTCTCATCCACCCGAAGGTATACGAAGCACTGGGCATAGGGATTGTTGCCGGTCTGCTCTCCATGCTGATCTCAAGTTCCATGTTCCCACCGGCAAACCTGGTCAGCGAACCGCTTGGTGCACTGGTCTGTTTCGCTCTCTATGCTGCCATGAAGACCAGGACACAATTTGCACCAACCATTACCACGTTCATTGCGACTCTTGTCAGCGGGTTCACGTTTGCAGCTATCGCGATTATTGCTATCGGCGCGACCTATCTGGCCAAGTACAATGGTGACATGATGGCATTTATTGCGGTTTTTGTGCCTATTGTCGTTATTACGGCGGTATTTAATGCAGTCATTGTCCAGGTCCTCTACATCCCCTCAAGCAGAGTGCTGATGAGAGGACAGGAATGATTGAACTCCACAACTTCAGTTATACCTATCCCCATACGGTCCAGGCAGCCCTAAACGGACTCTCCCTGCCGCTGGAAAAAGGCAGGTGCGTGATGGTGACCGGGCCATCCGGCGCCGGTAAAACAACCCTTTGCCTGGCGGCAGCTGGTATACTGCATCATGAATACGGGGGTAAAAAAGATGGCCGGGTTACTATTGACGGCAATGACATTGCCACCTATGCCTCACTCTCTGAGCTGGCAAAGACCATTGGTATCGTTTTTGATGACGCTGAAGCGCAGATGATCTTCACGACTGTCGAAGAAGAGATCCTCTCGGCACTTGAGTACCGGGGTCTTGAGGCAAAGGTCATTGAAGAGCGCCTTGCCTCAATTATGGCAATAACCTATCTAACCGATCTCATGAACCGTTCCCCGCACCATCTTTCCGGGGGCCAGAAACAACGGGTTGCGCTGGCAGCGACCTTAGCGCTCGGTAACGATGTGCTCATACTTGATGAACCCACATCAGAACTGGATGAACATGCAACCCGGCGGATTGTCGATATTCTGACCGCATTAAAAGCACAGGGAAAGACGATACTTCTTATTGAGCATAAATACCAGCACTTCCGGGAAATGGTCGATACTCTCGTCGTGCTTGAACTGGGACATATCAGTGCGATGGGATCTCCTGACGATGTTCTTCTTGACGAACGGATCCGGAGGATTGTGGTACCGGATTTTTCCGGAATACGGGAGATGCAGCCTGCGGGCGGGGCAAAAACTGATGAGTCCCCGGTAGTTGTCGCGGTCCGGCACCTTTCTTATGCCTATGGTGACACATTGGCGCTTCAGGACATCAGTCTCGAAATCCGTGCCGGGGAATTTGTGGCAATTGTTGGTGAGAATGGATCCGGGAAAACAACACTTGTCAAGCACTTCAACCGGCTCCTCTCGCCAACAAATGGCGATGTGATAATCAAGGGAAAAAATACCAGGACTGCAACGATTACTGAACTTGCCCGGGACGTCGGCCTTGTGTTCCAGAACCCGGATCACATGTTCTTTGCCGATACGGTGAAAGATGAAATTGAATTCGGGTTAAAAAACCTCAAAATTCCTGATGGTGGCCAGATAATTGATACAGCGTTGCGGGAAGTCCGGCTCCTGCATACAAAGGATCTGTACCCCCGCTGGCTCTCGCGGGGAGAGCGCCAGCGGCTGGCTATTGCCTGTGTCATTGCCATGTCCCCCTCCATTATTGTGCTGGATGAGCCGACAACCGGTCTTGATGGCAATGAAGCCCGGCTGGTTATGGAGATCTTAAAAAACCTCCAGAACGAGGGACATACGGTCATTGTCATCACGCATAACAAAGAAATTGCACAGCACTGTGCTGACCGTATCATAACGATGGAAAAAGGGTCCGTTCTCTCGGATACACAGGTCAGGGGGGTGTGAAATGGCAGAAATCTTACAATATGTTCACAAGGACGGATTCTTTCACCGGCTGACCCCAATTACCAAGATCGTGTTCATTATTGTCACCAGTCTGATGTGTATTATCACAACAAACCTGGTGTTTCTTGCAATCCTTGTTATTGCACTTCTCGTTATCGCGTATCTCAGCCAGCTGCACAAAGAGGTCCTGCAGCAGACAAAACTTATCCTTGTCATGAGTGTCATGTTTATCATCATCACCCTCATCACCATGCCAAATGGTGCGACGTTTGGGTATCTAATACCAAAAGGCATTCCCTTCATCGGGGGGAGTTTTCCCCTGACCCAGGGTGCCCTTGAGATAGGGCTTATTCTTACCTTCCGGTTCATAGTGCTCATTTTCGCATTCCAGATCTTTCTGATCTCCACCCAGCCACGGGACCTTGTCCACACTCTGGAGAAGATGAAGATGCCGATAGATTATACCCTCATGTTCATTATCGCACTCCGTTTCATACCTACACTCCAGGTAGAAGGCATGCGGATTCATGAGGCACAGGTTGCACGGGGGTATAACCCGGGCAGCGGCTTTATCGGCAAGATCCGGAGCGTCGCCCCTATTGTTGTTCCTCTCGTATCCAACGCACTTCTCCGGTCCAATGTCTTAGGATTAACCATTGATATGCGTGGATACCGGATAGGAAAAAGGACCCGTGTGCGGGAATCCACCCTCCAGCGAAGAGATTATTCGGTATTGTTCGTGATGGTTGTCGCCAGTTGCGGATATATTGTACTTTTTATGAAACAGATTATCTGAAGTGCAGATAGCAGTTTTAGAAAAATTCATATTTTTTATTAAAAAAACACCAAGATTAAAAACCCTGATCGGTATCCGGATATCTTTTCCATCTTTCAGGTACCACACACGATTACAGGTGTCAGCATATATCTCACCCGGGAAAAGAGTGGGTTATTACTCCGGCTTACCACTCAACTTCTTTTATAGTCCGTAAGATTGAATCTGCAAATTCCTGCGAGGCCGGCGGGCCGTTTGCCGTGATGATCCTTCCATCCATAACAACCGGTTTGTTCACGAGCACCGCCCCGCCGGCTTTCATCTCCCGGAACGAGACAGGACTATCATAACAGGTTGCTTTTTTCCCTTTGAGGATCCCTGCCCGTGCGAGTACTACGGGTGCAAGACATATGGCAGCAACAATCTTATGTGATTCATGGAAATATTTTGCCAGTTGAACAAGCAGGTCATCATTCCAGAGGTGGAGCTGGGAGCCGGATCCTCCGATAATAACAAGACCTCCATACTGTTTGGGATCGATCTCTTCAAAGGTAAGGGTCGCTGTTGTCTTTGCCCCAAACATTCCTGTGCAGGTTCCACGACGCGTAGATGCGATATCATAACTAATACCTGCTTTCTGGAATGCAGCGACCGGCACTGCCAGTTCCTCGTCCCTGAATTTTTCCGGGGCAACCGCAATCAGGATCTTCATACTGTTCGAAGCAACTTTTGATTATATAAGAGTATTGGCATCCTGACCTTTCCGGCAACCGGATTTGGTACAGACAAGAATACCGGATATAGAGGATTTTTGCCTCAGGGGCATTTTCAATCAGCTGACTTGCCGGAATTCAGATTAAGAAAAGAAACGCCTCGGCCGGGATTTGAACCCGGGTCAANNTTCTAGGATGTCCACTACCCTACCGAGGCACCTTTTTACCTTACTTATTCTCTTTCCCTCCCATATAAATGCAAGGATAGAAAAAGAGGATCGATCCTTTTTTAAAAAAATCCACTCAGCTATGAATAAAAAAGATGATTTCTGACGAGATATCATGAGCAATTCATACAAAAACCACCGTATTCCCTGATTTTTTGTTTTCATACTCTCCTCTCCTCCCATCCGGGTTCAAATCAGCCCCCGTTTCAGAGAAAACAGTTCCGGCAACACCCGTAAAACGCCTCGATTTTACTGTTCAGAGAAAAACCTCTATAATTGACCAGATTGCCAGAATATTCGATTATATCGCTCTAAATTAACCCCCCAAACATGAGCTTGTTTTCAAATGGCACATATCTCAGGCAATTGTAGTCGGGATCGTGTCTTGGAACACCATTGGTGACCTCCAGCAAAGATTGGGGTAAATGGGCGTATTTTGACGAAACAGGCTAAAATTGGAGTGATAGTATTGATTTAGCCCTGAAGGATCAACCCGCAGAGGGGGCAGTACTTCCCCTTGAGGGGGGTCCACTTCTGATGAAAGTTGGTGGAGGTTTTGATGTACAAGCGTTTCATGGCGCCGTGATCATTCGGGCACGGGCGAGATTTGGATTTCATGGTAAATGGTATACTATTTTGCGAGGAGAAAAAGGAAGCGGGGCGAGATTCGTGGAGATTCTGGTACGGGAAAAAAAGGGCAGGCAGACATGAAGGTGCACTACCCTGATATGCTGCACCTGGACCGGGAGCCGGGTAGTGTCGAATAATCGGGACTGATATTAGTCATCCGGGACCGGAATTTTGGAGAATGACCCGGCAAAAATTTCCGAACTGATGAAAGGATCTTTCGGGAAAAATTAAGGTCGCTCTAACATTGTATCAAAAGGCAGATCTTATATGCTCGGCGTTCTTGCCATGCAACGGTGCCTCGCCAGACTATATTATCGTTCTTACTACTACGTATTGGTATGGCAATAGAAAGGCAGTTTTGCCAAAAATGCAATCATTCGTGGTATCCTACCCGTGAAACTAAACCGAAGGTATGCCCGCGATGCAAATCCTATAACTGGGAAAGAACTGTAGAGGTGAAGATACAATGAGGGATGCCATCGACGCGCTATTGTTTGGCGGAAATGATGGGGAAATGTGGGATGAAAAACGGTTCGTTAAAGCAGAGCAAAGGATTCGGGATTTGTTTCTGAATGACCCGGAATTCATGGAATTTATTGCCAGGGTGCGAACGTTAAAGGCAGTGGTTTAAATCATGCTGACAAAAACGCAGTATTTCAAAATACCGGACCGATTCACTTCACAGTCATCGTTTCTGATAAAATTTGACGGTGAATACTCTTATTGGGGTATGGAGTCTAAGACATGGATTTATGATCCTACCGTTCTTAAACAGGACTGGGTTCACGACCGTTGCATTCCCATCACCAAAAGGGAGGCAGATACAATTATCAAAGGGGGGGCACCTTCATTAAATTATCGACATAAAAACCCCAAATTAGTGAATATATAATTTTTGGTGATTACGGAATAAAAGCCACCAGAGAATACTCAAAGAGATACATTTCACTACATCATTATCAGCACTATCAATTACTCGGACATAACTGATTGCCGTCTTAAAGAAAAAATGGATTCGAGGCAAACGTCAATATGATTGATCTCTCGGCGCCACTCGAGGTATTGACAGCAGTTGCCATAGATGATACCGCCAACACATTCCTTCGTACAGGTGTCGCACGGTCTTAATGCCATGAATCACCTTTTTGCCGTCCGTTTATAAATAATCAGGAGAACCAATCAGCTAAATCATAGAACCTGGTGCTTATGCCTTTTATCTTCAGTATCGTCTCCTGAACGAACCCTACTATACAGCAGGTATCCTTTTTCACGTAATCCCGGGTGCAGATTTCAACCAGCAAGTCACTGAATTTTTTTAATGATACTGTTAATTATGACCATTCTTGCTTTTTTTTAAAAGACCAGGAAATGATTTTTACAGGAAGGAAATTACCGCCAGAGAAATCGGTGGGATTGGTACACCTGGACAAAAAAAGGCAGACTATCCTGTTAAAATTTTTTTACCTGTGCTTTTCTGATGTCACAAAAACGGACAAGAGAGAATAACCCTTATATTTTTTTCGTTTGGTACATATGCCAGATTTTGCAGGCACCTTCGTGGCTGACCATACAGGGTCCGACCGGTGTCCGGGGATTACAGACTTTTGAAAAAAGTTTACAGTCAGAGGGTTGTGCGATACCCCTGAGGATTTTATCGCAGATGCAGGCAGAATGTTTGCTGATATGCTTAAAGACGATACCAAATTTTTTCTGTGCATCATATTGTTCAAACTCTTCCTTCAGCTGTAACCCGGAACCGGGGATTACCGGAAATCCACGCCATTCAACATCAGAGAGTTCAAAGACCTCATACATGATCTTTTTAGCTTTTATGTTCCCTTCCCGGCTGACTGCACGCGGGTAAGCATTATCGACCCTGTGCGTCCCTTCACGAACCTGTCGGACCAGCATAAGCAGGCCGAGCAGGATATCGTCGGCTTCAAAGCCGGCAACAACCTGGGGGACAGGGAACTGTTCATAGTCTTCATATCCCATGATCGTGCAGACATGACCCGGAAGCACAAATCCATCCAGCTTCGCTTCACCCTGTTCAAGCAACCATTTCATAGCAGGAGGAACAATCCGATGACAGGAAAGAATGGAAAAATTTCCCGGTGGGTGTGCAAGAATTGTTGCCGCTACCGTTGGTGCTGTGGTCTCAAAACCTACGGAAATAAATACCACTTCTTTTTTGGTCTTCCGGGCGATCTCGACTGCCTTATGCACTCCCTGTACAACACGAACATCACCCCCGCTCGATTCCAGTGAGCCTTTTGATCCCGGGACACGGAGCAAATCCCCGTATGTTGCGACGATGCAGTCTTTCTCAACGAGGGCTAATGCGGCATCAATCTCTCCCTGGGGGGTGATACAGACCGGACACCCGGGACCCATGACGATCCTGAGTCGTTCCGGAAGCAGGCTGCGCAATCCGGTCCTGGCTATCGCAGCCTCGTGAGTCCCGCAAATATGCATGAACACGCAATCCCGGTCGACCAGTTCATTGAGCATTCGTGCGATTTCCTGTCCTGTTGTCATGAAGTCTTAAAAGTATTTACTGGGAAATAACATAAGAGTACGTATATGGATCTTGCAGCTATAGGACCTGAAATCAATTACATCCTGGCAGCAATGATGCTGCTCCTGGGAATCATGATCGCTTTCATTGCACGAGCGCTCATCAGATGGCTGGAATCAAAAGCTGGCGAGACCGAGACCTCCTGGGACGATATCGTCATTGCTGCAATCGGAACACCGGTCCAGGTAGCAATCATTGTATTTTCCCTGTATTTTGCCGTCACCTGGTTCGGTATTCTGCCCGACAGTATGAAGTGGATCCTCAATCCCGGCTACGTGACCTCCTTTTACATCATCATCAGTGCCTGGATCCTCTCCACATTCCTTCACAGAATGATCCATATCTATGGCCGGAGATATGCCGAACGATCCGATACAGATCTCGACGACCGGCTTGTTGAACTGCTCGAACTGGTCATAAGGTACGTCATCTGGTTTGTCGCCATCATGGCGATTCTCAAGGTCTTCAATATTGATATCACCCCGTTCCTTGCCGGGGCAGGTATCGCAGGTATTGCCGTTGCGCTGGCAGCACAGGACCTCATTTCCAATTTCTTTGGCGGGGCAATAATCACCGTTGACAAACCTTTCAAAGTCGGCGATCGGATTAAGGTCGAAGATTACTATGGGGATGTAATCTCAGTCGGAACCCGGAGTACCCGGATAAAAACGCTCGATTACCAGATCGTGACCATTCCCAACAACAAGCTGACCACCAATGTCATCATCAATTATTCCGAACCCGATCAGAAACTGCGGATCACGATCCCGGTCTCAGTTGCTTACGGGATAGATCCCAGATGGGTCAAGCAGATTCTCCTGGAGATTGCACAGGACGCAATAAAAAATTGCGAATACATTCTTGAGGACCCCGCCCCCACGGTCTTTTTTGTGGAATTTGCCGATTCCAGCCTCAAGTTCATTCTCCGCGTCTGGGCAAAAAAATACAATCTTCCCGAAGAAGTAAAAGATACCATCAATTCAAAGATTGCAGAACGGTTCGCCAAAGAAGGCATCGAGATCCCGTTCCCGCAAATGGAAATCCGGCTGAAAAAATAATCACATTTTTTTTGATTTTTGTTTTCAACCGATGTAACATTTTATGAGCTTCCAAAGACGATCACTCACTATGTACGGGGTCTCTACCTTCTGTCTTCACCAGGAATCCCTGATATCAGCCCTTGACAAAATCTCTTTAATCTCTGACTATATTGAGGTGATGGATGAAGGCCTGCATTTTCTGGAATCTGCAGAACCCCTGATGAGTTATACCAAAAAATTTTCGATTCATGCACCCTCCCGGGGAACAAACATATCGAGCCTCCTTGAACCGATCCGAAAGGCGAGCGTTGAGGTGATTGCCCAGTGTTTTCGCATAGCCGCAGAAGTGAATGCAGGTGTTGTTGTGCATCCGGGATATTTTGCATGGGCAGAAGAACGAAAAAAGGCAGAACAGCAGCTGAGGGTATCCCTGTCAGACCTTTCTTATCTGGGCCAGGAATATTCTGTACGGTACTTCATTGAAAATATGGGGAACTGGGATTATTTTTTTTTAAAGACACCTGACGAGATTTCCCTGATCGGTGATACACCCTTTGCGCTGGATGTGGGTCATGCACACCAGAATCACTGTCTCAGGGAGTTCCTTGATGTGCCTGCCGGACATTACCACCTTCATGATAATAACAGTAAAGAGGATTCGCATCTCGCAATAGGTGAAGGAACAATAGATTTTATACCTGTAATGAAAGCGGTACAGAAAAACAGGATAATTCCCGTCATTGAAGTAGCAACAATGGAGGGAGTACTTAAAAGCATGCGGAGTCTTACCCTGCTCCTCTCATAATAAATTCCAAACCGCGCCAGAGTATCATTTTTTTAAAAAAAAAGGAGGAATTATTCTACTAGTTCCGCAATGTTTTATAGGGATTACTCACAACGTAGTTAGGCAATCTGCCTCAGTGGCTTTGTGATATTGCACGTCATCGGGAATGACGATGAGCAGCTGTACTGATGTATTTTGAGCCTATGTGACACAGCCTGGCAGTGTGCCTCCTTGGTAAGGAGGAAGTCCCGAGTTCAAATCTCGGCATAGGCTTAAATTTTAAAGTTCAAATCTTTTAATTTAACTTCTTCTTAGGTAATCACGTGGCGCACTGCCTTGGAGTGCAGGGTCACGTTGGCGGATTGATTTTCAATCTCCGAAATTCGAAAAAAAATAAAATTAATAAAGGACATTCGTTCTTGCAATTGTTGCAGGTGCTGTCTTTGCGAATGGTAATGAGGCACCAATATCCGGTTTCAATTCAATAGTCATTTTTGTATTTGCTGATACCGGAGATACTTTAAACATAATTTCGATTTGTTCATTCGCATTCATTGAATTGACGTTAGAAACACTATTTATTTTTGTAGTAAAACTGGAAGTAGTAGCAGTTATACCCTGTTTGAGTGTTATCGGTGTTGTGCTTGGTGTCGAAAAAACAATTTTCATTTTTGTTAAATCGATAGGTGTTGCATAGGGAGCTAGACCGATAACGAATGTAATTTCGGTTATACGGGCATTATCTGTTGATAATCCATAGACATTCCCTATCATCTGGATGTTTGGCGTCGATTGTTTTACACCAGTATTAATGGTCTTCTCCGGAACTGTTGAATAGTAAACATGTGGTGTTGACGTCGATGGTATAGTAACAAGAACCGTTACATAAATGATTTCGGGTGTAGGTGTAACAGCGGGATTATTATTTTGAATAACACATCCGGAAGATGATAATATTGCCATCAGTAAAATGATTATAAGAAGGTATTTCATATCCGTCCTTTCATCTTCGTTACGATATATTTTTCTTATTTAGTTTGCCATGGAATCCAAGGATGATACAAAGCACATAACATATACTTCATTGGCATTCTGAAGTAAGATGCACTAGAACCAATTATTCTATTAATATATGCGTCCCGTCATTCCAAGAAATTTCAACGTTGATGATTATGTCAGCTTCTGGAATCCCTGCTAGATTGGCCGAATAGTGATGCCCGACTATTACGTCTTCCTCATTAGCACTCTGTGGCTCGAAGAACTTCAGTCCGTAGTCGGTTTTAAAAGCAACAATCGCGTGCCCGGTCAAACTTCTATGAAAACGGATCGTTACAAGTCCGCATCTTATTCCACGTTCTGTGGCGGCATCTTGGACATTTTTAGAGAAATTAAAACAATTATTTCTGTCGAGATCATAATTCCCCTTTATTATATATGGTACATCAGCTAAGAACATTTTAACGCCCAGTAGCAAGGGATCGACTAAAATCCCATCTGATTTCTGTTCTCTCCCAAGAGTTACGAGTGGGTCTGGCACCCAGTTTACTTCTCTTATTACCTCGTAATCTCCTTCTTCTATTATCAGAGGTCTCTTTATATTTTCCCGATTAGCTTGAACCTCTTCAGATTCTCTCTTTTTTCTTCTTTGGAGATCATCTTGTAGTGTTTTCAAGTCGAAATTCGAATCCTCCCTTTTATCAATGCCTCTGAAAATAAAGTGATGGACTTTATCCAGAATGCTCATATTTAAATTAATAGGGTTAAGAATTATAAAAAAACCGTTACTCTTATTCTTTAAATCCTTTTAAACATTCTTGATTTTTGATTTTGCGTATCACTTTTTTTGGCTATACCGTTCGGTTTTCTGGTAAGATATGTCCTCTACAATAATATTCTCCATCTTGACCAATAAAAAGCGGGAAATCCTTTTTCCCGCATGTATAACATCTATAAGGTTTATGTGGTTCGGGAAATTCAATGTCTCTTAATTTGTTCAAGGCGTCCTGTTGTTCTCGTTGAAATTTTTCTTCTTCGGTTTCTTTCTTCACAAAATTATCAGCAAAATATCGACCTTTGATGGAACCATTTTCATCTCTTATGGTTCCATCCCCGTTCTCGTTATCTTCTACGACCATAAAATTCCTATCTCTCCGTTATCTCATACCAACAATCCATAGACTATCACAAGGATAATGAGGAAAACTATAAGATAATACTAATTCTCGCACCAAGATTATGATCGATAATAAGTGAACAGATAATATGCGATCTACAAGTCTATCTGTAGGTCGGAGTTTTCCACAATCCTTTGGACATAAAGAATAGTTTTTTGTGGACCAGTTCAACCATTACCAAGGATATTTTTCTCCCATTACCTATGTTCTGACTCCTTTACCCGATCGTCCTGAACCCTTGATTAACCCGTTCTCGATCTCGTAGTAAGCACTCCCGACAGAGATTGTGTAGTTATAGAGGTTTTTTGCTTCATTTTCTGCCACCTGCTTGAGCAGGGATTCTTTATCTTCCGGGGAGTGATCGAAGGTTAACCACCTCTTCGTTTCATCGTCCATCTTTCTGATTCTGCGTTGCATACAATCCAATAACATAAAGGTGGTATTTAAATTTTTTCTCTGGGTGACCAGCTCGTGTTTACAAAGAAATGGCAACATTATTTTGTTCGCATGGATCATTACGTCATTAACAAGGACATCAGCATGAGGTGGAAAGACGCAAAAGCCGGAGTGATAATTTCGAAGATCAACGGGGATTAAATGTAAAAACGGGGACAATCGGCGGAATCGGTGTTCTTCTCCGCAGTTCCCCTGACTCCCTTTGTCCAGACAGTCTGTGAACTGTTTGAAGAAAACCCGGTGGATCTCATTTCTGCCCGGGCATCCGCCAAATAGGACCAGCGAATAATGAGTATAGCGAAAATACTCAAACATGGTGATGGAATATTCCGTAAAGATATTCACGGGGTTTTCTTTCCGGTTATCCCTTCTTGATGTATTTTATGTATTCACCAGGAAACCAGAATTTTATGGGTTTATACTCATTTTTTTTCGCAATAAGGGTAATCGAATCCCCCAGTTGTGGGCACAATAAACCACAGGTTATATAAAAAACCTTTTTAAAAAATGGTGACGTTGGTTTTTGGGCCATATGGGAATACGTATGTGATATCGTTGTGAAGCCGGTATTCTCTAATAACTGATTTAACTCACTCACGGTATATTCTCTCCAGTGGATGCCACAGATTGTCTGCCGGGATTCATCCACTTGTGTGACAGAATCGTGAATGGAATTTCTCACAGAGCGGCCTTTGATAATTTTAATCCTGTTGATTAAGTTAACCTGGTTTGGCGTTGTAAGGTAAATAATCCCGTCCTTTTTCAAAATTCGATTAATTTCCTGGAGCAGAGGTAATGGATTGAAATTTAAATGTTCGATTACTTCTGATAAAATAACCGCATCAAAATGATTATCGGGGTAAGGTAATCCGTTTTTCCCGGCATCCTGCAAATATCCCGAAGAGGAATGAACATTAAATGATGAATATAATTCATTCAGCGTACTGTTTTTTTGAAATTCCGGAATATCATACGTGTATACTTCAAAACCGATTTTTGCCAAAGCGATATCAACAACACCTAAAAAAGAACTTATTTCCAGAACGCGTTTATTTTTTGATTCACCGTTAAAAATTTTATAAAGATCCAGAAGTATTTTTTCATATTGAGCGTGTAAAAAATCGATATATCTTTTCTCTCCAGCTCCGTCCCAGATATTCATTAAAATAACCGGATTTTTTTCGTAAATATTTGTTATGGTATCATTAAGGATTTCTTTTATGGCATTATCGTCATATATCATACGGATGAATATGGGATAATCTAATATTTCTTTTGTTGGTAGATTTTTGCTATTCTGTTTTGAAATCATATAAACGCGGGCAGGATCTTCGATAAGGCCTCGGATGAGGAGATCGAAAGACTTCAGTATAGTCAAAACAGCTCAAAAGCTATATCCTGTAAAGATTTCCTGGCTGCCAGAGAGAGATCAAGCATTTTGATGATTGAGAACCAGAGGGATAGCGTGATCCGTTGGCAGTAAAATCTCGTTTCTTTGAATAGGCAAATCTTTCCTGTACTGTATACATCGTACCTTCGCCCTCCAAAGTTCAGATCATAGTATAAAAATAGTATTGATAAATACGATGTATACATACATATCTACCAGAAAGGGTATAAGCCGCCCTTAGAAACCTGAATAAACGTGCGATCAAAGCAGAAAATACCGGAAAGCCAATTCCCATTCACAGTGAGGTAAGAAATTCATGATAAAGAGTGATGCTGAGGCATTGTTGCGACAGGGCATCGAACTCTATGACCTTGGCAGGTATCAGGAAGCCATTGTCATGTTTGACCGGGCACTCGCCCTCTTTCCCAACCTTTCAAAAGCGTATTATTTCAAAGGCATAGCTCTGTATGACCTTGGCAAATACGAGGATGCAATCGATTCCTATGATCATGCAGTGGCAATCGAACCGTCAGATACGAACGCATGGTACAATAAAGCAGCTACACTGGCCCAGATCGGGAGAAACGAAGAATCCCTTAAGGCGTGTGACCGTTTACTCTCCATCAAATGGGACAATGCTGAGGCATGGATCCTCAAAGGCATAGCCTTTTATGAACTGGGACGTTTTCAGGACGCCATCAGCGCATATGATCATGCTTTGACGGTTGATCCAAGACACGCAAAGGTCTATTATAATAAAGGCATTGCACTCGCCGATCTCAACCGACATAACGATGCCATTCTTGCATATAATAAGGCAATCGAGATCGTACCAAATTATGCCAAGGCATTCTATAATAAAGGCATATCCCTGTACGATCTCGGAAAATATGATGATGCATTGACTGCCTTCAATAAGGCATACGAAATCGATCCTACTGATGTCTGGGTTTGGTATTACCGAAGTTTCATTCTTGCAAAACAGGAGCGATTTGAAGAAGCGAACAGTTCAGCGGATAAATTCCTTGAGTATGAACCGGAACATTCCGACATCTGGGCTATTAAAGGAATTTCATTGTTCAAAACCGGTAAATTTGAAGATGCTGTTGTTGCATTAAACCGGTCTCTTGAAATTGATCCCTTATTTGTCGACGCCTTGCTTCACCAGGGACAGGCATTCAATATGATGCAGAAGTTTGGCGATGCTGTTGTTGCATTCAATAAAGTCCTGGAACTTGAACCGGAAAATACTTCTGCACACTACAACCGTGGAATTGCCTATGCTCATCAGAAAAAATACCGTGATGCTGCTTTGGATTTTGATGTGGTCCTCTCATCGGAGCCGGAAAATTCCGATGCATTATATCTGAAAGGTGTTGCCAGTATCAAACTCAGCCGTTATGAAGATGCACTGGCTTCATTTTCACATACTCTCTTAAAAAGACGGGATCATCCTGCATCACTATACTACCGGGGTATCGCACTTGCCAAGCTTGGCAGGCATAAAGACGCAATTGAATCGTTCGAACAGGCGCTCGATCTTGATCCTGAATGTGCTTCTGCTGCCTATCAGGAAGGCATAGCTTATGCTAGTCTCGGCAGGTTTTCAGAGGCAATAACAGCATATGATCGTGGATTAAAAATCAATCCGTTATATACCGATGCAATATATCATAAGGGATTCGCCCTTGCAAAACTGGGAAATATTAATGAGGCGATCCAGGAATTCGACAGGACTATTTCCCAGGACCGGGAAAACGCCCCGGCATATCACCAGAAAGGACTCCTGCTTGCAAAGATTGGAAGATATGAAGAAGCCGTAGATTCCTTCAATAAAAGTATCGAAATTAAACCCTCATATGCTCAGACATTTTTCGATAAAGGTATTTCTTTAGCAAAACTCGAAAAGTTCGGGCAGGCAATCGATGCGTTTGAACAGGCCATTGTAATCAATCCAAACTACGTAAACGCCCATTATAACCTTGGGCTTGCACTCATTCAACTCGATAGAATTGACGATGCAGTTTATGCATTTGATCAGGCACTTGAAATTGACCCAACGAACACCCTTGTCCTCTATCAACGGGGAACCGCACTTATCCGTATCCGGCATTATGATGAGGCTGTCGTGGATTTGGATGGTGTACTGGCACAGCTGCCCCAGAGCACCGAAGCATTGTATCACAAGGGATTAGCCCTTTTTCACCTCTCACGGTATCAGGAAGCACTGGTATCGTTTAATGATGCTCTCGAACAGAACCCGGCGCTTACTGAAGGCTGGATTCAGAAAGGAATCACCCTCAACAACCTCGGAATGCCGGATGAAGCCATCGCTGCTTTTGACAAAGTACTCCTCTTAAATCCAAAACATGCTGAGGCAGCAGTCCGTAAAGGTATTGTCCTTGTTGCACTTCAAAGGCATGATGAGGCAGTAGTGATCCTCAATCGAGCTCTTGAAGAACAACCGGAAAATGACTGGGCGTGGTGCAATAAGGGTATTGCCTTGTCTTCTCTGGAAAGATATGAAGAAGCAATCCGATCGTACGACAGAGCGCTGGAAATTAACAGCCAATGCACCCGCGCTATCTATGAAAAAGCAAATGCACTGTCAAACCTGGGAAATCAGTCAGATGCCGTGCTTTTATACGATCAGGCATTAAAGATTGAACCCGATAACTCAAAAATTCTCTATTTTAAAGGAGTTGCCCTTTCCCGCCAGGAACAGTATGATGATGCGATTGTTACGTTTGAACATGCTCTTTCTCATGACCCGGAAAATGCTTCAGGGTATTATTACCTTGGTGTGGCCTATGCGGGAAAGGAGCGATATTATGATGCCATTAAAGCATTCGACCAGTCTCTTGCACTCGAACCCTCCAATGCGATCGTCCATCATATCAAAGGTATTGCCCTTATTGAAACGGAGCAGTATAGTGATGCCCTTTCAGAACTCAATCATTCAATCGCTATCGATCCGTCTCATGCAGCATCGTATTATTATTCAGGGATTGTACACCTCCAGTTAAAAGAATATGAAGAGGCGATAGCTGCATTCGATCAAACCATCGTTTTAGATCCGGAAGGGAAAGAAGCCCCGGTCCGAAAAGGAATTGCTCTCTTTAAACTAAAAAGATATGAAGAGGCAGTTGCAGTATTCAGGCAAACCCTTAAGGAGAGTCCCCGTGATGCCCTGGCATGGTGTTACCAGGGTTCCTCGCTTGCGGCGCTGGGACAATTCGAAAAAGCAGTACTGGCATTTGATAAGGCGGTTGAAATCAACCACCTGTGTGCTCCTGCACTCTACGGTAAGGGGAATTCACTTGCTTCCCTGGGTCTGTACCACGATGCAATTACCTCTTATAACCAGGCGCTTGAGATCAACCCCGATGATGTTAAAACCTGGTCCCATAAGGGAACAACTCTCATTAAACTTGAGCAGTTTGATGAAGCAATAATAGCATTTGACCGCACTCTTGCCATCAAACCTGACCATGTAGATGCGTATTACAACAAGGGGTTTTCTCTTGTTCAGCTGGAAAAGTTCAGAGAAGCGATAAGAGAATTCGATCAGGCAATCGAAATCGATCCTGTCTATACTCCAGCTCTTTATCTCCGGGGTACGACTCTAATAAACCTCGAAAGATATTCAGATGCAATAGAAATCTTTGATCGTCTGCTTGCAATTTCCCCTCAAAATTCAGATGCATTCTCTGGAAAAGGGATTGCATTATTAAACCTTTTACAATATCAGGCTGCACGCGAAGCCTTTGATGCAGCTCTTATGCTGAATCCGGATCATACAGATTCATGGCTTCGTAAAGGAATTGCCCTCACCCATCTCGATTTACCGGAAGATGCAATCTCAGCTTTCGATCACGCCATCGCTTTAAATCCAGAATTTACTGAAGCTACCCTACGAAAAAGTATTGAACTTATCCGGTTATGCCGTTACGAGGAAGCAGTTACCATTCTTGGCCAATCGGTTGAAGAGCAACCTCAGGATATGTGGGCCTGGTGTTACCTGGGCATTAGTTATTCGGCTCTTGGCCGATTTGAAGAAGCAGTGCATGCATATGATAAAACACTAGAAATCAACCGCAGTTGCTCACGTGCATTTTTTGAGCGGGGGAATGCTCTGCTGCACCTGGGAAAACCATTAGAAGCTATTGTATCCTATGACCAGGCACTGGAAATTACACCAAAAGATCCCGATATTCTCTACCAGAAAGGTATCGCTCTGGCCCAGCGTGAACAATATGATGAAGCCATTAAGGCATTCGAGAAGTCGTTGGATATTGAACCGGAAAATGCACTTGGTTTTTACTTTTTGGGCGTTGCTTTTGCCGGACTGGAACGATTTAATGATGCAATAAAAGCATTCGAAAAAGCAATTGCACTTGATCCAACAAATGCTTCCGCACACCATTTCAAAGGTGTTGCACTTGTCCAGCGTGAACGATACAATGATGCCCTGGTTGCTTTCGAAACCGCAGTTGGGCTTGAGCCATCGGATGCATTAAATTATTATTACCTCGGGGTTTCCTACCTGCAGTTAAAACGGTATGAAGACGCGATAATTGCAATGAAAAAGGCAACAGATATTGATCCATCTCTTACTGACGGTTTTATGTACCAGGGTATCGCCAATGCGGAGTTATCACAGTACGAAGTGGCTTTACAATTACTGGATCGAAGCTTATCAGTAAATCCTTCACAGATCGAAGCGTTGATGTGTCGTGCAAAGTGCCTCATCAATCTGAACCGGTATTCTGATGCCATCGAAACACACGACCGGATCCTCTCGCTAAATCCTACCATTATTGAGATCTGGATGCAGAAGGGAAATGCACTCTATTCTCTTGAGAGAAAGCAGGATGCTATCCTTGCCTATACCAAAGCGCTTGAGATCAATTCTAATTTTGCAGAGGGCTGGGTGAAAAAAGGGAATGCTCTTTACGATACGGGAAAGATCCAGGATTCTGTAGCATCATACACACGGGCGCTCGAAATTAACCCTGCCCTCAGTGACATCTGGATGCGTAAGGGGGATGCCCTTTATGGACTCGGACGAACCGAAGATGCAATTGTTGCCTATACAAAATCGTTAAAAATACATGCAGATCAGGAAGACGGCTGGGTTAAAAATGGTAAAGCGCTCTATGACCTGGGACAATATCAGGACGCTATTTCTGCTTTTGACAACGCAATCTCCCTGAACCAGAGATGTATCGACGCATTCCTTTACAAAGGACTTGCACTGGATAAATTAAACAGGATTGATGAATCGATTCATGCTTTTGAGGTGCTCATTGAAATCAATCCCGGGAACAGCGACGCACACTACCACAAAGGACTTTCTTTGGTAAAACTCGGTGATCACCGCGATGCCATCACCGCATTTGAAAAGTCCATCGAACTCCTGCCTTCATTTGCTCCTGCCTGGTATAACAAGGGAAGAGCTTTAATCCACAATGGAAAAAACCTGGAAGCAATTGATGCATTCAACAAAGCCCTGGAAATTGAATCTGAATATACAGAAGTATATTACAATAAGGGTCTCGCGCAATTAAAATTGGAAAAATACAGCGAAGCTATCGAATCTTTCGATAAAAACCTGGAAAAGGACACAAGTAATGCGCAGGGTCACTATAACAAAGGCATCGCACTTTCCAAACTTGGCAGATATGAAGAAGCCCTGAAAGCCTTTGATAAAGCACTTATCTATGATCCGGAAAATGCACTTGCATTTTATCACAAAGGCAAGTCATATGCAGGCCTGAACCAGTATAATGAAGCAATCTTTGCTTTTGAAAAAACACTTCAGTTAAAACCAAAATACCAGGATGCAAGGATGCGTAAAGGCATCGCATTGTACAATCTCGGTAAATTCAAAGAAGCTATCAGGGATTTTAATAAGATTATCGCCAATAATCCCAAAAATTCCCATGCTTATTTCCAGAAAGGAAGAGCTCTTTTTGATCTGGGGAATGTGCCGGATGCAATAGATGCTTATGACCGTGCACTGGAGCATGAGGCAAATTTTGCCGATGCACATTTCTCCAAGGGAATCGCTCTCCTGTCAGTAAAACAATTTGACAACGCAATCCTGGAATTCGACCAATCACTGGAAATTGATCCCAATCTTGGAGCTGCACATTATAATCGTGGAGTTGCCTTTTCAAAGCTTGGCAGGTATAATGATGCGATTGACGCATTTGATAAAACTCTTTTACTGATGCCAGAGTATGCCCCCGGGTTTTTCCAGAAAGGACTTGCCCTCCATGCCATAGGCAATTACCAGGATTCAATCGAGGCATTTGACCGTACACTCGAACTGGAGTCGAATTTCCCTGAAGCTGCACTCAATAAAGCTATTGCACTTCATGATCTGGGACGCAATGAAGAGTCACTTGCTGCATGCGAGAAAGCACTGGACCTCAAGCCCGGTTTTATGGAAGCCATATACCAAAAAGGAAAAGCACTTGTCGGGCTTGAACAGTATGATCTGGCAGTAAGCGCTTTTGAACGGACGATTGAACTGGATCCCACGGCAGCACAGGCATATTATGATAAAGGCCTGGCATTGATTTCCCTTGGCAGAAATCTTGAAGCGGTTGCATCATTCGATCGTCTGTTGGAACTGATTCCCGGTTATGCACCGGCATTCTTCCACAAAGGCAGAGCACTCACAAATGTCGGAATGTATAACGAAGCAGTATTTGCCTATAACATAAACCTGGATATTACCCCGGATGATCCTGAGGTACTCTACCAAAAAGGGATTGCACTTGCACACATGGAAAACCATGAAGAAGCAATTGCTGCATTTGAGGCTGCTATTGCAATCAGTCCTTTAAAAACTGATGCCCATTACCAGATGGGACTATCGCTCGCAGCATCAGGACATCATAATGAAGCGGTGAATTCATTCACACGAACACTTGAGATCGATCCAGGTTATACAGATGCAATTTACCACAAAGGTCTTTCACTCGCAGAACTGGGTGACTTCAACCAGGCAATTTCAGACCTTTCACGTGCACTTGAGGTTAATCCGGCACTCGCCAATGCATGGCTTATCAAGGGATTCTGTCTCTTCGCAATCGGGAACTATCCGGAAGCAGTCCTTTCCTATAATGCCTCACTCGAGGTTGATGCAAAGAACCCCCACACCTGGTTTTATAAAGGGAGAGCACATCTCAACCTCGAGAATAATGATGAAGCGGTAAATGCATTCGACCAGGCACTGTCGCTTGAACCACAATTCGGGGAGGCATTTTATTATAAGGGAATCGTACTTGCCAAAGGTAAAAAATTATCAGAAGCGGCAGTGTCTTTCGAACAGGCCAATCGGCTGATGCCGGATTTTGCCGATGCGTATCTTCAGAAAGGTAGAGCACTTTTTGCACTTGGTATCTACCCTGAGGCAGCTGATGCATTCAGGCAGGTCCTGATCACAAATCCTGAAGATCTGACAGCACTCTATGGCCAGGCACGGGCTTTTGACCATCAGACATTGTATGAAGATGCAATTGCCGGATATACCAATATTACCCGGATCGATCCTGAATGCGAACGGGTTTTTTATTTCAAAGGTATTGCCCTTGTGAAATTACATCATTACCCTGACGCCATAGAAGCTTTCAGCAGGTCGCTTGCTCTTAACCCATCACGGATCGAGTCATGGAGCGAAATGGGAAGAGCTCTGGTTATTCTTAAAAAATACGAAGAAGCCGTAGATGCATTTCAGAACCTACTTCAACTCAAACCCGATTCAGTCGACATCCTGTTTGAAAAGGGACTTGCACTCTCCCGATTAAAAAAGCCGGATTCTGCTCTTGAAGCATATAACCGCTGCATTGAGCTCGGTCTTAACAATTCCCGTATTTACGTGGAAAAGGGACTTGTCCTGTTTGAACTTGAAAGATTTGAGGATGCCCTGGCATCCTTTGATCGTGCACTTGAATTTGATACTTCAGATCCCGTTTCACACCGGATGAAAGGAGAGATCCTGCAGAAGATCAATCGTTATGAAGATGCAATAGCGGAATTCGATGCTACCCTTGCCAGCGATCCGGAAAATACTCTGGCACATCGGGGAAGAGGTATCTCACTTGCAAAGTTAGCCCGCTACGAAGATGCGGTGGTTGCGCTGGACCGGGCACTTGAAAACGATTCGGCAAATCCGGATCTCCATGCCTGCAAGGGGTATTCGCTCTACAAACTAGGCAGGTATAAAGAAGCAGTTGAATTTTTCGCAAAATCCCTGAAACGCAAACCTCAGAATATTTTTGCCCTGATGCATCGGGGAAAAGCTCTTCTCCATCTTAAACGCTGGGAAGAAGCGATCACCGCATTTGAAAAAGTAACAAATAGTGATGACCAGAATGTCGCAGCATGGTACTACCGTGGTACTGCTTATGAAAAGATGTCGCTCTATGATGATGCACTGGATGCATTGGAGAGAGGATTATCCCTTGATGACTCCTGCGCAGTTGCGTGGTATCATAAAGCCAGCGTTCTTGGCAAATTAAATCGGTTCGATGAATCGATACCATGCTTTGATCGGGTTCTTCAACTTAATCCCGGCATGCAGGATGCGGCGTATGAAAAAGGGCTTGCACTCTCAAATACCGGACGACATGAAGAAGCAATCACCGCATTTGATTTGGCACTTTCACTCGGCCCTGATAAGGGGGCACTCCATTTCAACCGGGGACACTCGCTTATGGCAGCCGGTCGTGATCACGACGCACTTGGATCACTGAACCATGCACTTGAAATCTCCCCGGATGATGCTGCTACGTGGTTAGCAAAAGGTACGATCCTTTTCAGGCTTACTGATTTCAATGAGGCCATTGCAGCATTTGATAAGACACTCGCACTGGATCCCAATAATGCTCAGGCCGCATTTGGTAAAGGTCAGGCACTATCCGCAATCGGGCATGATGAAGAGGCTGTCATTGCCTTTGATCGGGCTTTAAACCTGGATTCCACTCAATCTGACGCAGCGTATAATAAAGGTCTTGCACTCTTCCGCATCGGCAAATACTCAGATGCCATAAAAGCGTTTGACTATGTACTTGATTATGTACCGGAACACGCTCTGGCACATTATTATAAAGGGCTCGTGCTGAGCGCCACCGGGAAATATGAAAAGGCAATCCGGTCGTTCAACCAGGCACTTACGTACGATTCTTCCATCACGGATGCGGTATATCAGACAGGTCTTGCCTTTGCGAACCTTGGGAAAAATGAGAAAGCCCTTCATTCTTTTGACAGGATGTTACAGCTGACATCCCCCAATGCCACGTTGTTATATATGCGTGCCCTTGCTCTTGTGAAACTCCGTCGGCCTGATGAAGCCCTGCAGGCGCTCGAATCGTCCCTGAGTCTTGATACTACCCAAGCTGACGTCTGGCTGCTCACGGGTAGCGTACTTTTTGAGCTGGAACGAATCCCCGAAGCACTGGAGGCATTTGAGAGAACCATTGTCCTTTCTCCGGACAATAATACTGCCTGGTACCGGAAGGGAAAGGCGTATATTGAACTCGGGAACTCTCAGGAAGCAATCGCCTGTTTTGACCGTGTGCTCGCCAACGACCCGTCCTGTGCACCAGCATGGTTACGGAAAGGCAGCACCCTTCTCTCCCTCAGTCAGTATGAACCTGCCGTTGAAGCCCTCACCCGGGCGCTGGAAATTCAACCCGGTTCTGCTTACGGGTGGTATGATCGGGCGATTGCCCTCGTTGAACTTGGCAGATATGAAGAAGCCGTCTCGTCGTATGACAGGGTTCTTTCTATCAATCCAAGGTATGCAAACGCCTATTATGACAAAGGCCTGGCGCTGGCGAAGTTAGACAAAGATCGGGAAGCAATTGAAGCTTTTGAACAAGCGACAACCATTGATCCAAAGTTTGTTAATGCGTTCTTTGATCAGGGACTGGCATTCAGCCGTCTGTCAAAGAACCAGGAAGCTATCTCTGCTTTTGACCGGGCGATAGCCGTCGAATCATCCTATTCACCAGCATATTTCCAGAAAGGACTGGTTCTTAAAACCATGAAACAGTATGAGGATGCACTTTCAGCATTCAGTGCAGCTCTTACCCTCGATTCGGGAAATTCTGAGGGTTGGTATAACAAAGGACTTGTCCTTACCTGTCTCAAACGATTTGATGAAGCCCATCAGGCGCTGGAATCCTCCCTGAGTCTTGAAAATACCCACGCTGACGTCTGGTTGCTCACGGGCAGTGTACTTTTTAAGCTGGAACGCATCCCCGAAGCACTGGAGGCATTTGAGAGAACCATTGTCCTTTCTCCGGACAATAATACTGCCTGGTACCGGAAAGGGAAGGCGTATATTGAACTCGGGAACTATCAGGAAGCGATCGCCTGTTTTGATCGTGTGCTCGCCAACGATCCGTCCCGTGCACCAGCATGGTTACGGAAAGGCAGCACCCTTCTCTCCCTCAGTCAGTATGAGCCTGCCGTCGAGGCCCTCACCCGGGCGCTGGAAATTCAACCCGGTTCTGCTTACGGGTGGTATGATCGGGCGATTGCCCTCCTTGAACTTGGCAGATATGAAGAAGCCGTCTTGTCGTATGACAGGGTTCTGGCTATCAATCCAAGATATGCAAACGCCTATTATGACAAGGGTCTTGCTCTGGCGAAGTTAGGCAAAGACCGGGAAGCAATTGAAGCTTTTGAACAAGCGACAACCATTGATCCAAAGTTTGTTAATGCATTCTTTGATCAGGGACTGGCATTCAGCCGTCTGTCAAAGAACCCAGAAGCTATCTCTGCTTTTGACCGGGCAATAGCCGTCGAATCATCCTATTCACCAGCATATTTCCAGAAAGGACTGGTTCTTAAAACCATGAGACAGTATAAGGAAGCACTTTCAGCATTCAGTGCAGCTCTTTCCCTCGATTCGGGAAATTCTGAGGGTTGGTATAACAAAGGACTTGTCCTTACCTGTCTCAAACGATTTGATGAAGCCCATCAGGCGCTGGAATCCTCCCTGAGTCTTGAAAATACCCATGCTGACGTCTGGTTGCTCACGGGTAGTGTACTTTTTGAGCTGGAACGCATCCCCGAAGCACTCGAAGCATTTGAGAGAACCATTGTCCTTTCTCCGGACAATAATACTGCCTGGTACCGGAAAGGGAAGGCATATATTGAACTCGGGAATTATCAGGAAGCGATCGCCTGTTTTGACCGTGTGCTCGCCAACGACCCGTCCTGTGCACCAGCATGGTTACGGAAAGGCAGCACCCTTCTCTCCCTCAGTCAGTATGAGCCTGCCGTCGAGGCCCTCACCAGGGCGCTGGAGATAAAACCTGGTTCTGCTTACGGGTGGTATGATCGGGCGATTGCCCTCCTTGAACTTGGCAGATATGAAGAAGCTGTCTCATCGTATGACAAGGTTCTGGCTATCAATCCAAGGTATGCAAACGCCTATTATGACAAAGGCCTGGCGCTGGCGAAGTTAGGCAAAGATTGGGAAGCAATTGAAGCTTTTGAACAAGCGACAACCATTGATCCAAAGTTTGTTAATGCGTTCTTTGATCAGGGACTGGCATTCAGCCGTCTGTCAAAGAACCCAGAAGCTATCTCTGCTTTTGACCGGGCAATAGCCGTCGAATCATCCTATTCACCAGCATATTTCCAGAAAGGACTGGTTCTTAAAACCATGAAACAGTATGAGGATGCACTTTCAGCATTCAGTGCAGCTCTTTCCCTTGATTCAGGAAATTACGAGGGCTGGTATAACAAAGGCCTTGTCCTGACCTATCTCAAACGTTTTGATGAAGCAAAAATGACATTCGACCGGGCTATCGCGCTTAACCCGGATGCGTATGCTGCCCATTATGAAAAAGGATTCACCCTTTTAAACCTGAAACAATATGAAGAAGCTGTCTTGGCTTTCTCCCGTGCCCTTGCTATTGATGACAAGAACAGGGATGGGCATTTCGAACAGGGACTTGCTTATGCAATGCTGGGCAGATATGAAGAAGCCGAATCGTCCTTTTCAAATGCTCTTACACTTGATCCTGACTTTGCCGAAGGATACTACAATCAGGGTCTGGCACTTGAAAATCTCGGACGGTATGATGAGGCGATTGGAGCATTCGATCAGATGCTTTTACGCATTCCCGATTATTCAGCAGCCTGGTTCCATAAAGGCATAGCATCTGAACATCTTGGAAAAGATCAGGATGCTGTAGAATCTTTTGAGAAAGCACGACAAAACGATCCTCATAATATTTTATTGCTCTTTTCAGAAGGAAATGCTCTGTTCCGCCTTGCGAAGTTTAACGAAGCAGTTCTTATTTTTGATAGTGCGCTGAGTGTTGATCCTGACAATGGTGAGATTCTCTATGAGAAGGGACGGGCTCTTGCAAACTTAGAAAGGCATGATGAGGCACAAAAGATTTTTAAAAAGGCTTTTACTCAGGCCCCGGACCGGTTCGAACCGATCTATTTGCAAGGATTATCTTTAGTATCGTTAGGCAGATACGAGGAAGCTGAACAGGCATTTGATGCAGCACTTGCACTGAATAAAACAGATCCGGAAATCTGGTTTGAGAAAGGATTAGTGCTTGCACATCTTGGTAATCCTGATGGTGCTATAGCTGCTTTTGACGACAGTATTATCTACCTGCCAAAAAATCCCCGGGCGTTTCTGGAACGAGGAAAAGTCTTTGCTACACTGGGAAAATTTGAAGACGCAATCAGATCTTTTGATAAGGTTCTCTCCTATGAGCCGGAAGATAGCAGTGCATTATACGCAAAAGGAACAGCCTTATTCCATCTCCGTAAATTTGAAGATGCAATTGCGGTATTGGAACATGTACTCACTCTCAAACCTGATGATACAGATGCACTCTATCATTATGCAGCATCATCTGCCGAACTTGGAAAATATAACGAAGGTGCAGAAGCATTCGGACGTTTGCTGAGAATCGATGCGGATAATGCTCAGGCCTGGTTTGAACAGGGTATCATCTTTGCAAAACTCACACGGCACAAAGATGCCATTTCCTCCTTTGATAACGCACTCTCAATAAAACCGGATTTTTCTGAGGCATATTATAACAAGGCGCGCTCACTGGATATTCTTGAACAAACAAACGATGCAATTGCTGCGTACGACCAGGTAATCGCTCTTGATCCGAAACACGCTTTGGCACTTCACTACAAAGGGGTTGCACTTACCCGGACGGGTATGTTCGAAGAAGCCATCAAAGCGTTTGACCGGTCACTTGAGATTGATGGGTCCTTTGCAGAGGCATGGTTTAACAAAGGAAAGGCACTGGCATCACTGAGTATGTACCGCGAAGGTGTACGGTCCTTTGATAAAGCACTCAGCATCGAGAAGAATAACGCAGAAGTCTATTTCTCCAAAGGACTTGCACTGGCCAATCTGGGGCGTCATGAAGATGCTATCCTTGCATTCAATAAAAATATCGACCTTGATGCAGGAAATGCGACAGCTTTCTATCACGAAGGTTTATCTCTGGTCGCTACCGGACGTCAAAAAGATGCAATCGACGCATTTGACCGCGTACTACAGATTACACCATTGTCTGTTGAGGCATGGTTACACCGTGGGATGGCTCTGGCAGATCTTAAGAGATATAACGAAGCGATCGAAGCGTATGTAAAAACCCTGGAGATCGACACGAATAATGCTGATGCATGGTACTACAAAGGAACTGCACTTTTCTCGCTTTCCAGCTTTGAAGATGCCATAGAAGCCTTTTGTAAGGCACTGGAAATTCGTCCGGATTTCGCGTCAGCTTTCTATTACAAAGGGCGGGCACTCTATGAACTGGGAATGGATCCCGAAGCGGTGTTATCGTATGACAATGCTCTGGGAATCGAGCCGAAACATATCGAGGCGCTTTACCATAAAGGAATGGCTCTTATACGACTTTCACGTTTTGATCCTGCTGTAGTATCGTTTAACCTGGCATTACGTCTCCGGCCTACCGCTTCATTTATCTGGACTGCAAAGGGAATCGCCCAGTCTGCACTTGGTCAGGACCAGGAAGCCATACGATCATATCTCAAGGCTTTAAGTATCGACATAAAAGATGCCCGGGCATATTATTACCTTGGAGTTTCTTTCTCCCGTATTGGCAGGTATAATGATGCGATTAAAAACTTCGATGCTGCACTGGTTCACCGTCCAAAATGTGTCAAAGCATTATTTCAAAAGGGCCGGGCACTCGCAAGTCTGTCGATGTATCATGAGGCAGTAAGTGTATTCGACCGTGCTCTTGGTGAGAGTGGAACATTTTCAGAAATATGGCTCTACAAGGGAATTTCAGAAGCAAATCTTGGGAGATACGATGCGGCACTTGATTGCTATGATCAGGCAATCTCTATGGATGCAACGTACGCTTTACCACACCTTTACCGGGGTATTGCACTCATTCACCTGAACCGGCATAGCGATGCACATACCGCAATTGATCAGGCACTCACCCTCCAACCGGAGTTCCCGGAAGCCCTCTATTACCGGGGTGTCGCTTACCTTCAGCGCGAACGATATGACGAGGCAATAACTGCATTCAATCAGGCTTTAATGTTAAATGACCAGTATTCAGAGGTTTTCCATCACAAAGGGGTAGCTTTGGCACATCTTCATGAGTATGAAGAATCGGTTATTTCATTCGATTCAGCACTAAGAATTAATCCCGAATACGAAGATGCACTTTACGAGAGGGGAAGAGCGCTTATGCACATAGGAAAGAATGAAGAGGCAATAGCCTCTTTCGATCGTGCACTTTCGCATAATCCCGGATTTACTCATGCAATCTATGAGAAAGGCCGGGCTCTCCTCGCGCTCGGAAACCATGATGCCGCAATCTCCACATTTGAACGTGCATGGGAAATAAATCCCACCTGTTATCAGGCATTCTTCTGGAAGGGACGGGCATATTTCGAGATGGGTAATTATGAAGCGGCTATTACCGCTTTTGAGCATGCTCTCGAAAACAACCACGGTTCAGCCGAAGTATATTACTTTGAAGGGAGAGCATACGCTGCACTTGACAACCACCGGCAGGCGGTTCAATCGTATGACCGATCTCTTGAGATCAAACAAAGCCCGGAAACATTATCCTATAAAGGGATTTCACTGGCAGAGCTGGGTATGTCGAGGGATGCTGTCGAGACATTCGATAAAGCACTCGAACTGAATGGTAACCTTGCGGATGCCTGGATGGGGAAAGGAAATGTATTGTACGATCTCGGGAAGTATCAGGAGGCTCAGGCGGCATATGAAAAAAGCCTTGAAATATACCCGGATAATGTAGTCGGGTGGACGCGTCATGGTATGGCACTGGCAGCTCAGCATCAGAACGAAGCGGCAATCGAATCATATGATCATGCGGTATCGGTAGACCCCTCGTTCTCAATTGCCTATTTTACCAAAGGCAGCGCACTCATTGCACTGGCGCGATATCAGGAAGCTGATCAAGCGTTCAGTGCGATGATCTCTCTCCAACCGGATTTTGTGGACGCCTGGATCTATAAAGGCAAGGCACTATTTGAGTCAGGAAAGTATCAGGATTCTCTGACTTCCTTCAAACGGGCGCTGGAAATTGATCCTGGACGTAAAGAGGTATGGAAGGATATCGGTGGCGTTCTTGATACTATCGGTAAACATGATGAGGCGCAGATTTGTTATAAAAAGGCAAAATGATCCTTAGTTCTTCATTTTTATATTCTTTATACCGGCGTTGAACGGTATTTTAATAGCAGGAAATCTTTTTGTATCTTTATGAATTTAATAAAGGGGACATCTCATAACCTGTCATGATATTATTTTTAATTCAGCCCGTACTTTAAAAAAAATGAAGTAACTCCCGACACTATTATGTTGTCTGATTGACGGATTTTATATAAAAAATCCTTCAATACGGGTAGTCAACTGTAGTATCCCGAATTAATTTTACACATATAACCATTTCTGCGCATAAGCCAGGATCCTCTCTGGGGGCAATCGGTACCAGAAGGCATTGCATGGTTCATCGTAATCGAGACTCATGTGAGGTTTGATCACATTATGCCAGTGAACGATTTTATCGATAGAACCGAATTTTCTGATTCTCCGTTCAACCTCACCATAGAACCGTTCGATTTTCCCATTGGTGTGGGGGTGTTTCACACGTGCGACGATGTGTTTGATCTCATGATGATCGAGGAAATCTTTGAATTTGTGTTGAGCATGTTCCCGGTCCCGGGCTGAAACAAACTGGGTGCCATGATCGGTCAGGATCTCGCGGGGAGTTCCGTATTCCAGGAACCCCTTTTTCAAGATAGAGATAGTGTTCTCGGTTGTAGGAGAATCGAATACTCCGTAGCAGGTAATCAACCGGGATGAATCATCGATAAATTCAACAACCCATTTCCTGGAGTTGTCAATCTCAGACTCTTTCCAATCACCCTGCCACATCGATATGGAATGAGCCCGTTCATACCGGACATATTTCCGCTGCTGCCGCTTCTTCATGTTGATCTCCACCAGGCCGTGGAACAATAATACCTGATAGATCCTGTTATGCGGAATGTGAATTCTGTAAATTTCTTCGATCTTCTTCTCCAGATGTGTGGGACCTACGTCGTTGGCTCGATAGGTTTCGAGGATCAGCTCTTCAGTTCTTTCATCGATAGGTTGGGGTTTTCTCCCAGACTGTTTTATTTCAGGATAATCTCCTCGATCTTTGAAATGGGTGATGAGCTGGTATACTCTTTGACGGGTAATCTGGAATTCCCGAGCAATTTCGACAACAGGCTTTTCCCTCACCCATTGTCGGATGATTCTCTGAATGTCCCGATTCGTTAGTTTGCTCACATCGTTATTTAGATGTGTTGTCAAATGACTTCAGGATAGGACAGAAACGCTGGAAACAAAAAGGGATAAATATAATATTAAAAAAGGAATTTGTGGTTATGAACATTTTTGAAACTCTGAAAAAACGATGGTATGTTCTTATTGCGATTTTTTTAGGGATTGCTATATTTTTGCCGAGTTGGTTCGGTTTGATAACAATATTCGATAGAGGAAGCTATGCGACGCTTAGCGTGTATGAATTGAATAAAAGTTTTATCCAACAAGGTGATCAAATCCCCCTCACAGAAGAAGATTTTAAAGAATTCCCGCATTTAACAGCAATAATTCGGGATAACAACCAAAAACCCACGGCAATACTCGATGATGGAACACGTTTATATCTCATACCTCTTTCATATGATGAAATGAATAGGTTTAACGGTCGCTTTTGGTCAAACGCCAGTAGTATTATGATTAATCGAATTATTGAATATAAAGGAAAATATTACGAGTACAATTACCCGCGTATTCATTAATACTCTTAATTTTTTGAGCATGTTTTATGACTTTTTATAATATTAAATTTAAAATTTCGTATATTTTGAATTTATGTATTTTTTAAAAATAATTCTAATATCATATTAAAAGTTTTTACATGTAAAAAAAATAAAATCGGAATCTTTAAAATATCACAAAATATCTATTCTCTTGAAATTTCTGGAAGGATGGTTGAAATCAACCATTATTGCGTCAGAACGAGGATGCGACGGACAAGGCTTTTATGTACCCGCTGTTCATGGTGCTGCAGAATTGTCATGTGTGCTGCGGCGATATCCGAAATATCCTTATGGGTGACTACTACAGCCCGGTGTCCATTCCTGAGGACACGGTTTATTTCATCCAGTGTATCAGCATATAGTCTGGTCATGGTGTCAGTTTTTTTGATGCAGACTGATTGCCCATAAGGAAAATCGGTCACTACTGCATCGATTGAATGATTGGCAAACGGCTGATGCGTTGCATCAGCAAGCATAAGATGCGCTTTTGGTACATTCTGAAGGCTGCCCCGGACCATCATGGGATCAAAATCACTACCCAGTGTTTGCATGCCGAGCATTTCCGCTTCGATAAGAATGCCACCGGTTCCGCAGAATGGATCAAGTACTACATCACCCGTATGTGAACAGGTTAAATTGATGAGGGTTCTTGCCATCCTCGGCATCATCACACCGGGGTGGAAAAAAATCCGTTTTCCAGGATTCCGGATATCATAGGCTCCACGGTCAATTTTAAAAAGTACTTTGCCAAAAAAGCAGCGATCTTCCGAAAGGACAGCACGATATTCTGTCTCCGGTTTATTTAATGAAACCGTACCAGAAATCATGGTCCCGATAAGCTTCTCAAATTCCCGTTGTGAACTGGGGTTTCTTTCAAGACAACCCCCGTGAATTTTTTTAGCACGCCCGGCAAATGACTCGCAGGTTTCAATACCAAGGTCTTTGAGTAATTTTTGGAAGGCGGGGATAGTGGGCTCACATTCACCAAGATACCCGGATACGACCTGCGTCATGGCAAGGCGATGTGCCTCATTTGGATCAGGGGCCTCAACAACCGCGACCTGAAGCCGGCAATCGATAACTTTCCCTATGCACTCAAGTTCAGCTAAGGGGAGTGTTTGGTTTTCTCCTGACAACTCAAAGAGCAGTCTCATCCTGATCTCATTGATCACAAGCGCTCAAATACGTGTGCAAAAAAACTCTGGTGTAAAAAAAATGATCTTCAACAGGGAATCCTGTGATCACTTTTTACTCTTCTTTTTTCCCATGAAGCCGGAGAAAAATCCTCCGGAACCGCTGCTCTTTCCTTCCAGCTCTGCAAGTTTTATATAGAGTTCCTTTTGCTCGCTGCTGATGGATTTTGGTATGATAATTTTCACCCTGACAAGCAGATCCCCGGGCTTTCCACGGCGCTTCATACCTTCACCGGCGATCTTTAAGGCTGTGTTATTCTGTATGCCCGGGGGTACCTTTAAGTCAATATGCCGTTTATCTATGGTTTCAATCTCTATCGATGTTCCCAGAACTGCCTGAACAGGACTAATCTCAATAATTGTCTCAAGATTATCCCCGTTCCTGATAAAACGGTCGTGGGACTGGACATACACCTCAATAAACAGGTCACCACTGGGTGCACCCAAATCACCAGCTTCACCATACCCTTCCATGCGAAGACGCATACCATTATCGATTCCTGCAGGAATGTGCACGGATACTTTCCGTTTCACTCGTGAATGACCTGAACCGCGGCACACATTGCAGACTTTTTCAGGTATCTTTCCTTTTCCGCCGCACTGATTGCAGGTCATCATTCGTATAAACTGGCCGAAGGATGATTGAGCAGCTTGTCGCATCTGTCCACTGCCACCACAACGGGAACAGGTATGCAGTCGTTTTGTTTCGCTGCCCGTTCCACTACAGGCAGGACATGGTTCTGTATGCATCACTTCAATGTCCCGGTCTACACCGGCTACAGCTTCTTCGAGACTGATCTGGATGCGCATGAGAAGATCGGCACCTGGCTGGGGACCCGATCGTCTCTGACCTCCGCCAAAGAAATCAAAGATATCCCCGAAACCCGAGAAATCAGCGGAGAAACCACCCCCGAATCCACCTGCGCCCGTATATGAGCCTTTGGAAGCGTTGGTAAACGTTTCATGGCCCATATTATCATATTGTGCTCGTTTCTGTTCATCTGAAAGAACACTATACGCCTCGTTAATTCCTTTAAACTTCTCTTCTGCACCCTTATCCTTACAGACATCAGGATGATATTTCCGTGCTAAGTTGCGGTATGCCTTCTTGATCTCCTTATCGTCAGCATTCCGGGGTATTCCAAGGATATCGTAATAGTCATCCGCACTCATCAGGGCTCACTCTTTTTTTACATTATAATCTGCATCGACAACGGTATCATCGGTATTTTTATCAGGTTGCGGTGCAGCACCGGATTCTGCCTGCGGTTGTGATGCCTGCTCTGCCTGCATCTTCTGGTAGAGCTTGGTTGTGGCTGCATAGACACTTTCGGTCAGCACTTCCATTGTTTTCTTAATATCATCAAGGATATCATCGGCGAGTGCTTTCTTTACTGCAGCGATACCTTCCTCTACTTTTAGCTTGTCAGCTGTTTCAAGTTTTTCCCCGCTCTCTTTTAACATCTTTTCAGCAGTAAATATGGCAGTATCTGCCTGGTTGTGCAGCTCAATCTCATCGCGCTTTTTCTTATCCTCATCTTCGAACTGTTTGGCTGCATCCATCATCTTCTTGATGTCTTCATCAGAGAGTTTTTTATCCCCTTTGATCGAGATTGCCTGCTGGTTGCCTGACCCCAGATCCTTTGCCGATACATGAATAATGCCGTTTGAGTCGATATCAAAAGTGACTTCAATCTGGGGTATGCCTCGTGGTGCCGGGGGGATTCCGGTTAACTGGAACCTGCCCAGGGTGAAATTGTCTTTGGCAAGAGCCCTTTCTCCCTGTACGACATGAATCTCAACACTGGTCTGTCCATCTGCTGCTGTGGAGAATATCTGGCTCTTCCGTGTGGGAATTGTGGTATTTCGTTCGATCAGCTTGGTTGCGATACCTCCAAGAGTCTCTATGCCCAGCGTGAGCGGGGTGACATCCAGCAGGACGATATCTTTTGTCTCACCAGTCAGTACGGCTCCCTGAATTCCTGCACCAAGCGCAACACATTCATCGGGATTGATGCCCTTATCGGGCTCTTTCCCCAGGATCTTCTTTACCGTTTCCTGAACAAGAGGGACCCGGGTGGAGCCACCTACGAGAAGGACATGGTCGATGTCCTTTGGCTCAAGTTTTGCATCGCTCAGTGCCTGCTTCACAGGTCCGACAGTGGATTCGACCAGATCACCGATAAGTTGTTCGAGTTTTGAACGGGTAAGGTCAATATTGAGGAATTTTGGGCCACTTGAATCCGTGGTAATGTAGGGCAGGTTGACGTTGGTGGACTGGCGCTGAGAAAGTTCGATCTTTGCATTCTCTGATGCATCGCGAAGCCGCTGCATGGCATACGGATCATTGCGCAAGTCAACCCCCTCTTTTTTCTTAAACTCCTCAATAAGGTAGTCCGTGACACGTTTGTCAAAGTCATCTCCACCAAGGAGGTTATTACCGGCAGTTGATTTTACTTCAAAAACACCGTCGCCAAGTGTCAGGATCGAGACATCAAATGTACCCCCACCCAGGTCGTACACCAGAACTGTGGCATCCTGTTCTTTATCAATGCCATATGCCAGTGCACTTGCCGTGGGCTCGTTGATGATACGCATGACATCAAGACCGGCGATCTTTCCGGCATCCTTGGTCGCCTGTCGCTGTGCATCGTTGAAGTATGCCGGAACCGTGATAACTGCTTTTGAAATTTTCTCACCGAGATACGCCTCAGCATCCACTTTCATCTTCTGCAGGATCATTGCCGAGATTTCCTGGGGGGAATAATTCTTATCATCGATTTTAATTTTTTCCGTCGATCCCATCTTACGTTTGATCGACTGGATTGTCCGCTGGGGATTGGTAACCGCCTGGCGTTTGGCCAGACTCCCGACAAGACGTTCACCCTCTTTGGTGAATGCAACGATCGATGCGGTTGTCCGTCCACCCTCTGCGTTGGGGATCACGATTGGCTTTCCTGCCTCCATGATTGACATACAGGAAAAGGTCGTTCCCAGATCAATTCCTAAAACCTTCTCTTTTGCCATTTTTATACCTCCTGATCTTTCTGATTTCCTTTGGATACAGCAACTTTAGCGTATCTTATCACTTTATCATGCATACGATACCCGCGTGAGACTTCATCGATCACAATGCCCTCCGGTTCATCTGAGGTAACATGAGCAATGGCTTCATGTTCTGCTGGATTGAATTGCTTTTTTTGTGCATCCAGGGGAGTTATACCATTACGCAGCAATTGGGCGTTGAGGAGCTGCCGGATCTGAAGGACACCTTCACGCAAATGGGTGTCATCCGTTTTTAATGCCCGTTCAAAGTTGTCCATCACTTCAAGGATATCAATGGCGAATCGTTCATTTGCTCGTGAAATAAGGGTCTCTCTTTCGCGAGCTGTTCGCTTTTTAAAATTTTCATAATCTGCAGCAAGCCTGAGAAGCTGATCGTTCAATTCGGCAAAAGCTTTCTTTTGCACTTCGAGCTCAATCACCAGCTGCTGAGATTCCGGCAGGGTATTTTCTGCCGTACCGGATTCATGTTCTTCATTTTGTTCTGTACTGTGTTCTGCGTCGTGCATAGTACATCCCGTTCGATGTTCCAATATCTATTGTATTGTGGTTCTATATAAAAATTTACATCATCACACCATGGGAACCGCTGAATATTACCTGTTTTTGATATTAAGGCTCAATTTTTTGTATAATTCGATAATTAACAATTTCCCAGTGATTAAATTTTTTTTTAGTATTCCGGTACAGATTTCCACAATATGAGAAAATACATGATTTGGATTGCAGGTACCGTGTAGTCATGGTTTCCGGCAGGTAATACCGGGACATTACCTCAACACATTCACCAGCATACATTTTTCTTTCCTGTCCTGCATACACTAGACCATGAAGTGGGCACTGCTCTCTGTCTGGGACAAGACCGGTATTGTCGAGCTCGCGGAGGAGCTTGTTCAACAAAAATACAGTATAATGAGTTCGGGCGGGACGGGAAAGGCACTTGCACAAGCCGGTGTGATATATACCGAAGTTTCCAGTTATACCGGTTTTCCCGAGATGATGGACGGGAGGGTGAAGACCCTGCACCCAAAAGTTCACGGGGGTTTATTGGGCAGACGGCAGGTTGATGATGCGATTATGGCAAAGCACGGAATAAACCGCATCGATCTGCTGGTAGTAAACCTGTACCCGTTTGAGAAGATGTCCGGGCAACAGATGAGCCTTGAAGGACTGATCGAATTCATCGATGTCGGCGGACCGGCGATGATCCGTGCAGGGGCAAAAAATTACAAACAGGTAGCTGTCGTTGTTGACCCGGCGGATTATCCGGCGCTCATCGGGTCAATTCGTCGTGGTGAGATCTCTTCAGAACAACGGCTTGAACTTGCAAAAAAGGCATTTGCAAGGACTGCAGCCTACGATGCAGCGATCAGCAATTACCTTTTCATGCTCGATGCACAGTTTCCTTCAACGTTTACCCGGCAGTTCAGTCATGGCAGGACATTGAGGTATGGGGAGAATCCGCACCAGCAGGCGGCAGTCTATGGTGAGACCGGTATTGCAGGAACAGAACCGATCCAGGGAAAGCAGATGTCGTATAATAATTATCTTGACGTCAACGCCGGTGTTGCACTTCTCCGTGAGTTTGAAGAAACGGCGGCTGTTATCGTCAAGCACAATAATCCCTGTGGAGTTGCCGTTGGTAAAGACCTGCTTGATGTATATATTACATCCCGTGAAGTTGATCCTGTCTCCGCCTATGGATCGGTTGTCTGCCTGAACCGGGAAATTGAAAAAGACGTGGCAGCAGAGATTGCAAAGACGTTTGTTGAAGTCCTTGTTGCTCCCTCATTTTCTTCCGATGCTCGTGCAATCATGGAAAAAAAGGAGAATATGCGGGTAATTGTCCTCCCGGAAAAATCCGGCGGGGATGAGATACGGACAATCGATGGCGGTGTGCTCGTGCAGCGGACACCTCCTTACCAGGAGCACTGGCATGTGATTACGGATCGGGATCCAACACCCGATGAGATGCGTGCAATCCAGCTGGCATGGAAGGTTTGTAAGCATACGAAGAGCAACACGATCATATTTGCTGACCAGAAACGTACACTCGGCATTGGTGCCGGGCAGATGAGCAGGGTGGACTCAGCGAGAATTGCAGTTGAGAAAGCATGTGCATCCCTCAAAGGTTCTGTCATGGCTTCAGATGCCTTCCTGCCGTTTCCGGACACACTCGAAGTTGCAGCAGATGCCGGTGCAACAGCTCTGATACAGCCAGGGGGATCTATCCGGGATAAAGAAGTAATAGATGCTGCAAACCGGCTGCACATGGCAATGATTTTTACGGGCGTACGTTACTTCCGGCATTAATCTGTGTTCATTTTTTTAATTTTGCACTCCTGGTTACGATAACTTTATATTCCACCTGGCAATCATAGCTAATATAAATCGTTTGTGGCAAAATGCTCATGGGTGATTTTTCAATCTTGATTGTATTATCGTGGTGAAAGAGATGGATTACGGAAACATGGTTGGTGAATCCTTTGAATATGCAAAGGAAGCTGTCGTTGGCAAGTGGAATAAGTGGCTGATGCTGATCATCGCAACTATCCTTCTCGGGCTTCCCCTTATGGGATACTCAATGAAAATTCTCCGGGGAGAGAAACCAGCACCCGAAGTCGAAGACTGGGGCACTCTTTTTATTGACGGGATTAAATACCTTATTGTTTCCCTTATCTATGCAATCCCGTTGATTATTGTCTGGGTTCTTGTTTTGGGTGCATCTGCTGTTGCGATTATGAGCGGGGATTCTACAGCAATGATGGGAGCGTTTGCCGCTATGGGTATCGGCCTGTTAATCATGCTTGTTCTCGGAATCATCATCGCAGTTTTTGAGGTTATAGGTATTGTCCGCTTTGCACGGACAGGGAGTATCGGGGAGGCATTCAACTTTAGTGCGATACTTGCGACCATCGAAAGGATCGGCTGGGTCCCCTACCTCATTGCACTGGTTGTCCTGATCATCGTCGGAATAATATTTGCAATCATTGTGGCCATCATCCAGGTTATTCCGATCCTTGGCATGATCATCTATCTCTGTCTCATCGCACCATGGGCATTGTTTATCGCCCGCTATGTCTGTCAGATCTACGATTCTGCAGGAACAGCATAAATCCACTATTTTTTTTAATTGTTCCGGCAGATTTGGAGGTTTTCCTCTAAAGCCGTTTTTTGTGCGAGGATACGCTCATGAAATTTATCTGACGGCAGAAATTTTTAATTGCGGTAAATAAAAAAGTGTAAGAAAATTTTAGACCGTGAAAGGATCGCACCCATTCAAACGATCAGGTGGAATCACGGACATTACCGCACGACAACTTTATCCAGACGTACCGATCGATAACGGTTTTTTATCTTGTCGGTGAAAAAAGTCCCGGTTGACTGCGCACTTAACAGATTTGCGTAGATGTGCGAAGGAACATTCTGGTATTGATAGACCATCCCGGAATGGAACTCAATCTCTAAATTCTTTAAATTATTGTCGTAACCCACAGTTTTCAGGTTACACGAATCAACGGATTGTCTTTCCAACAGAAATCACCATAATTACTAGGTGCTGTCAACAGATAATGCTTGGTAATATTATATAGATACAGATATTCAGGAAAAAATCGATATGTTTTTTTTCTTTTCTCCATTTCAAGTGAGAAATGCATGTTTTTTTAATATGAAAAAAAATGAAACTGCCTTTTCAGAACTTAAAATGGCGGTTCACAATCTTTATCGCACAGTAATCTCCGCACATGGTACAGGCATCAGCATCTGCCGGCATCCGTTCCTTCCTGATTGCACGGGCACGAGGGGCATTAATGGCTACGGCAAACTGCCGTTCCCAGTCAAGGTCACGACGGGCATGTCCCATCTCGAGGTCTGCTTCGCGGGTCTTTTTGAGTTTAACCATATCACCGATATGAGCGGCAATCCGGGAACTGATAACGCCTTCAAAAACTTCCTGGGGCGTCGGGAGGGCAAGGTGCTCTGCGGGAGTCACATAACAGATGAAATCCGCACCTAATGATGACGAGATTGCTGCGCCGATAGCTGCAACACGATCGTCATAACCAGGTGCGATATCGGTGACAATAGGCCCGAGCATGTAAAATGGCTTGTTGTTCGTGACGCGTTTCATGAGTTGCACGTTGGTGGCAATCTCGTCAATGGGTACATGTCCTGGTCCTTCAACAATGACCTGGACCCCGTCCTTATGTGCCTTGTCCGCAAGTTCGGCATTAATCAGAAGTTCCTGCACAGCTGCCCTGTCGGTGGCATCGTGAATTGCGCCGGCCCTCATGCCGTTACCCATTGACAAAGTGACCTCGTGCTCCTTCATGATCTCAAGCAGGTAATCAAATTCAGCATAAAGCGGATTTTCTTTTTCATTGTGGAGCATCCATGCGGTCATGAACGCACCACCCCGGGATACAAGTCCCCCATGTCGTCCCTGGTTCCGGAGGCGTTTAACCGTCTCCCAGTTGATACCGGTATGGATGGCCATGAAGTTTGTCCCGAGTTTGGCCTGTTCTGCAGTGATCCGGAACAGGTCATCTTCATTCATGTTGACAACGGCACCATCCTTTTGTGCCGCTTCGATGAAAGCCTGGTACAACGGCACACAGCCAACTGACAGTGTTGTATTGGCAATCACCTGTTTGCGGATCTCGATGAAGTCCCCGCCGGTCGAAAGTTCCATCAGGGTATCGGCACCGGCGAGCTCTGCCTGCCGTGCTTTTTCAAGTTCTTCGGGGATATTAACAATATCCGTTGAAGTCCCTATAGATGCATTCACCTTGGTGCGCAATCCTTCTCCAATCCCGCAAATCTTTACTTTCCGGTACGGAGAAACGGGGATGACAATATGTCCCTGTGCAACTCCACGCCGAACGAAATCTTCCGTGACTCCTTCTTCCCAAGCGACGATCTTCATCTCTTCAGTGACGATGCCATTTTGTGCATCTGTGATAATACTCATGACATACACGTTGCTATAAAGACAAGATAAAGACTCGGTTTTGTAATTCTGGACTAAATCTGGCTTGTTAAGTAAACAAGTAAAGTTGATTTGGACTAACGAAAATTTATTTGAATTTACGCGCTCCTCCCTTTTTTGTCCATCACTCACACCGGGAAATGGCATTCAGAATCATACGAAATATTTATTTATTATTGAACGCTAACTTATGGTAAACCTCGAGAATAACAGGGAATTGATAATGACAGATAAAGAATTCACGGAAGTTACCGTTAAGGAAGCAGCCCATGAGGATGCAGGGCGTGGCATCGCACGGGTGAGCATTGAGGTAATGAAAAAGCTGGGCCTGGTCTCCGGTGATGTAATCGAGATACAGGGAAAGAAGAAAGCTGCTGCGATTGTCTGGCCCGGATTCCAGCAGGATACCGGGTATGCCATCCTTCGTATTGACGGGAATATACGGGGTAATCTGAGCACCGGTATTGATGAGAAGGTGAAGATTAAGAAATCCGAAGCGGAATATGCCAAGAAGGTGGTGATCCAGCCCACCCAGCCGATACGTCTTGTTGGGGGGGAACAGTATCTTTCACGTGTCCTGCGGGGGCGGGCAGTGTTCGAAGGACAGACGCAGCGGATTGATGTAATCGGGAATTCCATAACCCTTGTCATTGCCAAAGTCCAGCCAAAAGGCATTGCAATTGTTACTGATGACACGGAAATTGAGCTGAAAGAAGAACCCTATAATCCGGAAGAAGGCAAAAAAGAAGTCTCTGATATTCACTATGAAGATATCGGCGGCCTGGGGCGTGAACTGCAGCTTGTCCGTGAAATGATCGAACTCCCTCTCAGGCACCCGGAAATTTTTGAACGGCTGGGAATTCAGCCACCCAAGGGCGTACTTCTCTATGGACCACCGGGAACGGGAAAGACCCTTATCGCAAAGGCGGTGGCAAATGAAGTGGATGCTCACTTTATCTCGCTATCAGGCCCGGAGATTATGAGCAAATATTATGGCGAGAGTGAGAAAGGACTGCGTGAAAAATTTGAAGAAGCTGAGCAGAATGCACCGGCGATTATCTTCATCGATGAAATCGATTCCATCGCTCCCAAACGTGAAGAGACCAAAGGGGAAGTCGAACGACGGGTAGTTGCCCAGCTCCTCTCACTCATGGACGGACTGAAAGGTCGGGGACAGGTAATTGTTATAGCTGCAACCAACCTTCCGGATGCCATTGATCCGGCTCTCCGGCGCGGTGGCCGTTTTGACCGGGAAATAGAAATTGGCATTCCCGATAAAAAAGGAAGACTGGAGATCTTCCAGGTTCATTCCCGTAGTGTTCCGCTTGCGGATGATGTGAATATTGAGGAATTTGCCAATTCCACGCATGGGTTTGTTGGTGCGGATATCTCATTGCTCGTAAAGGAGGCGGCAATGCACGCACTGCGAAAGGTGATTCCCCAGATTAAGCTGGATGAAGATATCCCTAATGAAGTACTTGACCAGCTGAAGGTAACCAACGATGACTTTGCGGAAGCACGCAAGCATGTCGAACCAAGCGCGATGCGTGAAGTGCTGGTTGAAGTACCGGATGTAACCTGGAAGCAGGTTGGCGGACTTGAGGACGTAAAACAGGAATTACAAGAAGCGGTTGAATGGCCGCTCAAATTCCCGGATGTGTTTGAACGGCTGCAGACAAAGCCCCCGAAAGGTATCCTGCTGTTTGGTCCTCCGGGTACCGGAAAGACCCTGCTGGCCAAAGCAGTGGCTAACGAGAGTGAATGTAATTTTATTGCCGTGAAAGGACCTGAACTCCTGTCAAAATGGGTCGGAGAATCAGAAAAAGGTGTCAGGGAGATATTCCGTAAGGCCCGACAGGCATCCCCATCCATCATCTTCTTTGACGAGATTGATGCCCTCGTTCCCAAACGAGGGACCTACCAGGGATCATCACACGTGACCGAAAGTGTAGTGAGCCAGATCCTCACCGAACTTGATGGCATGGAAGCACTCAAGAATGTCACCATCCTTGCTGCGACAAACCGACCGGATATGCTGGATGATGCATTACTACGCCCCGGACGCCTCGAGCGTCATATCTATGTCCCGGCGCCTGATGAAGAAAGCCGCCGTAAAATCTTTGAAGTGTATCTGGGAGGTGAAACCAGAGAAATCATCGCAGAAGATGTTGACATCGGGTTGCTTGTTAAAAAAACTGAAGGATATGTCGGTGCCGATATTGAGGCACTCATCCGGGAAGCAAAGATGTCAGCAATGCGTGATTTCATCATCCTGATGGGAACGAGGACTGAACCGGAACGGAAAGAGGCGATCAAGAACGTGATGTTAACCAACGTTCACTTTAATGCCGCATTACTCAAAGTGAAGGGATCCCTCGACCGCGATGCTCTTGAGAAATCAGAGCGACAGTCCTGGGAAATGCTTTATAACCAGGATCAACGCGCCGTTCTTGAAAAGGCATTATCTGCCATCAACCGTTCTGCTATAGCCCGTAAAAAGATTGACGAGCAGCTCATAGCCGATCTCCGCAAAGCGACCTATCAACGGAAGAAGGATTTTAGTGAGATCACAAAACTTACCGCCGGACTGGAAAAGAACCTCGACAAAAAGTAATAATGGTGGAAATGCACGAAAAACATTGAATATGTGAAGGATGATGGAGATACTATTCTTCCATTTTTTGTGTCCAGATGACCCGTGATTCCGGAGCTGGAGAAAATCCGCTTTTCAGATTTCCGGCATTCAAGTCAGGAGTAAAAATCCCTCACCAATACAAAATATCAATGAATCCCGAATCTTCAAGGATCAGATTTACCGAAGAAAAATCATTTGAAATGATTCAAAAAAGCACTGATGAGCTTCGTGAACTGTTGTCTCTTCATTCAAAGAAAAATTTTTGATAATAATTCTTTTTTTGATAGTGTTACAAACAAATATTTTATATAGAATTTAACACTAACCTATGGTAAATCAAAAGGGAGGTTTACAAGTATGGCCAACACCATGAATTTCGACAAATTCACCATCAAATCACAGAAAGCCGTAGAGAAAGCAATAGAAATTGCAGCAGCACAACAGAACCAGGCCATCGAGACTTCGCATGTACTGAAGGGGATGCTCCTGGTTGAAGAGAATTTCATTCCTTCCCTTCTGAAGAAACTGAATGTGAACCTTGATACTTTCACCCCGGCTCTCGACAGGATCCTCGATTCGTATCCAAAGGTCACCGGCGGGGAGCAGCACCTGTCAAATGATGCCATAAAAGCCCTGCAGAAAGCCACTGAATTTTCCCACGAATTTAAGGATGAATATATCCCCCTGGAGCATCTCCTCCTGGGAATTCTGTCGGTGAACGACCGCACCTCACGGCTTTTGAAGGAGAACGGGGTTACGGAGAAAGACTTGAAAACTGCCATACGCCAGTTTCGGAAAGGTTCGACCGTGAACAGCCAGGACGCGGAAGAGACCTATGATTCCCTGAACAGGTTTGCCCGGAACCTGAATGATCTTGCCCGTACCGGGAAACTCGACCCGGTCATCGGCCGTGACGACGAGATCCGCCGGGTGCTCCAGATCCTTTCCCGAAGAACGAAAAACAACCCGATCCTGATCGGGGAACCCGGTGTGGGAAAAACAGCCATTGCCGAAGGTCTCGCTCATCGTATCATTGACGGAGATGTACCGGAAAACCTGAAAACCAAGCAGATCTTTTCCCTTGATATGGGAGCCCTGATTGCCGGGGCCAAGTTCAAGGGAGAATTTGAAGAACGGTTGAAAAGCGTGGTCAAGGAAGTGATATCTGCTGAAGGGGAGATCATCTTGTTCATTGACGAGATCCATACCCTGGTCGGGGCCGGTGCCAGCGAGGGCGCAATGGACGCCGCCAATATCCTCAAGCCCGCGCTTTCCCGGGGGGAACTGCATGTCATTGGCGCAACGACCCTCAAAGAATACCAGAAATATTTTGAGAAGGACAAGGCGCTCGAGCGACGTTTCCAGCCGGTGATGGTCAATGAACCGGATACACTGGATGCTATCTCCATCTTAAGGGGAATCAAGGAGAAATACGAGACCCATCATCATGTGAGGATCAAGGATGAGGCTATCATTGCCGCTGTTGAACTTTCGCAACGATATATCTCCGATCGTTTCCTTCCTGATAAGGCCATTGACCTTATCGATGAGGCTGCATCGAAACTCCGACTTGAGATCAACTCCAAGCCGGAAGAACTGGAAACGATTGAACGCAGGATCCGTCAGCTGGAAATTGAACGGGAAGCCATCAAACGGGAAAAAGACCAGGAAAAACTGAAGGTCTTAAATGAAGAGATCGGGAACCTGACCGAGGAAAAAAACCGGTTGCAGGCAAAGTGGCAGGCGGAGAAAGATCTTGTTGAACAGATCCAGTCGCGTAAAACTGAGATCGAGAACCTGAAATTCGAGGCCGAAGGTGCCGAACGGCACGGCGACCTCGGAAAGGTGGCAGAGATCCGCTATGGTCGTATTCCGGACAGTGAGAAGATCATCAAGAACTTAAAGGAAAAACTGACCGTGCTGCAGAAGGATTCCGCGTTGGTGAACGAGGAGGTGGATGCTGAGGAAATTGCCGAAGTAGTCTCGCGCTGGACCGGCATTCCTGTGAGCAGGATGCTCCAGAGTGAAAAACAAAAACTGCTCAGTCTCGAGACCGAACTCCACAAGCGTGTCGTAGGCCAGGATGAAGCCATCGGGGCAGTCTCCGATGCAATCCGCCGGAGTCGTGCAGGATTGCAGGACACAAAACGTCCTATCGGTTCATTCATCTTCCTGGGGACAACGGGTGTAGGAAAGACTGAACTGGCAAAAGCCCTGGCAGAATTCCTTTTTAACAACGAGAACAGTATGGTGCGGATCGATATGTCGGAATACCAGGAACGGCATACTGTTTCGAGGCTGGTCGGAGCGCCCCCGGGCTATGTGGGATATGAAGAAAGCGGGCAGCTGACAGAAGCGGTCCGGAGAAAGCCCTATTCCGTGGTATTGCTGGATGAAATCGAAAAAGCGCACCCGGATGTATTCAACGTCCTGTTGCAGGTTCTTGATGACGGCCGGTTGACCGACAACAAGGGCCGTACGGTGGATTTCAAGAATACCATTATCATTATGACTTCGAACATCGGGTCACACATCATCCAGGAAAACCTGGAGACTGTCACCGACAAAAACCGGGACGAGCTATTCGATCAGACCCGGGGCCAGGTGTTCGAAATGCTCAAGAAGACCATCCGTCCAGAATTTCTCAACCGGATCGATGAGATCATCATGTTCAAACCGCTCACCAGGGATGAGATCCGCACGGTTGTCGAGCTTCAACTGGAAAATGTCCAGAAAATGCTTATGAAGAATGATATCCGGCTCAGGGCAACAGAAAAAGCTATCCGGTTAATCGCCACCCAGGGCTTTGATCCGCAATTCGGGGCACGGCCGATCAAACGGGTAATCCAGAAAAACCTGCTGAATGAATTGTCAAAAATGATCCTGGAAGGAAAAGTAAATAAAGACAGGGAGATCGTGGTGGATGAGAAAGAAGGAAAACTCATGTTCGGGAATACCTGATCCCGGACCTACAATCTTTTTTAAAATATTTCTGGTTTTTTAAAAAAAAACATTACCAGTTCCCCCGTACGTTGGAGTATGACCCGGTACATTATTTTTATCGTTAAATTCTGGTATTTCGTTGCGCTATATTCTGCGGCAGGATAAAAATCCTGATAAACCTTTGGATCATAAGACTACTCAAACCGTGATAGCCGGCTGAACAATCCACGGTATAACACTCTTTGCGGATGAAAAAGGCGGTAAAAAATGATACTTAAGGATTTCCTTGTAAGTGCGGGAACGGAAAAAAACCTCATAGACGTAATCCTTTTTTTAAGTACACAGGCTCAGAACGTGAAAAACGGTTTTTTCCGGAACTGTATGAAAACGCAAGCCTGTGAACAGACCAGAAATGTATTTGGCGAAGAGCAAATGGCTCTGGACAAGTATGCTGACGGGATATTTGTTTCCGGCCTGGTAAAGTCACGACTTGTCCGCTATATTGCGACGGAGGAACAGGAGCAGCTCATCGAGATTAAAAATCCGATAAACAATTTCGGGATTGTGATCGATCCACTTGACGGGTCCTCGCTTATTGATGTAAATCTTTGCATAGGGTCGATTATCGGTATCTATCCCGGGCATGTCCTGGAAAAAGGTGCTACGATGGTTGCCGCCCTCTATATCCTGTACGGGCCTCTCACAATCCTGACATTAACTACAGGAAAGGGAGTTCATGAATTCGTCCTCGATGATACGGGGGATTTCGTATTAAAAGAACAGGACATCAGAATACCGGAGGGGAAAATATACGCACCCGGTGCACTGAGAAAAGATTACCTACCCGCTCATGCACGCTGGATTGAATACCTTGAGCAGGCAGGCTATAAACTCCGGTTCAGTGGCTGTTTTGTCGCAGATGTACACCAGATCCTCCATAAAGGGGGAGTATTCACCTATCCAGGGTTTAAAGGAAAAGAAAAAGGAAAACTCAGATTATTATATGAAGCAAATCCCATGGGAAAAATAATTCATGAAGCTGGTGGAGCAATCAGTAACGGGAAGGGTGATATTCTGGGTATCAAACCTGACGCGATTGACCAGATCACTCCCATATACGTGGGAGGTAAAAAAGAGATCAGGCTGATTGAAAAGTATATGAGTGAAGTGCAATAAAACAGGAGTGATGAGGCTATGAGACAAAACGATTATGGTCCAATCCCCGGTTCAACAATTTTTCGAGGTATTTCCGGCCAAAAAACAATCATCATGGCAGCTAATACACGAATTGCTACTGTTGCCAAGGGCATTTTCAAAGCCGCGAAAGACACCGATTCTGCAGTTTTCATGGAACTCGCGCGGTCAGAATGTGATCTGAAAGGAGGGTATACCGGTTTAACACCAAAAGATTTCTCAGCAAAGATGAGAGAAGCTGCAAAGGCTGTCCAGTTTGATACATGGGCCCTTCATGCAGATCACATCACCATTAAGACCGGAGATTCTTCTGAAATCGATGGCACAAAGCAGTTAATCGATGCCCAGATCAGCGCCGGGTACACATCATTTGCTATTGATGCATCCCATCTCTTTAATTTCGAGGGAAAGAATGTCAGGGAAGAGCTGGATAAGAATATCCGGGTTACTTCTGATCTGGCCCTTTATATTAAAAACAGGATGAAAGGAAAGGATTTCGGTCTGGAAGTGGAAGTGGGGGAGATCGGGAGGAAAGATAATCAGGGGATGATCCTGACAAAACCTGCAGAAGCAGTTGAATTCATTACAGCCCTGAATACGAATGGGGTATATCCTCAGGTGCTTGCGATTGCCAATGGAAGCACCCATGGGCATGTATACGATGAAAAAGGGAACGTGGTCGAACAGCTTTCCATCGATATTCCCCAGACAAAATCTGTTGCAAAGGCATTACGGGAGAACAACCTGCATGTTGGGATCGCCCAGCACGGGATAACCGGCACTCCCCGGGATCTCATTAACCAGCATTTCCCGAAAGGGGATATAATAAAAGGAAATGTCGGGACGTTCTGGCAGGATGTCGTTTTCAATACAATGAAAGTGTACGAACCTGCACTGTATAAAAACATCCAGGAATGGACACTGGAGAAATACCGGCCTGCAAATCCCGGGAAAAAAGACAGCCAGATATTTGATGGTAACTGCAAGTTTGCAATCAAAGAATTTTTCAAGGAGATCTATTCGGTAGAAGAGGATACGGAACAGGCAATTCAGGCTATGGCCTATGCCGAAAGTCTTGTTTTTTTCAAAGCATTCAGTTCGTATGGGTCTGCGACCCGGATTAGAAAAATCCTTGATTGAAAATCAAACATTACTTTTTTCTCCTGCAACGAGATCTATATGGTGATTTCTCATGCCGAAAACCACGATCTCTGTTATCAAGGCTGATGTGGGAAGTTTCCCCGGGCACTCCCGAACCCACCCAAAGCTCCTGGAAAAGGCAGCAAAGATGCTCAAGGACGAGGAAGGCAAACTGCTCATTGACTCGTTTGTCACCCACTGCGGTGATGACCTCGAATTGATCATGACGCATACCCATGGTGTGGACAACGAGAAAGTCCACAAACTTGCATGGGATGTCTTTATAGAATGTACGAAACTGGCTAAGAGCATGAAACTCTATGGAGCAGGCCAGGATATACTCGCCGATGCATTTTCCGGAAACGTGAAGGGATTGGGACCGGGTGTTGCCGAGATGGAGTTTGAAGAGCGGGGAAGCGATCCGGTTCTTGTTTTCATGGCAGACAAAACAGAGCCGGGCGCATGGAACTTCTTCCTCTACAAGATCTTTGCTGACCCGTTCAATACATCCGGCCTTATAATCGACCCATCGATGCACAAGGGCTTTGTCTTTGAAGTTCACGACCTCATTGAAAAACGCCGGATCATGTTCAAGTGCCCGGAGGAGATCTATAACCTTCTCGCATACATTGGCGCACCCTCAAGGTACGTGATCAAGCATGTGTTCAAGCGTGAGGGGGACATTGCTGCTTCAACCAGCACCCAGCGCCTGAGTCTGATCGCAGGACGGTATGTTGGCAAGGATGATCCGGTCATGATCGTCCGTTCCCAGAGTGGTTTCCCCGCGGTCGGGGAAGTAATCGATCCGTTCTGCACTCCGGTCCTTGTTGCCGGCTGGATGCGGGGATCTCACCACGGACCGTTCATGCCTGTCGGACTTTGCGATGCCAACTGTACCAGGTTTGATGGCCCACCCCGCGTCATTTGCATGGGTTTCCAGATTTGCAACGGAAAACTCATCGGCCCGGTAGATATGTTTGATGATATCGGGTTTGATCGTGTGCGGGCACGGTGCAATGAGATTGCCGATCTCATCCGGGCACAAGGTCCATTTGAGCCTCACCGTCTCTCACTCGGGGAGATGGAATATACTACGCTTCCCGGGGTTGAAAAGGAACTATCAAAGCGCTGGGAACCGATTCCTCAAAAATAACATTTTCCTCCATTTTTTTTTGTTTTTTTACCATAGTTCAAAAGACTTTTTAAAAAAAAATTGTTCTGCAGGAAAAGGATAATGGGCAAACTTTAATTATCTTACATTCCAAATTAGCGCAGATGGTTAACGGAATTGTTTTGCCAATAAAAAAAGTGTTTGGACTTGTGGATGCAAAAATATCCGTCGAGATCAAGGACGAAGGGCGGAAACTGCAGGGGCGTCTTGTTGCCGTAGATGAATATCTCAATATTCACATGGATGAGACGATTGAGTTTGTCAATAACCAGCGGGGAAGGAGCCTGGGCACGGTCGTGATCAGGGGCAATAATATTCTTACCATTGCACCGGTTATCTGATGGGCAAAAAGGTGAGCACGAATGGCAGATCCTGTTGATGAAGCACTGAAACTGATTCAATCGAACCCCGAAGGCATTCTCCAGAGCGAACTCTGGAAGGAATTGGGCGTCGATAGTCGTAAATGTTCGCGGATTGTCAAGAAACTTGAGGATAGCGGGCTCATTGATCGATCCGAGTTTAAAAAAGACGGGATCAAGACATATCTCCTGCGTGCCAAACAGATGCCGGTAAATCCAGCTGACCTGCTTGCCGGCGATGAACTGATTCCCTGTATCAGTTGTGAACTTGAATGTATTGTGGAAGAATGTCATCCACTCATGGACTGGATGTACCAGCTGGCCATTGTCCAGCACACAGAATAATTTAATATCCTTCGTGTCGGTTTGTTCATTCGTTGAGATAAGTTCAAGGTGAATTTTAAAAAATAATTATTTTGTTTATCATGACCAGGTACAGATTTCCACTCCTTTTCCAGTTCTTAATTTTTTTGGTACCTCTGAATATCTATATGTGGGGTGACTGGCTTTTAGTCAATGTTCAGTGGGCACTCTTCCGGTACCAGCAATCTGAATATGGACCGAGCCTGATTCCCGTTTACAAAGATATCAATTACATTTCCCTTGGCATGACCACGGGATGGTATAATATTGCCGCAACTGCATTCTGGACAATGGGGGCCGCTATTCTCCTCATTGGATTTTGTATTACGATTATTGCCTCTATAAATGATGAATCCTCCAGAATGAAGACTGCATCATATTTTACCGTTAGTGGTGGAATCTTTCTCGGTTTATCGGCTGTATGTCGTTTTTTTGGGGGTTTTGCGATTCCTGTTGGTGTCCCGGTTATTCTCACCATCGGCTGGTGGATGTATCAGGTAAATAATAAACCACAGGAAACAGAAGAGGGATCCGATAATGAAAAGATACCTGCTCAAGAATAATTTTTGAGCCGGGGAAATTTGTATTTTTACCCATTCCGGAGGTAAATTTTTTTTAATCATGCCGTTTTGGACAACTATTTATCGCAAAACCATCCACCTCATATGAGTGAATAATCCACGACTTCTGCAAGGGGAAGTATGATCTCTGTTTTGTTTGTCGAAGACAATACCGATCTTTTCGGCCAGATCCGCTTATTTTTAGAGAAAGCCGGGGATATCAGGATTGACAAAGCAACTTCAATTAAACAGGCAATTGAGAAGTCCAAAGGCCGTACGTATGACGTGATTGTTTCTTACGAGAGGATGCCTGAAGTCAATGGGATCGAATTCATGTCTGACATGAATGGGATTGAATTTTTACAGTATCTCAAATCCACGGGAAATACAACCCCGGTTATCCTGCTCTGCCGGCGGGCCGCTAACAAGCTTGCTATCCAGGAAGTTTCGAATGGTACCGAGATTACCCTGTCCTCAACCGGGGATATACGCCAGAACCTGCTGGAAATGGTTACGGTAATCAAACAGACCATGCTCCGCAGGAAAGCAGAACGGGAGATAAAGATACAGAACGAACAGCTTACCGCCATTCTTTCCGCCACTCCCCTGGGGATTTTCCAGGTTCGTAACGGGCTTATCACATGGATGAACCAGCAATTTGCAGAAATGCTTGGATATGAAGAATCATTTCTTGTGGGTAAAGAGATGCAGAACCTGTTCAAAACTCCTGAAGATTATGACAGGTTAAGTCGTGAACTCCAGATTACCCGGAACGTGCGGGGTTTTAGTCAGGCAGAATGCAGGCTGGTAAAAAAGGATTCTGCAACCCTTGCGTGCCAGTTTCAGGTCCAGGTGACTGATCTGCGCGATATCAGTAAAGGCGGGACTTTTATTGTTACCGACCTGTCAGAAAAAAGGAAGATAGCCGATGCACTTAAAGAGAGCGAAGCGAAGTACCGGGAAGTTCTGCAGAATACCCAGAGCATTATCATCAGGATAGACACTTCAGGGAATATTACCTTCATTAACCATTTTGCACTCTCGTTTTTTGATTATACCAGTGATGAAATTATCAATAAGAATGTAATCGGCACTATTGTTCCCAAAAAGACCCGCCCCGGTCACGATCTCTCCATGATGGCAAACGATCTCGGATTTAACGCTGAGGGTTATGCCGTCAACATCAGCGAGAATGTACGTCGCAACGGTGACCGTATCTGGATCGCATGGATAAATAAGGCAATCCGCGATGAAAATGGCCATATTATCGAAATCCTCTGCATCGGTAACGACATTACTGATCGAAAGCGAAACGGCGAAGTCCGCATCAGTACCGATACCTGGAAGGATACTGTCGTAGCAGAAACGGATGTCAAAGAAGAAGTGTTTGATGCAGTCTTTCATATCTGTACCGAAATATCCATTGAAGGAAGGGAAGGCAAATCCGTTGGAACAACGTTCCTTATCGGCGATGCCGAAAATGTCATGGCAAAATCGCGGCAGATATCGATCAATGCCTTTGAGGGGCAGAAACCAGAGTCCCGCATCATCACCAACCAGGATATCAAGGAAAATATCAAGGAATTTGCCCAGCTGGACGGGGCTTTTGTTATCGATGGCGATGGATATGTCCGTGCGCAGAGTCGTTACATCACGGTCGATACCAGTAATGTCTCCCTCCCCAAAGGAATGGGGACCCGTCACAACTCAGTTGCTGCCATGACAGCGGTCACCAACACAGTCGGTATCGTTGTGTCCCAGAGCGGTGGGGGGATCACTATCTTTAAAAACGGGTCAATTCTCAAAAAGATTACGTTGTGAATAATGGATTTTTTTATATCGGATATTCCCAAAAACGGCGCAGCAGACCAGGAATTCATCCATACATCCCCCTCCTGCGCGAACGTTTCCTGTGCGCACCCTCTCCCGATTTACTGTACTGGTCTTATTGTTTTGAGAGGCAGATCATGAGAACTGAATTATTTTCAGATATTTTTAGCCCGGGAAGTTTTATTAATCATTAATACTAATTATTATTAATCATCGATAATAATGAGCAATCGGGAAGCGAATCTGTTGAGAACGAATAGTGGATTTTTCATTATCATGGGTTTGTTCATGCTGGTTGGTGTGGTTACCGCAGATCTCCCCGACACCACGACAATCAATGTGAGCACTGACTGGGTAATTGCCAATGGTGCAGATCAGGTTATCATTTCGGTTACCGCATTAAATGCGACCTCCGGAACAGTACAGAATGCAGATGTGCAATTTGTCATTGACAACCAGAAATATGGCTCTGTCAGCCCTTTATCCTCAAAAACGGATATTTCTGGTGTTGCAAAAAGCAGCTTTAAGGTTAATAAGACAAGCGGTGTTGCTAATATAACGGCAGAAATCATTTCAGCTGACGGGTTTTCTGTTACCAGGAATATATCCATAAACATAGATCACGACAGTCCGTATCTCACGTATTTTGATCACCCGCTTTCCGGGACTGTTGCAACTGATGTGCCTTTCGATATATCCGTTACTGACCAGTGGGGAAACCGTATTGATAACCGGAGAGGGACGCATATAATCAGCCTCCATGTCCATGGTCCTGCACCTGACGACTGCGGTTTCAGGGTTGCAAATACAACGAACCATGATATAACCAGCATTCTTGATACAAACGGGAAGGCATCCCTCACCATCAGGTTATCAACAAAAGTTGGTCCAAACACTATCCTGATGGATAATTTCGGTAGTATATCAGATACGCTGAAATGGATTGATGCAGAAGCAGCAGGTATACCATATTCCATAACCGGCAGTATTTCTGATGGAGGAATCCTGCCGGTCGGAACTGAACCATTTATTATTGACTATATTCTCTTTGACGTGTACGGAAATCCGGTCCGGAACAGGTCTGTCTGGGTAAATACAAGCCTCCCCAATGAACACCAGGTATATACCTCAAATTCCCTCGGGCAGATCAGGTTATCCTACGGTCCGAAATATAGTATCAGTAATATCACCCTCAATGCCATTGCTGTTGATAATCACACGGTAACAAACCAGATTATTGCTCACTTTATCAATTCCGCCCCGACAAATATGGTACTTGCAATAACCCCGCAGACAATGGCAAGCCGGGAAGTTGAACCCACAGAACAGGCATTTGTCCGGGCAACCGTTATGGATCTTTTGGGAAACCCGGTGTCGGGTGAATCAGTAACATTTACCATCTCCGGTATCAACAATGGCGGGTTTACTACCCCTGCAATAAATGGTACTCCAGGTTTTTGCAGTTCTGGGGTAGTACAGAATATCGATGCAACAACTGATAATGACGGAAATGCAATAGTTCTCTTCTATCCCGGTTCATTTGCCCGACGGAATGAATCCGGTTATAATAACGCAGCAAATGCATCCTGCAGTATAACGGCCACATGGAATTCCACAACACGTACGGTACTGGCCAGCTGGAAAAATTACCCGTATCTCAGTGTAGAAGCGAGCGCAGCACCGCAAACGGTTCACCTGAATGATACTTTTGACGTTAATATACGAGTGACCGGTGACGGGTATGCAATGGGGGGAGCACCGGTTACTGCAATCCTGGATCAGGATTGTTCAGCAAGTATGAAAAATTCTGACAGTAACGGCCTGACCAGATTGGGAAGTGCAAAAGAGGCTGCAAAAGCGTTTGTAGGTGAGATGGTCCAGGGCCAGGACTATATTGGTCTTACCTCATTTGGAACTGATAATAATAACCAGTTCCACCTGGCCCCCCAAGCCGATCTGGGTCTTGTAAACAATCAGATCGAGAGTCTGCTCCAGGGAAAGCAATCAAAGAACCTTGGTCCGTCAATTACCGATGCTGTGAATAATATTACCACAACCCAGCCATCCCGCCCCCAGGATGAGGTTCGTGCCGTGATTGTACTCAATGACGGAAACAGCAATATTGATAACCAGGGCGAGATGGATACCTTCGTTGCTTCTGCCCTGAACGCCAATCCAAAAATTTATATTTTTACCGTGGTCTATCTCGATGGTGCGCCAACAAACGACAACAAGAAAGTCCTCGTTATGATGGATGAACTGGCAAACCGTACCGGTGGTAAATTATTCACGCCAGAAACTCCTGATGAACTCAGGCAGGCATATATCGATATCGCAGGGATCCTCAGGCAACTTGCCGGCGTAAATGCCACGATGAATGTGAACTATCAGAATATCGTCGTGAACAGCACCCCGATGCCGGGCAGGAAAGTATTTGATTATGTGCCGGTAGAATTTGCGCCACCGGCAGATCAGCGCACAACAATTCTCTGGCCAAATTCTACACGATTATTCAGGAATCAGACGGAAGAATGGAATACCTGTAATCAGCTTCATTTTGATATCGGCACTATTAACATCAGCGACCAGTGGGAGACCACCTATCGACTGAAAGCAAACCAGACCGGACTGATTAAAATATTCGACAATACATCAACAATTAATTTTAATAATGGGGCAGACCTCCTGCAATTCCCTGATCTTTATTTAACAGTACTGCCGAACTTCTCACAACCGGGATTACGTTCCGGAACACTGGATGTTTCAGACCTGACTGTCACAAAATCCGGAAGCGTTACCGATTTCATACCGGTTCAATGGAACCTGAAGTATACAGGATTTTCAACAGTAACTGAAACTCTGTGGTATTCTGCAGATAACGGACCCTGGGTGCTGTTCAGCACTCAGCCGGATATTGATTTTGGGTATTTTACCCATAATGCACTACTGGATGTCAGAAAACTCCCTCCGGGAGGTTACCGGATAAAAATCCATGCAGTCGCTCCTGATGCTATTGATGATGAGGAGATCTCTTCGGTTACAGCGGTGTGGAGTAACAGGGTCTATATCAAACTGGAAGCTCCTCCCGTCGAGAATTTTGAATTTCCCCTGGACGTACCATCTCTCTCCCATTGTTTCGATTAAAATTTCCGGACTTCAGTTGAAGAGAATCAGATTATAAAGTAATCGAGTGTAACAAATTTTGACGAATAATTATAATTTTTGATTCTTTTTTGTAGATCGTGAGAATATATTTTATAAAATACGTTAACTTTGGAGTACTATTACGGAAAAAATCCTATTTGTTTGAGTTGTCCGAATTGCAGGTTCGATGATATTCTTCCCAGCATAAATGCCGGCAGATATTCCCTACAGCCCTGAAGGCATCCTCAAGGTCCGGGAAATTGGGAATGCCGGAATCCCGGAGGATGCGAAGGGGCGTCTTCATGGAGTCTCCCCCAATCATACAACCGACAATCATCTTCTGAGTGTTCTTTGAGAACCGGACCAGTTCATTTGCAACACGGATCGGATCCGATAGCGCCGAAGGTACAGCAATTACAAAAGCTATGTCCCAGGTATCCTGGTTTTTTATCATGATATCAAACGTGCGGGAAAACCTGTCTGCTGAAGCATCCCCCACCATATCAATCGGATTACGCCTGTTCCAGTCAGCGGGAAGGATTGCGTCAAGTTCCGCAAGAACGACCGGGGAGAAATCTACCAGGTCTATACCGAACCGTTCTGCGTAATCGGATGACAGGACAGCAAATCCCCCGGCATTACTGATTACGATGGCACGGATACCTTTGGGGTATCCTTCTGAAGATAAAAGTTCAGCAGTCTGAAATGCTTCCCTCATGGATCGGACAGGGATTATTCCGGACTCCCAGAAAGATGCCATATATACTTCATAACTTCCTGAAAGAGATCCGGTATGGGATGCTGCGGTCATCCGGCCGATCCGGGAAGAACCCGACTTGAGGGCAACAACGGGTTTTTTGACTGTTACGTCGCGGGCAATTTTCATGAAACGTTTTCCCTCCCGGATTTCCTCAATATACAGGATAATGGCTTTTGTAGAGGGATCATCCCGGAGATATTGCAGGAAATCTTCAAAGGTGAGATCTGCCTGGTTGCCGATGCTGATAACCGCAGAAAATCCTATCTCTTCGGGCAGGCTCCAGTCGACGATGGTAGAGATAATTGCACCACTCTGTGAGATAAACGCAATATTCCCTGGCCGGGGAGAGACAGGGTCAAACGTAGTATTGATGCCCTGATGGGGAAGCATAATCCCCAGACAATTTGGGCCCATTATACGTATGCCGTAGTTCCTGGCAATTTCCAGTACGCGTGATTCAAGGTCCGATCCGTCTTTTCCGGATTCACGGAAACCGGATGAAATTATTATGACCAGAGGAATCCCCTTTTCTCCCGCTTCTTTAACGACCTGCGGGACAACCCGTGCCGGAACTACGACAACGGCAATATCGACCTGGTCCGGAATCGATGCGAGTGACGGGAAGACGTCCCGTCCAAGAATTTTTGTGTGTTTCGGGTTCACCGGATAAACCTTACCGGGGAAAGCGAGCAGATTCCGGAGGACCGCATACCCGACCTTATTGGGTTCGGGAGTGGCCCCGACCACAGCAATAGATTTCACGTTCAATATATCCGGCAATACGGATGGTTTTTGTTCTCCTTTGCGTGCACTATCATCGTCGGATACATAAATCCGGGCATCAACAACACAAACTCCCTGTTCATATAAAAATACCGGATTGAGATCAAATTCCACGACATGAGGACTCTCAATAAAAAAACGTGCTACAGTATCAATTAGCATGATAAGCCCTTGTTTGTCCCGGGGCGGTTCGTTACGGAATCCCTTAATCAGGGGAAATGCCTGCAGTTCCTGGAGCATGGCATCGATATCCTCAAGGCTGACCGGAAGAATTCTTATTGAGACATCCCTGATGAGTTCAACAAGAGTTCCCCCCATGCCTACGGTTATTACCTTGCCAAAGGTCGGATCAATTCTCCCCCCGACCAGGATCTCCAGCCCCTTTGTTTTCTGCTGTTCGATAATAATACCGGAAATAACCGCAGATGGATCGAATACTTTCACATCATGAGAGATCCGATCAAAAGCGCGTTCCGCTTCGCTGGCTGACAGGATAGTGGTGATGACACCCCCTGCATCGCTTTTATGACTTATCTGGGGAGAGATGACCTTCATGACGAGGGGATAACCGGTATTATTTGCAACCTGAGCCACTTCATCCCGTGTTCTCACGATGGTAAAGGAAGGAACCGGTACACCAAAATTTTTCAAGAGCTCGTATCCTTCCGCTTCTGAAAGCATCCTTCGGGTCATGGTAATAATTCTCATGAAGATATGCTGTTGCGGGATTATGAGGTTTTGGAACTCAAAGGAAAATCACAGGATTTTATCGCTTATCGTGAACTGGTGACCATCCCGATCGTTTCTGATGCAGGGCTGCTGCCCGGGGAAATAGATGCTGATTCTTTTCTTTATAGCTCTTTACCGCAATTCACGCAAAATCTGATGCCATCGGTAAATTGCGTCCCGCAATTGGTACAAAAATGGGCAGTAGTTGTCCGATTCGGCTTCTGATTTGCGGATATCGCATCAATCTGGCTGTGCAGTTGTGGTCGGGCTGGAACAGGATCCGCCGTAATCTCCGGATCCCGGATTGGGGGTATTCTGTTTCCCGGGGCGGAAGATTTCTGCATTGAAGAGAAAACGGATGCCGGATCAGCGTGCGCTCTCCGGATATTCCTCCGGGTAAACCAAATAAATATTACCGGGATTCATACCCGGATTGTAAAAGCAATACGGTAATCAGATCCCGTATTTCCCGGTTAACGAATATCTTTTACAAAAAGTACAGGTTTTTTTACGATCAAAAAATTAATATTATTCTATCACTATCAGTAATCACCATGCATATCCCCACTCCGGAAGAACTCCGTGGACGGCGCGAAGCGCTCGGTATGAAACAAACAGAACTTGCCAGGAGAGCTGGCATCAGCCAGTCAATGGTCGCCCGGATCGAAGCAGCAAATGTTGATCCGCGGGTAAGTACCTTATCAAAAATCATTACCGTGCTGAATAGTGCTGCACCAAAAAAAATACGTGCAGCACAGATAATGCATACACCGGTCCTGTCCGTCCAGCCTCAGGATGCAATTTCCCGTGCGGTAGAGATTTTTGAAAAGAATAACATCTCGCAACTTCCGGTCATTGAACGGGGAGTGCCGGCGGGCTGCATTTCTGAATCGGTGATCGTCAAAGCCATTGAACAGCAGCGACTGCATAAAACGCACCTTTTTTTTGTCCGGGATTTTATGGAACCCGGATTTCCTACGGTTCCCCCGGATATGGATGTAGAAACAGTAGTAAATATCCTGCAGCAGAACCACGCGGTTCTCGTAGTTGACGGCAGGTTAGTTATCGGAGTGATTACCAAGCATGACCTGATCTCGTTGATTGTGTGAGTGGCAAAGATTAAAAAAAACCTCCCACGGATCATCCTTTCTGACGAACAAACGGACACAATCAAAAAGTAAACCAAAAATTTGTTTTTAAAAAATCCTGCTAGAGTTTTGAGACCAGATCGCGCAGTACGACTGCGGGTTCTTTTGCTTTTACCACACTTGATGCCAGCAGTACACCATCGGTTCCAAGATCAACAGCTATCTTCACGCACTCCCCTGACTGGATACCGGCACCGGTCAGTACTTTAACCTTCGGATTGACTGCATGAACTGCTGCAACAGATTTCCTGATAATATCAGGATTGGCTTTTGATACCGATACACCGCTCCCGATAAGTTCCGGCGGTTCAATAGCCACATACTCCGGGGCAAGTGCTGCTGCACCGGCACTCGTGCTTTCGTTGTTCGAACAGATAACTGAAATGAGTTTTTGCGCCTGTAAAGCCCTGACTGACAATTCTATCTCGGCAAGAGCGAGACGCTTCTCCGAATGGTTAATAAGCGATCCGGCAGCGCCGGCTATTTTTATTGCATCAACAGTTATATGCCCCGTATGAGCTCCGGGTTCAAAACCGTCAACATGCTGTGCGTAAACCGGGATTGCGAAATGGTGAGCGAGCGGGTGGAGATCGATATATGACGGTGCGATCCCGATAGTAACTCCGCTTTCATGCGCCACGAGTTGTGCGGCATTTGCGATCATATGGGCGCGATTGCCCATTCCTTCCCGGAAGGTTTTTGCATTTATCAGAATCAATGGTGAAGACATAATAATTCCTCATTCCTGTTCTTGTATAATTCTTTGATACTCCCTTTTTAGGTTCAATAATGATGAATATTTGGACAGGATACCCGGTACCTGTTATTCTTTCAGGCCGCGGGTGTAGTGCCCGGTTGTAATTCCCCCAAGAGCACAGTGTTTTACGGAATCTTTCAGGAGTTCCAGCTGCTGATCATTATCTTTGATCCCGTTTTGTACCAGGACTAGTGCTTTTTTGTAGATACCGGTCATGTCTCGCGCATAGGGACGTGTCCTCCCGCGTGCATCAATGATCACTTCGTTAATCCCCATCCGGTGAAGTGACGGAAGGTGATTGATGAGGCACAGCTCTGAGGAATTGTAAATATGCGACCGGCTCGCACCATCAACACGGACGGGGAATATATACCCGTTTGAATCCCTGATCCCAAGGAAGGGGGAATTATCCGGTTCACCTGTTTGCCCCCTGCTGTGCGGCCATACGGGGAGAATACAGTCTTCAGAAACCATTGCCTCACTGTTCCCCTGGACGAGAAGGGCAAATGATGGCAAACATCGCTGCGATACAGCACTCTGGATCAGGAGTCTGATTTCATCGCGCGATAGTTCCGGAGAGAGAGTAAGCGAGGAAAACAGGGAAGCGAGGTGACAGACTGCACCATGATTAAAAATATTGAGCCCCCCGGACCCGAACAGTACAGTTTTCGGATACCTACGGAAAAGTGCATGGGCAGTGCCACAATTTTCCACCATATAGCCGCCGATGTCCTGGTGCAATCCCTTTGCCAGAAGGAGAAGCAGTCCTTCAAGCTCATTGTTCCGGGTGATCCGGGGAAATTTGAGAATAAACCGGATACCGGCGTCATGGCACATAGTTCCAGCAGCGACAATTTGCGACTCTACTGGGAGAAAACGGGAAATTGTCCTGCTTTTTCCCGCATCGGACGTGAACCCTGGCTCGAAATAGACAACATCACACCCTCCCTCCACTGCCCCCTGCACACCATCAAGGGAATCTGCATAGAGCCCCAGTACCAGCAATGAAGAGGTGACGCTGCTTCCGGGAGGGGGGAGGGGGGGAACAACATGGGGTTTTTGCGCATTCCAGCGCTGGATTGAACATTCAACACTGTCCTGAGAAGGACGGGAACTGGTCACCATCATCTCTTCAGCCAGTCCCAGGAATTCGCGGCGCATATGGTTCAGCCGGGCAATCGGGATAAAACCCCCTCCCCCATAGTCAAGGGAAAAATTATCGATAACAAACGGGGTACCGCCGCTCTTTTTCAGGTGCAGTTCAATCTGTTCATGGGTTAACGGGGAAGACCGTGCGGGCACCAGGTTAAAATCGGGGCAATGGATAACCCGTATTTGTCCCCTGATCCTGGAATGGACCAGACCTTCGATTACCGGTTTTCCCTCAGCATCGATCCTGACATGAAGATCGAGCGGCACAGGATGTCGTAACCCGGGCGGCGGATGTGCAATAATCTGCCGTGCCCGCATGTCAAATTCTGCAGAGGAAGTGATAAAGACCTTCGTACCGGGTTCAACCATACGGGGAACCTTCAGGGTAATTTCCCCGTCTTTTCGAGAAGGGACAGTATTCAGGGAAAAACCAAACTCCTGATGAGAGTTTTTCGGATGGGTGAAAAGCAGTCCGTCCCCGGGACCGGGAATTTTTCCTGACAGGGGTCTGATCGTTACCGTCTTTGATTTTTTATCATACCGGTTCACCACACCAAAGAAAATCCCACGGTTGTCCGGTGCATCTCTTCCCATGATGTCGGCACCACGTTTTTTAAAAAGATATCCTGCGGTCAGACCGCGGTTGAAGGCAAGGCAGAGGTCCTGTACGGCATTTTCGGAGATATATGCCCGTCCCTCTGCAATCGCATCGAGAGCCTGCCGGTAGGTACTCACAACCATTGAGACATATTCCGGTGATTTCATGCGCCCTTCGATTTTCAGGGAAACTACCGGAGAGTTGACAAGATAGGGAAGGTTTTCAAATGTGCAGAGGTCTTTTGGGGAAAGCAGATACTGCTCTGTTGCAGGAAGGTCCTGAATGCCGGTCGGTCTGCCATAGTCATCCCTGTCTGCAGTTATCATCGTGTAGGGTTTACGGCATGGTTGTGCACACATGCCGCGATTCCCGCTTCTTCCCCCGATTACGGAGGAGAGCAGGCATAAACCTGAATAGCTATAGCAGAGTGCACCATGGGCAAACACTTCAAGACCGATCGTATACTGTGTTGTTTCCTGTGCGATGCGGGTTATTTCTTCAAGTGACAACTCACGGGCAAGGACAACCCGGGAAAATCCCTGTTCTGCTGCCCACCTGACGCCGTCTGTGTTATGGATAGTCATCTGCGTTGAGGCATGAAGCGGTAATAACGGTACGATGTCGCGGGCAAGGGCAAGTACCCCTAAATCCTGAACGAGAACGGCATCAACACCGATTGAATAGAGCCAGATTAAGTATTCTGCAATGCCTTTAAGTTCCCGGTCATGGATAAGCGTGTTTATCGTTACATAGATCCTGACATCCCGCCGGTGGGCATACTCTACTGCCTCTTCAATTTCGGCATCTGTAAAATTCGGGGCAAATTTCCGGGCGCCAAACCTCTTCCCGCTCAGATACACTGCATCAGCACCGGCAGCTACTGCTGCCCTGAATGCATCGGGTGATCCTGCCGGTGCAAGAAGCTCAGGGAGAGTTGTTTTTTTCCGGATTTGAGAATATGGCTGCATAACCCGCTCTCAGCTACAGATTAATAATTTTGAAAAATCCGATAGTTGCAAGAATCGTTACCATGGAGATGGTGATATATCCTGTCATTATCAGCAGGACAGACCTGTCCCGCGGCCACCCCAGCACCCATGAGACCGGGGGACAGACATAAAATCCAAACGTGATCACACAGGGTACCAGACCATATATCCCGTACTTTTTTAAAAATATCGAACGTCCTGCCCGTTCTTCTGACCTTTTTAAGAACTGTGATACTCTTTTTGAATGAATCCCCAGGAAGTCAAAAATATCAAACAGGGTGAGGGTAACCCCCAGAGCAATACAGGTAAGGACATACAGGATGTAGAGAGGAGGAAGGCCAAGGCCAATACCAAGCGCGGCCGCACCATATTCGATGATAAACGTGCCGGTGATGAGGGCAAGTGCAGAGGTGATGGAGATATCGAAGAGATATGCAGGCGCCAGGGGCAGCAGCACCACCAGAAAGAAACCACGGGTAATCGTAAGGGTCAGCTGCCACATACCAGGGGGAACCGGGACATGCTCCATCGCTGTGACAGGATTAGAATTGAAAAAGGATAAACTGGTATCTTCCGGTACGAGAGAGAATGAATAGACCTCCGGTAATCCGTGACAGAGGTGACCATGGTACGATCGGCATACAGATTATAAGGGTACATCTTTTTTTATCCTGCACGCAAAAACAGACTGTGCACATGAAGATTGTCGCAGCGCTCACGGATCCGGCTCACGCAGCCCGTGCACAGGCTCAGGGGGCCGACATTGTCGAGCTCCGGTTTGATCTGATAACGGGTGATCCGGTGAGTATCGTGCAAACCTGTAAAAAAGGGTGTACGTTACCCGTTATCGCCACAATCCGCTCTGCACCGGAAGGCGGGCAGTTTTTCGGTGACGCTGAAGAATGGATTGAGAGGCTCATGCCGGTTATACCGCACGTTGATTATGTTGATGTTGAGCAGCGGTTTGCATCGTATACCCCGCAGATAAAAAAAGCCGGAAAGCAGATCATTGCCTCACATCATACCGGAGAGATGCCGCCCCTTCCCGAGTTGTTTATGCTGGAGCGTGACCTCAGGGCGTTTGGTGATATTGTAAAAATTATCGTCACTCCCCATCACAAAAAGGATATTATCGAACTCATCGAGTTCACCCATGCGATACAAAAACCTCTCTGTACCGGGGTGATGGGAGCACAGTACCGGTATGCACGTGCGATCCTTCCCCTGTTTGGTTCACAGTTTATCTACTGTAGTATAGGATCTCCCACTGCCGCCGGGCAATATTCTGTTGAAGAATATATCAGGCTCAGGGAACTAATGAACGGGGATTGCAGTTGCTAAAATCCAGACTTTGGTTTCCCTTATTTTTAGGCATAAGATATATCATCTCAAAGTCACAGACGGCGGATAGAGGATTCCGGCCCTCTCCTGACACCGGGTACCAGCCGGACGAACACACATGATTGTTTCAACATCAACAAAGCCTGAATACCCTCTGGTCAGCTGGGTATCTTCTGAATGGCTGGCCGATCACCTTGACGATCCTCGTCTGCTGATCGTAGATTGCCGTCAGAGCAGTCACTCCTATATCGGGAACCATATCCCCGGCGCCATATACCTGCATGAATCCCTGCTGCGGATGCATATCGGAAAAATCCCCACCCGATGGATCTCCCCGGAAGCAGCACAAATCATACTTTCCACCATGGGGATTGAGGAGGACCGTCCGGTTGTAGTCTACTCGGACAGCAAACCAAAGACACCCTTGTTACAACCCGTGAATGACGGGTTCGAACAGACTCTCGTTGCCTATTGCCTGGCCCGGTTCGGATGCCGGAAGGTGAAGATACTCAATGGCGGTTTTTTGCAATGGAGATCAGAAAACCGTCCGGTTGGAACAGATTCCGGAATTGCCTGCCCTTCACCATTTACTCCGGATGTGCAGATCAATTTTCTGGCAGGGTATGAGGAATGTAAACGGTTAAAAGATGAGCCCGACGTCGTTTTACTGGATACCCGTCCATCATCCCTGTACGAGGGTCAGGGTACGTGGGCCAGGCCGGGTCATATTCCCGGTGCCATTAACCTGCCTGCAGCACTCATGATGGATGCAGGGAATTCCACCCTGTTAAAAACGGAATCTGAGCTACGCAGGATCCTGTTCTCGCAGGATATCACCCCGGAGAAAACGGTTATCTGTTCCTGCGGGACAGGAAGATCGGCGACTGCGGTCTTCCTTGTACTCAAATACTATCTTGGATACCCTGATGTTCTTATGTATGAAGGAGGGTTCACCGAATGGTCATCGTACCCTGATAATCCGGTCGTGACCGGGAAGAGTCCACGCTGAAAGATAAGGTTATTCTTCCAAAATACTTTCCTTTGTTCCGGTACGCAGAAGGAATCTGACCATTCGGATGAAATGCTGCTCTGGAACTCCAATTTCCGTCATCCCCTCAATCATGTGACCTGCTGCATCTGCAGCCAGACCCGATAATTACAATCAAAGCCGTTTGCGGGGTTTTCCGGAGGGGGTAATGGGTAATCGGAGCCAGGTACGGGGTTATTTTACCCTTGAAAGATTACTACCCGATAGGATCCCGGGAGTATTTGTCAGACAGTATTTTGGGTGAAGATTTAAGCTGGAATTCTCCACTGTATCCCGGATTTTCGAAAAGATAGCAGGCCTGATATCTGATTCAACATGCAGGTGGCTGTTGTAACCAATGCAGCAGCAGAAAGAATCGTGAGTTAAATTAGGGACGAATGATTATTTTGCCGATTAATATTAATCGAAGTGGTTGCCTTGAATCTCAGTGATTAATATATGACAATCTTAACAATGTTAATCTGCTATAAGAAAACTGGGCATAGAGGATTGAATAAAATGATATTCGAAATATCAGTTTATGAAGTAGTAAGAGAAATCCTGAAAAGTCAGGTGATGCGATGACTCCGCTCTCCAGGATGTTTGTCCTGTTAATGACCCTTTTTTGTGTTCTCTTGGCAGCGGGGTGTTTTGCCGCAGACTGCGGGGTAAGCAGACAAACGGTAATTGTTACAAAAATATCCCAGAATGGTTCATTGTTATGGACACAAGTCTTAGATACAGGTATTATAAATCAAATATCTAACATCTTTCCCCTTCCAGATGGAGGTATTGTTACCGCCGGGTCGTTATCTACAAAACGTCAAAATTGTGTGCAGGAATACAAGGCACGTGTCGTCAGGTTCTCCGATTCCGGAAACATTACCTGGGATAGATTTTTTGATACCTCTGGAATCGGTAAAGCCACGACGATTACCTTTACCGATGATGGGGGATTTGTAACGGTATTCAATACAGGAGAGATCTACAAACTCGACCATGACGGGAACAAGGTCTGGAGCAGGAATACAGGGAATTCCTCAGATTATTGGTCGGCAATTGAAACAGACGATGGGGGAATTGTCATCGCAGGGCCGGTTTTCCTGAAACTCGATAGAAATGGTACCGTTCTCTGGCAACGATCATATCCGAATAGTAGTGCCAGTGATATGAATTCTGTTGTTGAACTGGAAAATAGCCATGGATTTATTCTCGAATACTTCATTCATGGTCCTCTCGTTTGGAATAATTACACCATAGTGCTATCCCAATTTGATCCGGAAGGGCATTTCATTCATTCAACCTCTATTCCGGAAAAAAGCAATTTTATCCGGCATTCCGTCTTTAAGATTCCGGAAGGCTTTCTGGTTTTCTTGTCTGATGAAGAATTCAGTAGTGGTAAAACAGGGATGTTCCATTTCAGCTCTAATGGAACTCTCATCAAAAAGCAAACTCTCAATGCAACCTATCCAATTATTCTGACAAAAGATACCGGGTATATTTATGCAGAAATTGTAAACCGCAGCGTGCATGTTGTCAAGTTAAACCGAAATGAGACTCCGGTGTGGGAGAGTACAATTCCTGTAAAAAATCCTCGCTTTGATGTATTCGCAGATACGATAATTCAGACTTCGGATGGTGGATTTATTGTCACTTATAACAATTGGGACACAGTTGATTTAAGTTAAAAATATTTTATTTAGATCACATTTTTGGTTTTCGATAGAAAGATCGAAGATCTAGTCGCGCGAATTTGAGGGTGAGGCAACCCGGAATGAGATCGAACGAGCATAATTCTCTTGCAAGCATAAGCAAATTTTTTTGAAATTGTACCGCGGACTTCTCTTTTTTTCATCAATTCGATTAACATTCATCTGTATGATTAATATTATTCGAACTAGGTACATCTCGATGATATAAAACGATAAAGGATAATCTGAAAATTAGAAGGAACAGTTGACCTGGATTGAGTGGATGATGATTCCGATTCTCTTCGGAGGATTGAATCAAATAATTTCCCCTTCTCATTCGATGTTCGCCATTCCTTAATACATGAAATCTTACAAAGAGGTCCATGGAGGAAGTACTGACCTGATTATCGAGGGAGATTGGGATGGGGATGGGAAAGATGGGATCGCTATCTTCCGACCTTCAAACAGGAATTGGTATTTCGATTACAACCTCGATAGCATTGTTGATAAATCCTTCATGTATGGAAATAGCACGGATAAGATTATCAAAGGAGATGGGAAGGACGGGATTGCTGTCTTCCAACCATCAACCGGGTATTGGTCCTTTGATTATAACCTCGATGGTATAACCAATAAATCCTTCAGGTATGGTGGTACCGGGGACCGGATAATCGCCGGAAAATGGAATTCGACCCTACAGGATGGGATCGCAATCTTCCGAAATTCGACCGGGTACTGGTATTTCGATTATAATCTCGATGGTTTAGTCGATCAATCCTTCAGGTACGGTAATAATGACGACCAAATAACTAAAGGAGACTGGGATGCTGACGGGAAAGACGGAATCGCAATTTTCCGGCCGTCAACCGGTTATTGGTACTTTGATTACAACCTCGATGGAGTTGTGGATACCTCCTTCAGATTCGGTGGAACTACTGACCAAATCGTAATAGGAAAATGGGTATAATCATTTTTTTAAAATGATTGCTCAATTTTGCAGATTCTGACTTTCAAACGATGAACTGATCCTATATTGTGAAAAAAGTACCCTGAAAAATCATTCAATTTTGGAATAAAAGATGATACGCTAAAATCAGGAAATGATTTTAAATTCACCTAAATTATTTTTTACCTCATTATCTTCTTCTGCTCCAACACACAATCCACCAGCACCAGTGCGAGCATCGCTTCAGCGACTGGAACAATACGGGGGACAATGCAGGGATCGTGTCTACCCTTAACCGATATATCAACCACGTTCCCGTGAATGTCCCGGGTCTTCTGGATCTTTTCAATAGAGGGAGTTGGTTTGACCGCAATCCTTACCACAATATCCTGTCCTGATGAGATGCCTCCCAGAATACCACCGGCATGGTTGCCTGCAAAACCATCTCTTGTCATCGGATCGTTGTTCTCGCTCCCGAACCTTCCGGCCACGGCAAACCCGTCACCAATCTCGACTCCCTTGATAGCGCCAATACCCATCATGGCCCCGGCAATGAGGGCGTCCAGCTTGCCAAAGATAGGATCGCCAAGACCAGGCGGGCACCCCCGGGCAGTTATTTCAACGATACCACCTACAGAATCTCCCGCCTCTTTTGCCGACAGGATCTCCTGCTGTATTTCGCCAGGGTCTGTTTTGCCGTGCACTGCAATAATTGAACCTTTTACCAAGATACCCTGTGCTGACAGGTACTTCACGGCAACGGCACCAGCAGCAACCCGCCCGATGGTCTCGCGTCCCGAACTCCTCCCCCCTCCGCGGTGATCCCGTATCCGGTATTTTTCCCAATACGTGAAATCAGCATGGCCCGGGCGGAATTTTTCGCGGAATTCTTCATAATCCTTTGACTGCTGGTCCTGGTTGCGCACGAACAGCGCGATTGGCGCACCGGTAGTCCTGCCTTCAAAGATCCCGGAGAGTATCTCTACACAGTCCTTCTCCGTTCTTGGTGAAGTGAGCGGTGATGTCCCGGGACGTCTCCTGTCAAGGAATGGTTGTATATCCGCTTCTTTAAGTTCCATACGCGGGGGACAACCGTCAATGACAACACCAATTCCCGGGCCGTGGCTCTCGCCAAAGCTGGTTATACGAAAATTTCTGCCGAATGAATTCATTGCACCAGCTCCCGCATTTTTTCAGCAGGGACATCTATGCCAAAGAACAGGTAGAACTGCTCCCGGGCTTGTTCTATGAACATTTCCAGACCGGTAATGGTAGGGCACCCCTTCGCCCGTGCTGCCTCAATCAGGGGAGTTACCGGGGGCGTATACACAAGATCGAATACGGTCATATCTTTGTTCAGCTGATCCTCCCTTAACGGGTTACGGGTATCAGGCTGCATGCCAAGAGGGGTTGCATTGACGACAAGATCCGGTCTGATTACATCAAATTCATCCCAAATGCCCCATTTGCATCCGAACCGCTCAGCAAGGTTTTTTGCCTTTTCCGGGGTCCGGTTCAGAATCGTGACATCCATATCAAGATCGGTGAGGGCATATGCAGCACCCGCTGCAACACCTCCTGCTCCAAGAAGCACGGCTTTTGCCCCTTTTAAAGAAACCAGAGGTTTACGTACCCCCAGCCAGTCCGTGTTATGCCCGATCGCTGTCCCGCAGGCAAACACCACGGTATTGACTGCGCCGATTTCCTGTGCAGCGTGCTCGTCAATCTCATTGATGTATTTAATCACATCCTTTTTGAACGGTATCGTCACCGAAAGTCCTTTTGCATCGACTGCCCGTGCAACATCCATGATCTCATGAAGTTCCGGGTCCTCAAACCAGGTATAATGATAATTCAACTGGTAGGATGCAAAAAGTGCATTAAAAAGATTCGGGCTCCGGCTATGAGCACACGGGTAGCCGGCAACTCCCATGATCCTTGTTAAAGGGTCTCGGTCCTGGCCATTGAGGATTTCTGTCAGTTTTTCCAGAGCAACGGGGGGAAGTCGTCCTGTTTTAAAAAATGCCAGTGCCTTTTCCCGCGGAACCTGGCCGGATATCCCACTGGTTAAGAGGGTAATAATTTTTTCTGCGGCATCGACTGTTGAAGTCTCCGTGGTATCGATACAGAAGTCAGATCCGGCATAATAATTCTGGCGGCGGCGGTCCATCATCTCAGCAATTTCTTTTCTCAAGGGGAGACCGGTGAGCGGGGGACGGGGCTTTTTCAGTAATCGCTGTTCAATGGTATCAATATCTGCGACCAGGAGTATCATGGTGCTGTTCTGTCGGAGATGTTCCATATTTTTTGGATCACAGACAACACCTCCACCCGTACTTATAATGACATCTGCGGTGGGGAGCGATGCGATGACTTCCCGTTCGATACTCCGGAACCGTTCTTCTCCCTCGGAATGAAAAATTGCCGGTATCGACCGACCGGTCTTTGTCTCAATCAGGTCATCGGTATCGATGAGGGCTTTGTTCAGACGCGAGGACAGGATTTTACCAATTTCAGTTTTCCCCGTCCCGCGGAAACCGGTTAATACGATCCTTCTCATTGCATAACCTCATTAAGTGAATCCCAGAATTTTGGAAATGATTTACTCACGCACTCCGCATCCCTGATGGTAATTCCCCCGATACCGAATCCCAGGACTGCAAAACTCATGGCTGTGCGGTGGTCATTATCCGAATCGATAATCCCCCCATGGAGGAGGGCAGGGTAAATAGTGATGCGATCGTTTTCAACCTGAACATTTCCCCCGAGGGATTTCAATCGTTCTGCTGTACCGGTGATTCTGTCGCTTTCTTTATACTTTAGATGACTGATACCCGTAATCGTGGTGGGCGTTTTTGCCATTGCTGCAACCATGCAGAGGGTCTGGACGGTATCCGGAGAAGAAGACATGTCATACGTAATGCCCGTTAAATCCCTTATTCTCTCAACGGTCACAGTATCCCCTGAACAGGTCACTTCACACCCCATTTTACCGAGCGCATCAAGAAACCTGCGATCGCCCTGTTTTGAACCGGATGGGAGGTTTTTGACCGTTACCCTTCCACCACAGATTGCAGCAATGGCAAAATAATACGATGAGGAAGAGTAGTCTCCTTCAACAACGTAGGTCCTGCCCCCGTACTTTTTAAGATTGCTCACCAAAAACCGGGCATAGGCATCCCGGGATACCTGCGCACCAAACCTCCGCATGACATCAACAGTAATATCCAGGTATGACTGCGATGCAGGAGGTGACGGGATCGTTACCTCAACTTCTGTCTCAGCATAAGGCGCTGCGATAAGTACAGAAGAGATGAACTGGCTGCTGAGCGTCCCGTCAACGGTCACAGGGCCCCCTTTCAGGTAACCGCTCACTTCCAGCGGGGGGTATCCCGCATTTTTTACGTAGGTGATCGATCCCCCGACATGACGCAGGGCCTCTGCAAGCGGTCCTATCGGGCGTTCCTGCATCCGTGGACTCCCCGTGAGGATGAGTGGATTTTTGCATAACAATGCAAGCGAAGCAAGAAGGCGCAGGCTCGTGCCTGAATTATCGAGATCAAGAGTTGTCGTTTCAGGATTGGAAAATGTACCGTTACATCCCGTTACAATAATCCGGTCAGGTTTTTCCGTTATCGTTGTTCCAAGCATCCTGAGAGCATTCATGGTGATCCTCGTATCCTGTGCATAGAGTGGCTGGATAATGGTGGTTGTACCGCTCCCGAGAGCCCCGATGATGAGTGCACGGTGGGTGTAACTCTTTGAGGGAGGCGCACTGACCGCCAGTTGTACGCTTTTTAGTCGGGGCAGGGTAGCGTTCATTCCGCAACTCCGCTGTTTTTATAGCACCCCAGCTCTTTTACGTTTGTTAAGGATTTGAGCTCTTCAAGGGCCTGGTCAGTATCCGCTGACCACGCATAGTCAAGGAAGAACACATAGTTTCCCATGCCTCTTTTTGACGGGCGGGATTCAATCCTTGTGAGATTTATCCTGCGATGTGCAAAAACTTCCAGCAGGTCGTGCAGGAGACCGGCGCGATCCGTGCTTGGGTCAATGATAATGCTGCATTTTTGCGCCCCGTCAGGAACCCGGTGCGTACGGGAAATGCGTACAAACCGGGTAGTATTGGAAGGGTTGTTCTCGATGTTTTCGATAATGACAGGCATTTTATAGATCGATGCGGCTGATGCAGACAGTATTGCCCCCGCATTGGGAGTTTTTTTTGCTTCAAGAGCACTGGATGCATTGCTGCTGGTATGGATGACCGGACCTCCCCACTTTTCCAGGTAATCGCTGCATTGTTCATGGGTCTGGGGGTGGGCGTAGACCACTCTCAGGGAGGACAGGGAAACCTGGGATGCGAGATGGTGGTGAATGGGCATGTACATCTCATCAGTGATGAAAAGTGGATACCGCAATAAACCGTCAAGGGTCTCACCGACACCACCGGCTTCGGAATTCTCTAAGGGTACTATCCCGTCACCCTCACCTTCAGCAACCGCAGAAAAGATACCCCGTATCGTTGACGATAACCGGATGGAAGTGAACCCCATTTTCAGGGCAAGTTCGTGAGAGAACGTCCCTTCAGGCCCAAGCGTGACAATCGTCATCGGTTCACCATATATTCTATCAGGGCATCGGTTGTTTTCATACCTTCGTCACAATAGGCACCGAGATGTTCGCTGTTTGTTAAAAAAAATTCCCGGAACCGTCCGGTGTCTTTTGTGGCAACAATCCCGGCAAGATTTTCTGCTGATGATGTACAGACTGAAAGTACCTCGGGGACATAAGGGTTCTCCTGGAGGATATCTGCGTAGAGAGATGGGTCCTGTGACAGCAGTCTGCCGACAAGGGAGAGTTCAAGCTGGTATACCGGGCTGGTGAAAGCCCGTGTCGATTCTATATCGATTCCCAGCCTTCTCACCGAATCTGCCATGCAGAGCGTCACAAAGTGCGTGAGCCCCTGCACGACTGCCATCATCCGGTCGTGGTGTTCAGGAGTGGTAAGGGTACACTGTGCTCCTTCGCGGCTGAAGAGATCGAGAAGGGACACAACGATATGTTCCTCAGCCCGTGCCGGGCAGACAATAATCGTCTGGCGGCGGAGCGATTGTACCGTTGGCCCGAATAACGGGTGCAGCCCGATTACCTGGGCATCTGATCGCAGCATTGCTGCCACCGGTCCTGTCTTTAATGAGGTAAAATCGCAGAGGACCTGGTCTTTTGTAAGGACCGGGGAAATCTCTTTTATTACCCGGATAGTATCGTGAATAGGCACCGATACAATGACAAGATCGCATTGTTCTGCCAGACCGGTATTTGTCAGGGTAGTTGACCTGCCCGAAACCAGAACCTCATACCCAGCCCGCTCAAAAACCGGGGTAAAGAGCCTGCCCATTTTTCCGGTGCCGCCGATAATTCCTGCCTTCATGTATCACTTCTCACGGATTGTCTCTTTGACTGCCATACCAAAATGCCTGCCGCCTTCGAGCACGCAGCCCATGATGGTATCGCCGTTCTGGAGGTTCACTACAGAGATGGCTTTCCCGTCCTCTCCGACCAGCCGGATAGTCTCTGCGTTCTGGAGGATGAGGCTGACCTTTGCCTTTCCGGCTTCCGCCTCAACCAGCAGCAGGGGCCGGCGCTCGATCTTGGTCCTGCCGATGATGGCAGTATGGGCTGTACCCTTCATATCAGAGACCAGCACCTGGCCGCCGATGGCGAGGTCCGACAGGTACGCGGTCTTCCCGTCCGGCAGGAGGATGTAGGCATGGACTGCCCCGGCATTCACCCGGAACGGGCGGGGNNAGCAGGTGTCCACGCAGACCCGGTCACCCATGCCGACCGGGTGGATAGTTGTCACCTTAAAGGGAACGAGACCGACCTTACCGGTGGGTGATTTTATGAGTGCTGCAACGGATTTTACCATGGCCGGGCTGTCAGTTTTCAGGAGGATGCCATGCGTTCCCTTCTCAAGGACGTGGAGTGCCATCCGGGCATCTTTCTCGTCTTTTACCAGTGCAATGATTTTATCGGACTGTGCCACAAGATTCTCAAGCGGGATAACCGTCCAGTCGCTTGTCGCAACGATGACGAGCGTGTGCTTTCCAAGCTCGGCTGCTTTGTTCTCGCTTGCCTTGTCCGTGATCGTCATCTCAGAAATATCCTTCCCGATGGACAGGTCGCCGTCCGGGGCAATGGTGGTGATCCGGCCGAGCCTCCGCAC